>JAUUDL010000106.1 GCA_030826715.1 Hydrogenimonas sp. | reverse complement strand
GTCGACATATTCGAGTTCGAAACGTTCGGGAAGGTTGAAGTCGACCTGGATCGTGCCGCACTGCCATTTGCGCTTCAGCGCATCGGTGATCTTGATATCGATTTTAGGTCCGTAGAAAGCGCCGCCGCCCTCGTCGATGCCGTACTCGAAGCCATTTTCATCGAGTGCCTCTTTCAATGCCGATGTCGCCGTTTCCCAGATCGCCTCCTCTCCGATCGCCTTTTCGGGCCGTGTGGAGATCTCCATTTCGTACTCGAAGCCGAAAATCTTCATCACGCGGTCGACGAATTCGAGTACGTC
Source organism: Hydrogenimonas sp. (assembly GCA_030826715.1). Taxonomy (GTDB): domain Bacteria; phylum Campylobacterota; class Campylobacteria; order Campylobacterales; family Hydrogenimonadaceae; genus Hydrogenimonas. The sequence continues at coordinate 17,724 of JAUUDL010000106.1, read as the reverse complement.
GATAACAACAGGCTTGATCTGTTCGGGCGTACAGAAGATATGGGCATCGTCCTGTGTGAACTCCCGTACGCGCAAAAGCCCATGCAGAACGCCGCTCTTTTCGTGGCGGTGAACCACTCCATATTCGAAATATTTCAGCGGCAGTTCCCGATAGCTGTGCATGTCGTGTTTGTAGATAAGGATGTGGCCGATGCAATTCATCGGCTTGATGCCGTACTCCTGTCCGTCGATCTCGGTGAGGTACATATTTTCGCCATAGCAGGCGTAGTGGCCACTGGTGCGCCACATATCCGCTTTCAAAATCTCGGGCCCTCGTACCGGCTCGTACCCTCTTCTTCGGTGCGCTCTCCACAGAAGCTGCTCGATTCTGCCCCGAAGACGAGCGCCTTTGGGCATCCAGAACGGCAGACCCGCCCCCGCTTCGTCGTTGAACATGAAAAGGCCAAGCTCCGTTCCCAATTTACGGTGGTCGCGTTTTTTGGCCTCTTCGATCATCTTCAGATAGTTTTTGAGGCTCTCTTTGTCGGCGAAGGCGATGCCGTAGATGCGTGTAAGCATCTCTTTACTTTCGTCACCTCCGAGGTAGGCACCCGCTACTCTCGTGAGCTTGAAATGGCGCAGGAATTTGGTATTGGGCACATGCGGACCCCGGCAGAGATCTTCGAAGTCGCCCTGACGGTAGATGCAGAGGGTGTCGTCGGTGATGCGTTTCATCACCTCCTGCTTCAGGTCGTCACCGGCAAACTTCTTCTCGGCCTCCTCTTTTGGAATACAGTAGCGCTCGATCGGCAGCTTTTTCTTCACGAGCTCCTGCATCTTCTTTTCGATCTTTTTCAAATCGGCGTCACCGATCTTTTCGTTGACGCGGAAATCGTAGTAGAAACCTTCATCAACGACGGGACCGACAAAGAATTTCGCTTCGGGATAGAGCTGTTTGATCGCCTGCGCCATCAGGTGGGCGGTCGAGTGGCGTATCACTTCAAGGGCTTCGGGGGAGTTGTCGCAGTAGATGGGTTCGCAGTCGCTGCAATCGTTTTGTGCGGCTGTCTGGGTATCGATGATCTGCCCATTCTTGTCTTTATAGGCGATAATCTCTTTATCTTCCAAAAAATTCCTTTATTTTGACAATTTATGCGACTATTGTACTGAATTTTTATAAAAAAAATTCTCAAAAAGTCGAAATTTTCAGGTAGATTGGAAAAAAATGGTCAATTTTGTACTGGAGAGGAAAAAAATGGTGGCCACGACAGGACTTGAACCTGTGACCACTACCATGTCAAGGTAGTGCTCTACCAACTGAGCTACGCGACCACATAGAGAAGATAAAAGAAGAACCGTCACTGCTCCGATGGAGCCGTTTCGATATTTTGTGACGGAATTATACACTATCAATATTTATTTTTTCTTAAAGTAGGACATTATGAGAATAGAAGCGATCGAGAGATCGATCATCACATCGGCGAGATTGAAAACGGCAAAATCGAAACCGCAGTGCCAATGCACATAGTCGACGACGCCACCATGCATAAAACGGTCGGCCACATTGCTCAAACCGGCTCCGAAGAGTATGCCCAGTGGAAAGGCATATCGTTTCAAATATCCGCCATGGACAATGTATCCGAGCACCCCCGCCAGAAGCGTCAGCTGAATCCACTTGAGCCATGGGCCCAGAAAGGCGAACATCGAAAAGGCGACCCCTTTATTGAAAACGAGAGAAAGGGAGATGCAGCGGCTCTCCCAGTGCCATCCGGCCAAAAAGATCGCTTTGACGTTCTGGTCGATCAGGTAGATACCCGCCATCGCGAGAATGAATATGACCCACGACTTGATCATGCGTTCACATCAGGCGTTGAGCGTTTTTTTGAAAAATGTTTCCAGATCGGCGATCCACTTTTCGATCTTCTGACCACTCTTCCCTTCGAGCAGGATGCGCAACTTGTTCTCGGTGCCGCTATAGCGGATCAGAGAGCGCAGACCATCGGCTTTGATCGCCGCCTCTTTCTCCGCCAGCCCTTCGATCGATTCGAGCGGCTTTTTCTCGGCCACTTTGAGGTTGAGCAGGCGCTGGGGATAGAGTTCGAAAGGGTTGAGCACTTCGCTCGCCCTTTTACCACTTCGCAGAATCAGCGCGATCGTCTGAAGAGCCGTAACCAGCCCGTCTCCGGTTTTGGCGTACTCGCTGAATATGACATGCCCGCTCTGCTCCCCGCCCATCACACAGTCGTGGCGGCGCATCTCTTCGAGGACATATTTGTCGCCCACGTTCGAGCGAACCAGCGATATGCCGTGCTTTTTCAGAAAATCCTCGAATCCCTGGTTGCTCATCACCGTGGCCACGACACAGTCATTTTTGAGCCGTCCCTGCTTTTTCATAAATAGAGCCAGCGCGCCGATCAGTTTGTCGCCGTCGATCTGATGCCCCTTTTCATCCACCACGACCAGCCTGTCGGCATCGCCGTCGAACGCGAAACCGATATCGGCGCGATACTCTCTGACCTTTTCGCTCAGCGTTTCGGGGTGCATCGCCCCGCAGTTGTCGTTGATGTTGTAGCCGTTGGGGTGGTTGTTGATGACGATAACATCCGCGCCAAGCTCCTCGAAGACGGTCGGCGCCACCCTGTAGGAGGCGCCGTTGGCCGTATCAAGGACGATCCGTACATCGTTGAGGGTCATGTCGGTGGGAAAAGAGTTTTTCAGGTGGACGATGTAGCGGCCGATCACGTCGTCGATCCTCTTGGACGAGCCGATATTGCGCCCCGTCTTCCTCTCGGCCATCAGAAGCTCGGTATCGAAATAGATCTTCTCGATCGCCGCTTCGTCCTCTTCGTTCAGTTTGTCGCCGTGGGCGTCGAAGAATTTGATGCCGTTGTCCTCGTATGGGTTGTGGCTGGCACTGATCATGATGCCCGCATCACAGCGCATATCTTCGGTCAAAAAGGCCACCGCAGGCGTGGGCATAGGGCCGATCTGGATCACGTTGTAGCCCACCGACGTCAATCCGCTCACCAGCGCGTTTTCCAGCATATAGCCGCTGCGCCGCGTATCTTTGCCCACCAGTATCTTGTTGGTCTTGGCATGTTTGCGAAAATAAATCCCCGCCGCCATCGCCAGCTTCATCGCCGTAAAGGCATCCAGATCTTTTCCCGCAAGCCCCCGTACGCCATCCGTCCCAAAAAGTTTCATCTCTCCCCTTTCAAAAATAACGCGCTCTGCATTCTTACATTTAATTTAAATTTAATAAATTTTAAGCTATGATTCCCAAAATTTTCTAATGACAAGGATTATACCATATGGCACATCACAAATCAGCGATAAAGCGTATTCGCCAGACCGAAAAGCGCACGGCACGCAACCGCTACTACAAAACGCGTATCAAGAACATCACCAAAGCCGTCATCGCCGCTGTCGAAGCAGGTGACAAAGACGCAGCCGCCGCCGCGATGAAAACGGCCAACCGCGAACTTCACAAATATGTGAGCAAAGGCATTCTCAAGAAAAACACGGCCGCACGCAAAGTGAGCCGTCTGCAGACGAAAGTCAACGCACTCAGCGCCGCGTAAACCGCGCGCCTGAGGCTCTTTCGATGCTGAAAGAAAAACTCCAACCCTTCATCGACCGCTACAACGAAATCAACGCCCTTCTCAGTTCGCCCGAAATCACCTCCGATATCAAGAAAATGACGGAACTCTCGAAAGAGCAGTCCGACCTCGAACCTCTCGTGGAAAAGGCCAAATCCTATATTCAAACCGTCGATGCGATCGAAGAGAACCGTTCGCTGCTTGGCGATCCGGAACTGGGCGAATTGGCAGCCGAAGAGCTCAAAGAACTCGAACCGCAACTGGAGAAGATGAACGAAGAGATCAAGCTTCTTCTCATTCCCAAAGATCCCAACGACGACAAGAACATCTATCTCGAGATCCGTGCCGGCACAGGCGGAGATGAAGCGGCGCTTTTCGTGGGCGATCTTTTCAAAGCCTATGTCCGCTATGCGGAGAACAGAGGCTGGAAAATCGCGATCGAAAGCTCCAGTGAAAGCGAAGCCGGAGGCTACAAGGAGATCGTGGCACTCATCAAAGGGGAACAGGTCTACAGCCGCCTCAAATACGAAGCGGGCACCCATCGCGTACAGCGCGTACCGGCCACCGAATCACAGGGGCGCATCCACACCTCCGCCGTGACCGTCGCCATCCTTCCCGAGGTGGCCGACGTGGACGTGCAGATCAACCCCAACGACCTGAAGATCGACGTCTACCGCTCGAGCGGATGCGGCGGGCAGTCGGTCAACACCACCGATTCGGCCGTACGCATCACCCACATTCCCACCGGGGTCGTCGTGGCGATGCAGGATGAAAAATCCCAGCACAAAAACAAAGAGAAGGCGCTCAAGATTCTCAAAGCGCGCGTTTATGAAAAGTTTCTCCACGAACAGCTCGCCGAATCGAGCGCCGACAGAAAGGCGCAGGTTGGGTCAGGCGACAGAAGCGAGCGTATCCGCACCTACAACTATCCCCAAAATCGCATCACCGATCACCGCATCGGACTCACGCTTTATCGATTGAACGAAATAATGGAAGGCGGCCTGCTCGATGAAGTGATCGAACCGCTTATCGCCCATTTTCAGGCCGAGGCCATTAAGGCCGCAGGGCTTTAACGCCTGAAGATCTCCCTCGAGAGCATCACCATCTCACCGCTTCCCTCTTCGACAGCGGGAGCGGTGGGCAGGTCATACAGATCCCACCCATTTTTCGCGATCTTCGTTTTGACCATCTTCGTATACTCTTCACCACGCTGTGAATAGTGCGTCAGATAGGCTGCCGCGACAAATCCGCTGAACGGCAATCCTTTCACTCTGGCTTCGGCTCTCGCTTCCCTGAACTCCTGGTAGGCCCAGTGGCGGTTGAGGTTGCGCATATAGGAGGCGATCGACGCCTCCAAAGAATCGAAGATTCGAATTTTGTACCGCTTCCCTTCGGGTCTGTTTCGGGGGATAATGCCACGCTTTCCCCAAGTCCACTCCCCAAAAAGGTTGTTGGCCACCCTTGCAAAGCGGCTTCGGCCCCAATTGCTCTCGATCGCCGCCTGCGCCAGCACCAATGAGACGGGAATCGTGTCGATTCGCTTCAAGTAGGCGGATTTGTCGTACAGTGATGCGATGCGATAGGTTTTCGCCAGCTTTTTCAGCTGTGCCAACTCCGCAGGGGTCACGATGTCACCCGCTTCAATCTTTCCAAAAACCGATTGCACGAACGCTCTTTGTGCTTGAATCTTTTTCTCCTCACGGATCACCAGAGGGTAGAGAATCTTGACAAACGCCTCTTTGCGTGCCTGCGGATCTTTGATGTCGTAATAGGATGCCGGGAAGGCTTTGGTGGTGTCGGCAAAAAGAAGTGCGCCAAAGAGCAGCAGTGCCGTAAAAAACCTCATCAACCTACCGCTCCTGCTTCAGGCGCTACCAAAGCGTCGAACGTGTGGCGCACTTCCCCTTTGAGTACGAGCCTTTCGTTTTTGACGGAAAGCTCGAGGGTTTCGCCCCCGGTCGGAACCACCCGCATCCGTTCAGGCACCCTCCCCTCTTCGTATGCACGCAAGAAAGAGGCGGCCATGCCTGTCCCGCAGGCCAATGTTTCGCCTTCGACACCACGCTCGTATGTCCGCACATAGAGCGTCCCATCCTTGATTGCCGCGATATTGACATTGGCGTCATATTTCTGACGAAGTGTCGCGGCCTCTTCGAGATCGAAGATGTCAACCGTGTCAACGAGTGCGACAAGATGCGGTACGCCCGTATCGATCAGCCACCATCGTTTGCCGAAGGCGCCGATCTCTTTGTCGATGATTTTCGGAGCTGTCAACTCGCTGGCGACGACACTGTTGTCAACCTCCGCCTCGATGACGCCCGCACCGGTGAGAAAGCGCATTTTGGCTGCCGCCAGGCCATGAGAATAGGCGTAATGGGCGGCGGCCCGGCTGCCGTTGCCGCACATGGCCGCCTCGCTGCCGTCGGCATTGTAGAACTGCCACTCGAAATCGTACGCTTCATGGGGAAGCAAAACGATGAGGCCATCGGCACCGACTCCCTCCTGGCGGTGACAGAGTCGCCGCGCGATCTCTGATCTGTCACGCTTGACAAAGGTGTGGTAGATGACAAAGTCGTTGCCGCTTGCGGAATATTTCGCTATGGTCATCTTCGCCTCCTTTTGAAAAAATTGGCGGGATTATAGCATAGCTTAAGGATTGCTTATGTTAAATATAATGATTAGTTTGAGGCCCGTGAGTTGGGAACTGATGTTGCGCACTATACACCATCATCCGCGGCATCAGCGTCGTGCGAGTGCAAGGCGCGGCGGTGAGGCGTAGCCAAAGCTACGCCGATGCCGTCGCAACGAAACAATCGTTCGGCGATGGTGCCGCCCCTTCGGGGTCAAACGATAACGCACACGCTGTCGTCGTTGAAAAGAACCGAATGTAGCTTTGGCTACACCCGAACCTTTTCGCCTCGTATCGTATGCGTTCTCGTTTGACGGATGGTGGTGTATAGTGCGTAACATCAGTTCGTAATTTCGTCGAAGACCCTTTCGGTTTCGCGCTGGAGATGTTTAAGGTTTCCACTGTTGTCGATGACCCACGTGGCCCGCTTTCGCTTCTCTTCGATATCCATCTGTGCATTCAGTCTCGCTTCGGCTTCCGCTTCGCTCAACCCTTCGCGCTCGATGAGTCGGGCTTTTTGGACCTCGCGCGGCGCATAGACCACGACCACTTTCTCGATCGGGTAGTGCTTCGATTCAAAAAAGAGTGGGATATCGACGATATAGGGTCCGCCGAGGCGGTCCTGGGCCTCGCTCTGTCGTTTGATCTCTTCTCTGATTTTCGGATGAAGCAGCGCTTCGAGCGCTTTTCTCGCTTCCTTGTCGGAGAAGACGAGCGCACCGAGTCTCTTTCTGTCGACGCTCCCCTCTTTCACGAAATCTTTCCCGAAAAGCTCGGCGATCGCTGCCGCCTCCTCATCGAGCATGGCGCGGGCGATGGCATCGGCGTCGATGATGCGAAGCCCGTAGAGCTTCAGCAGGTTGCAGACAGTGGATTTGCCGCTGGCGATGCCGCCAGTGAGGGCGATCGCGTGTTTGAAGGCCATTAGCGCTTGATATACTCTTTAAGCAGCTTGAATGTCGCCGTCGGAAGCGCGAACTGCGCCACATGGAGATCGCTGTTGTACCATGTATAACCATCCGTCAGATCGGCCCGCTGCAGATTGAGATCAGCCGTCGGATGATAGAATTTGCTCCCCATCGCGAACCACTGCTCGCCGCCGGTACGCACCATCGAGGTGTAGCGGAAAGGCATGACGATCTTGAACTGCGCATCGAGTGCCGCGAGCACCTCTTTGTGGCCCGCCATGTCGAAAAGTTGACTGGATGCATCCATGACCACAAGACCCTTTTGTGTCAATATACGGTTGACACCGGCCATGACAGCCGCATCATCGAGATAGATCTCGTCGAATCGGTTGAAGATGACGATATCGTAGGTTTCGTCGTTCATACTCGAGAGCATCTCCACCGTATCGCCGACGAGCAGGGTGACACGCGTCTCTTCGAATACGTCGTGATAGCGACCGAACGCCTTGGCACCATCGACGATATCCTTGTCACGTTCGATGACATCGATCATCACATCCTTATGTTTCAGAAGCTCCGCCGCGACCGCGCCGTCACCGCCGTCGACCACCAGTACCCTTTTGGGATCGGCATGCGTGCACATGGCCGTATGGGCTGCGACTTCATGGCGCATACTGCTGTCGTGTTCACAGTAGAGCGCCGTATCGTCCTGCACCAGAATTTTCCCGAAATATCCCGAATCGAATACTTCGACACCATCTTGTTCGAATACCTTTTCTTTAATTTTCAATTCACATTTTACAATGTCGACAACGCCTTGTGTCAGCCACATAGTTACACTCCCCTGTTAAAGTTGGATGATTGTAGCAAAAGCCCTTTAAAGCGATTTTAACCGAAAATGCTTTTGCCGGCGAGAAAGGAGAGAAAAATAATGAGAAAGAGCGCCCCAAAACGGTTGGTGTACCGCTTATTGCCGATGAATATGGCTACCGTCGTTCCCGCCAGCGTCCCGAGCACGAGCAACCCGTAGAGAATGAAAAGAAGCGCGATTTTATCCTCGGGCAACTCTTGCACAGGGGCTTCGGGAAGCACGAATGTCTGAACCGTGATCCAGATGATCCACACATACAGAAGAATGGAAAAAGAGAAGAGCCAAAAGAGAAACTGTACTTTACCGCTTTGCTTCACACCGTTACCTCGTAAAAAATTACCCTATAATACTCCAAATACCCTAAAGGATCCAACAATGAGCACCCTTGTAGAATTCGCGATGTTCCCGACCGACAAAGGCGAGAGTGTCAGCGCCTATGTCAGCCGTATCGTATCGATGTTCGAAAATCTCGATATCCCATGGCAGCTGACGCCGATGGGAACCATTTTCGAGTGCGAAACCGTCGAGGAGGCCACCCGCGTCATCGAGAGGGCCTACGCCACGCTCGAGCCCGACTGCAACAGGGTCTACACGACGATCAAGATGGATATACGCAAAGGCAAGAGCGGCCGGATGGAGCAGAAAATCGCCTCGGTTCAAAAACATCTTTCCTGAGCTTGGATATAATATCGACAAACAATAAAATAAGGATATTGCCCATGTGTGCAGAACGTATTCAACGTATTTTGACGGCAGTGATGCTCGGCATCGCGCTGATGTTTCTGGCCCAGGGAGCCGCGGGCGACGCGCTATCGTTCAAGATCGGTGTCGCGCTGCAGGTCTTCATCATTCTGATGATGCTGGTGTGGGCCTTCACCAATTTCTGCCCATCTCTTTGGTTCTTCAACAAAGTGTTCGGACCGTGCGACTGGAATAAAAAGGACAGCAATGGCTGATATAAGCTACAAAGAGGCCGGTGTCGACATCGATGCGGGCAACGCGTTCGTCGAAGCGATCAAACCCGCGGTCAAATCGACGTTCGATTCCAATGTTATCGGCGGCATCGGCTCCTTCGCCGGCGCCTACGCCCTGCCCGGCGGCTACGAAGAACCCGTGATGCTCGCCGCCACCGACGGCGTGGGCACAAAGCTCAAACTGGCGATCGAAAGCAAGAAACTGGACACGGTCGGTATCGATCTCGTCGCGATGTGCGTCAACGACCTCATCTGCAACTTCGGCACCCCTCTTTTCTTTCTGGACTACTACGCCACCGGCAAACTGAATGTCGATGACGCCAAAACGGTCGTCGAAGGGATCGCCGAAGGGTGCAGGCAGAGCGAATGTGCCCTCATCGGCGGTGAAACGGCCGAAATGCCCGGGATGTACAGCGAAGAGGACTTCGACCTGGCGGGATTTTCCGTCGGCATCGCCGAGAAGAGCGAAATGAACCGCCTCGTCCATGTCAAAGAGGGCGACCAACTTGTCGCACTGCCGAGCAGCGGTATCCACTCCAATGGTTTTTCACTCGTCAGAAAACTTCTTTTCGAAAAACTCGGCATGAAATTTGATGATATGTTCGAGGGCAAACCCCTGATCGACACACTGCTGACACCCACCCGCATCTACGTCAAGACCTTCAAGGCGCTCAAGCCCTATATCCACGCCCTCGCCCACATTACCGGCGGTGGACTTGTCGAAAACCTTCCCCGCGTCCTTCCCGACAACATGCACGCCGTGATCGACACCTCCAAAATCAAGACACTGCCGATTTTCGACCTGATGGCCAAATATGTCGAGAAAGAGGAGATGTTCCGCACATTCAACATGGGCGTGGGCATGGTGCTCGTCGTCGCCCCGGAAGATGTCGACAACGTGCTGAAAAAGAGTGACGGCTATCTCATCGGTGAACTCAAACTGGGCGAAAAAGGGGTGACTCTCTATTGAGGGCGCCTCTTCGATGATCTACCTTCTGTCTAAAATATTTACCGCCCTGCTCCTGCCGCCGGGTCTTTTTGTCACGATCGCTGCGTTACTCGCCTGGTTCGCCAGAAGCTGGGTGCGCCGCGGGCTGGCGACCTTCGCTCTTTTTCTCTACCTCTTGAGCATCCACCCGGTCGCTGACAACCTGCTTCTTCCTTTCGAAGCGCCTTTCAGGCACACAACGCTGCCCGCAAAAGCTGATGCCGTCGTCACCCTCGGTGGTGGCAACATGCGCGGCAATCCGATCCCTCTGGTCGACGAATCCTTCAAACGCGCCATCTACGGCATGGCGATCGGTAAATCACTCGACATTCCCGTCATCGTCAGCGGCAATGGCGACAGAGGGTACGACGAGTTCCATGCGCTACTCGATTCCCTGAAAGCACTGAACCCCATTCTCTGTGACGAGATCAACGTTTCGAAAACACCTGTCGGCCATTTCGCCCTGATCCCCGAAACCAGAAGCCGTGATACCTATGAAAACGCCGTTCTCACCCGAGAAATGCTCGGCAAAGAGAATCCCACACTCATCGTCGTAACATCTGCCTACCATATGCGCCGAGCACTGATGCTTTTCAGACATGCCGGCGTACGCCACCTCTATCCGGCCGCCGTGAATTTCTATATCGATCCGTCGAAAACTTCGTACGAGATCCAAGACTATATGCCCTCGATGTGGGCGCTGCTGAACAGCTATCGAGCTATGCATGAATTTTTCGGTATTGTCAAAGTGAAATTGAGGGATTTTTTGAAATAGAGAGGATGGCGCGGTGGACGAGACTCGAACTCGCGACCCCCGCCGTGACAGGGCGGTATTCTAACCAACTGAACTACCACCGCACCAATATGGTGACCCGTGTTGGATTCGAACCTGAGAAGCGTGAAGAAAAAGCGAACTGCTTCGCTTTTTTAGCTTCGCAAGCCGATTCGATGTGCGTTCACGCACCCGAAGACGGCGTAAGTGCAGGAAGCCTACGCATTTCAACATTCGATCAACAAAAGATCTCTGGTGACCCGTGTTGGATTCGAACCAACGGCCCATTCCTTAAAAGGGAATTGCTCTACCAGCTGAGCTAACGGGTCAACGATTGAAGGATTGAAATTATACCTTTTATTTTTTAAACTAGCATTAGAGCGGTCGCTTTCGCTGTTGCTGCAGCTCGATGATGAATCGGTTCGATCCGTTTCGATGTTCGTACCTGAAACCGAAACCGTGCACTCTGGCGATCATGTCGACGATATAGAGCCCGAGTCCCAGGCCACTGACGGCATCGCTTCCCTGGGTATAGGGCTGCAGATAAAAAGAGAGCGGATGCTCCAATGCTTCCCCCCTGCTCTCCACAACGATCTTCCTGTCATCGGCTACGATGTGAAAAGTGCGGTCGCTGGCGTATTTCATGGCATTGTCGATCAGATTTTTCAACGCGATGCTCATCAGTTTGAAGTCGGCTTCGATCCGTACGGGTGCGATATCGTAACTGCCTCTTGCTTTATCGATCATCGCCAAATCGATCGCCTGGTCGATCAGGTCTTCCATCGTCACGGCCCGTACCGTGAGCGGGAACTTGCCGCTGCTGAGCTGTTCAATCGTACCGAACTCGCTGATCGTGCTGTCAAGTCGCATGAAGATCCGCTCCAGACGCTCTTTTTGCTTCGATTCCGCCACCATCTGCACCGTTAGAAGCCCCTTTGTCAAGGGTGTCTTGAGTTCGTGCATGATATTTCTGATGAAGAGGTTGCGGGAGTTGATCAGCATACGGATGCGCCCGATCGCCTCGTCGATCGCCTGTGAGACCTGTGCGATTTCGTCGCTTCCGTCGATACGGCAGTGAATGTCGAGCTCTCCTTCGCCAAATTTCCGGATACAGCGCTGCAGTGATTTGAGCGGCCGGAGTTTGAACCATATCGCCCAGAAGATGAGCCCCATCACCAGTGCGGTCAGCGCGAAGTAGATCCAGACGATCGTGGGATTGTAGGGATGGTACTGCAGATCTTCGAAGAGAATGAGGCGGCCAAACGCGTTGATGAGCAGATAGATATGCCCCTCTTTCTCCAGCATGTCGATGAAGCCAAAAGGCGTCGGCTGGCGCCCGAGCAGTTTGGCCTTCTTGAGCAGTGCGACACCCTCTTTTTCATCCTGAATCCACTTCATACCGTACTTTCTGGCGGCCTCTTCGATCTGTTCGGCGGGATTGCCCCGCTCCATACGCAGCAGGATATTCTGCGCGAACAGGATGTTGCGCTGCACCATCATCTGCGAATGGCGGTATTTGTCGTTGACGCCGTAGAAGTAGAAAGCGGTGCCGGCCGCCAGAAAGGCGATCGCGAAGATCGCGGCGATGAAGACGAAGATAGAGACGCGTCTCATGGCGTCAGGCGATAGCCGAGTCCGCGAACGGAACGGATATATCGCGGGTGTTTGGGCTTGTCACCCAGTTTGTGGCGAATACGGCTGATGATGACGTCGATGCTCTTGAGTGTGCTCTCTTCACTGATGGCATCGACGCTGTAGATCAGATCTTCGCGCGAAACCACTTCATTGGCGTGCTCGAGAAGGTAACTCAATATGCCGTATTCGGCGGCGGTGAGTTGAAGCGGTTGGTCTTTGAGGTAGATCATGCGGCTCGCTTCGTCGATCCGAAGATCGTGCGTTTTTGCCGTCTCTTCGCCCTTCTCTCTTCCGATACGGCGGAGAATGGTCTTGATGCGTGCGACGAGCTCTCTTGGATCGTAGGGCTTGGGGAGGTAGTCGTCGGCCCCTTTTTCGAGGCCGACGATCTTGTCGGTCAGATCGCTTCTGGCCGATGATATGACGATGGGCACGTCGCTTCTTTTTCGAATCTCCTCGCACACCTCGAGCCCGTCCATGCCCGGAAGCGACAGATCAAGGATCACGAGGTCGAACGTTTCGTTTTCGAGTTTGCTGAGGCCCAGAAACGGGTCGGGTACGTTGATCGTCTCTATACTGAAGCGCTGCAGATATTCACTTAAAATCTCCGCCAGCTCTTCATCGTCTTCGATCATCAGAACCCGAACCATCGTGAATGCTCCTTACTGGACGACCAAAATCCGTATGATGCCCCGGCGATTGACATAGACCCGCTTCGTGCCGGGATATTTTTTCATCGCACGGTCGACATCCTGAATACTCTTGATCATCGTATCTTCGATCTGAATGATAATGTCTCCGGGCATAAAACCCGCTTTATCGGCTTTGCTATCGGGTGCGACATCCGACACGATGACCCCTTCGATATCGTCGGGAATGCCGATCTGCTTGCGAATCTGTGGCGTGATCTCCTGCAGCGTCAGTCCGTCAACAAATCCCTTGTCACCCTCCGTTTTCAGGTGGCTTTCGGGGAATTTGCCGAGCTTCACATCCAGCTCGATCACCTTTTTGTTCCGTTCGATCGTCAGCGTGACCTTCCTGCCCGGCGACATGGCGCCGATCGTGTTTTTCAGATCACTCGCATCCTTGATCGGCGTATCGTCGACTTTCAAAATCAGGTCGCCTCGCTTGATACCCGCTTTGGCGGCGGGCGCCTTGGGCTCTACGTCGAGCACCAATGCCCCTTCGTCATGCTTGTAGACCTTGTGTAGGTCGGGGGTGAGATTGCCGATGCTCACACCCAGATAGCCGTATTCGACCTTGCCATGTTCGATCAACTGGGTGGCGACCCGCTTGACCATGTTGGCGGGGATCGCGAATCCGATCCCGTTGTTGGCGCCGCTTCGGGTGATGATGGCGCTGTTGATGCCGATCAGCACACCGCGGCTGTCGACCAGGGCGCCGCCACTGTTGCCCGGGTTGATCGCGGCATCGGTCTGAATGAAGTCTTCATACTGGTTGATCCCGACGCTGTCTTTTCCGAGCGCGGAGATGATGCCCTGCGTGACACTCTCCCCCACGCCGAACGGATTGCCGATCGCAAAGACCAGGTCGCCCGTCTTGAGTGTGGCAGAGTCGCCGAATCGGATCGCCGGAAGCTCTTTGGCGTCGATTTTGATGACGGCGATATCGGTTTTGGGATCGGTGCCTACGATTTTCGCGTTGTACTCTTTGGTGCTTCCCGGAAGCGTGACATGGACCTCATCGGCCCCGTCGACGACATGGTTGTTGGTCACGATGTACCCGTCCTTGGTAACAATCACGCCCGATCCAAGCGCCCGCTGGATACGCTCGCGCGGCATCATCTGCCCGAACGGCAAATTGAAAAACTGCCTGAAGAAGGGGTCCATAAAGGCTTGCGGAATGTTTTGGTGTACCTTCTTTTTCGTCGATATGTTGACAACGCATTGACTCGCATGGGCGATCGCTTTGTTGAAAGAGAGGATTTTGCCAGATTCCGGCATCACGCGCGTACCCGCCGGCGCCTCCTGAAAGTGAACGTTGCCCGCCATTAGTGCAGCGGCCAGAATGGTCGATAAAAACAGACTTTTTTTCAGCACAGTTATCTCCTTGAATATTCTTTTATCATATTTCGTATGCGATGCGGAAGCAAACCCCGGAATCTTGGAAATGTCAGGTCAGGAGTCAGCATGAAAGGGAGTAGGTGCAAACATCCGGGGTTTGCTTCCGCATCGTCATTTGATAGTCGCATTCTATACACACTGGGGTTAACGCGCTCCAACGAATGGTTAATGAACAGTTAATAGACTCTCAATACCTTTGTATAGTGCTATAATTTCGCCAAACCAAAAGGAAAGATCGATGCCCCCAATTCTCAAAAAAATTATCGCCGTCGCGGTATTGCTGCTTCTCGTCAATGTAGGATTCGCATGGTACGGCCAGGCGAACTACGAAGCGACACTCAAATCGTTGGGCAAAGCGTTCGTCGACGACAATACCACCGGCAAGCTCCAGTCAAAAAGCGAGGCCGACCTCCCCTCTGCGATCGCACGGCATATCGGCTTTTCCGATCCAAAGCACAAAGCCTACAGAGCCATCGCGCTTCAATTTGACGGCACCTATAGCATCAAGGCGGACAAACCGATGAAGATGCACACACTCACACTGCTGCGTCCCACGCCTGACATGCTATGGGGTGTCCGCCTCGATCCCAATCCGCTGATCACCTTCAATGCGATCGAAACCTGCCATACGGGCCGCGCGACGATGCAGACGCTGCTTTTTGGCATCATCCCGATGGCGAAACTCGAAGGTGCCGAATTTGCGCGCTCGGAACTGGCGAGGCTCCTGGCCTACAGCCTCTTCAACCCGTCGCTCCTGAAGTGTGCATGCATTCATTACAAGATGATCGACACAAACCATACGATGGCCATGATCGAAGATGGCAACCTCACTGCCTCGGTCACCTTTTCAAACGACGAGCAGGGACGAATCGTCGAAGTTTCGAGCCAAGAGAGGGTCCGCTCGATCAAGAAGAAGCTCTATCCCGCATCCTGGCGAATGCGGATTCTCTCATACAAAGAGGTTGAAGGGGTCCGCCTGCCTGCGACCATTGAAGAGTGCTGGGTCGAAAAAGATGGGCGGACCTTCCCATATGCCAGGTACGCCCTCACTTCGGCGACGTTTTTATAAAGAGCCCATAGACGCCATGGCGAAGATCTCCTATCTCTTCACCGACCGCCACGGCGGTCTCTCATCCCCTCCCTACGATAGCTTCAATCTCGCCTACCATGTCGGAGACGACGAACGATCGGTTCAACGTAACCGCGACATTCTCAAGCGAAAAACGGCACTTCTCTCGATCGTCTGGATGGATCAGATTCACTCAAATCGGGTGCATGTCGTCGACACTCCCCTGGGTGGCGACACGACGATCGATCGCTGCGACGCCATCGTGACCGATCTGACACAGACGGGACTGGCCGTCATGGTCGCCGACTGCATCCCTCTGCTGCTCTACGACACAAAACGCCAGGTGATCGCCGCCGCCCATGCCGGACGCAACGGGACATTCCTGCAGATCGCGCCCAAAACCGTTCGTACGATGCAGCGGCGATTCGGTTGCGATCCCGAGGAGATCCATGCCGTCATAGGCCCCTCCATCGGCCCCTGCTGTTACGAAATCGGCGAAGATCTGGCCGCGATCGTCGAAAAGAGTTTCGGAAAACAATATATGAACGATCGTTATCTTGATATTCAGAGGCTCAATGTCGATATGTTGACCGGCATTGGCGTAAAGGCCGAAAACATCGATGTTTCACCTATCTGCAGCGCCTGTTCGAGCGACCACTACTCCTACCGAAGAGAGGGAACGACGGGCCGATTCGCTGGTCTTATCTGGATGGAATAGACTTCATTGATCAGACTTCTTACCTTTGATCTTTTCGAGCCATTCATCGAGCCGTTTTTCAAAACCTATCCCTTTGGATTCGTAGAACCTCATCGGCTTTTGCATATACGCTTGCTTCACCCATCCGCCAAAATCGTGGGGGTAGAGGTAGCCTGGATGGTCGGGGCTTTGCAGGTGTCTGGGCACGGGCTGCAGCTCCCCCTTTTCGACGGCCGAGATCGCCTTGTTGATCGCTTTGTAGGCGGCATTTGATTTAGGAGAGGCTGCGAGATAGACGCAGCATTGCGACAGGATGATGCGCGCCTCCGGATAACCGATTTTACTCACCGCATGCATCGTATCGACGGCGATGCCCAACGCATTGGGGTTGGCGTTGCCGATATCTTCACTGGCGAATATCACCATCCGGCGGGCGATAAATTCGGGCGGTTCGCCGCCGGCGATGAGCCTGGCCATCCAGTAGAGTGCCGCATCGACATCGCTGCCCCTGAGGCTCTTGATCATGGCGCTGATGAGATTGTAATGGGTGTCGCTGCTGCTGCTACCGTCGTGCAGCGCCGCGGGGCGAAGCTGCCTGAGGGTCTCGACCTCTATGTCGGACGTGACGGCGGCGGCCGCTTCGAAAAGATTGAGCATGGCCCGCATATCGCCGCCGCTGGAATCGAGCAGATAGGCGCGCGCCGCTTCACTCAGCAAGAGCGCCTCCTTTTCGACAACGCGATCGAGCATCGTGGCGAGATCTTCGGCCCTCAAAGGCTTGAATTCAAACAGCAGGGAACGAGAGCGCATCGCCGCTGTGAGCGAAAAGAAGGGGTTTTCGGTCGATGCACCGACGATCAGGGCGTCGTAGCGTTCCATGAAGGGCAGCAGCACCTCCTGCTGGGTTTTGGACAAACGATGCACCTCGTCAATGAATATGAGCGGCTTGACCAGGGCATTGGCATACTGCTTGAAGATGGCGCGAAGCTCGTCGACTTTGAGCGTCGTGGCATTGAGTTCGTAGAACGGGCGACCCAGTTTTTCGGCGATAATACGCGCAAGCGTCGTCTTTCCGACACCCGGCGGGCCATAGAAAAAGCTGTGCTGAAGGGCGTCGCTCTCGATCAGTTTCCGCAGGGGCGCGTTGTCGGCAAGAAGGTGTTTTTGCCCGATGAAGGTCTCCAACGAACGGGGGCGGTAGAGCAGAGCGAAGTTACGTGATGCCATCAGGATAGGCCGATCAGCCGTTGACCACCTGCACGATCACCTCTCTCTCCCTCGGGCCGTCGAATTCACATAGGAAAATGCCCTGCCACTGGCCAAGCTGCAGTTTGGCACTCTCCATCGGAACCACCACACGCGGACCGCAGAGGGCCGATTTGATATGGGCGGCGGCATTTTCTCCCTGATGATGATAGGGGTGCGATGCCGGCGCGATGCGCCCGAGCGCTTCGAGAAAGTCGCGCCGAAGCTGCGGATCGATATTTTCAAAAAGTATGACACTGGCGGTGGTATGGGG
>JAUUDL010000141.1 GCA_030826715.1 Hydrogenimonas sp. | reverse complement strand
GGCCAGTCGAGTGCTTTACCGATGCCGACACTGTTGGCCCACTCGTCGCTGACATGCGCGAGGTAGTAGCTGAAGTTGAAGGTCGTACCCGATCCGTCGTCGCGGCCTACAACATTCCCGGCGTCAAGGACGGTGAACTGAAACTCGAAAACAAAGACCTCGCAGAGATCTTTCTCGGAAAGATCAAGTTCTGGGACGACAAACGCATCACCGAAGACAACCCCGGTGTGAAACTTCCCCATAAAAAGATCGTTGTCTGCCACCGCGCCGACGGATCGGGTACGACCTTCAACTTCAGCTACTACCTCGCGCATGTCAGCGACGAGTGGGCCAACAGTGTCGGCATCGGTAAAGCACTCGACTGGCCGACAGGTCTTGGCGGCAAGGGTAACGAAGGGGTCTCGAGCCTCATCGCCCAAAACCCCTACTCTATCGGTTATGTCGAATACGCCTATAAACTCAAAAACGGCTTTGGCGCGGCAACACTCCAGACAGCCGACGGCCACTGGGTCGAGCCGAAAGAAGAGAACTTCAAAGCGGCAGCTGCCTACGCCAAATGGTCTGGCAAGACCCACTTCTATCAGATTCTCGCCCTCCAGCCGGGTGCACACAGCTACCCGATCGTCGCGGCTACGTTCATTCTGCTCCCCCGCGAAAAGACCGAAAAGAACAAAGAGGTCGTGAAATTCTTCGACTATGCCTTCAAAAACGGTGATGAAGACGCGAAGAAACTGGGATACATCCCGCTTCCTGACAAAACCAAAAACATGATCCGTGACTACTGGAGGGAGCACGGCATCTACTAATTTAGTGAAAAACTAAAAACTAAAAGTGAAAAGTTTTGGGTGGCGCTTTGCGCCGCCATTATTTTCGAATTACAAATCTAAAAAAAGGATAAACACATGATGAAAAAAGCACTTCTTTCTGTGGCGGCCGTAGCGGCCCTCTCTACAGCGGCATCGGCTGCCGCCATCACTCTCTATCAGGATACCGCGACCGGCGCCATCTACACCAAGCCCGGTGCAGGACGCGTCGAACTCGGCGACTTCGTCAGCGCCAAAGAGCAGTATGTCGAAAAGCAGTCGATGCTCTCCAAAATCAACAAGAAACTGGGTGTCAAAGTCAAATCAGGCGTACCGGTCCTCAAATTCAGCGGTACACACTATCTCGGATACCACTATACGGACTACGACGCCGATTTGAAAGCCGATGTCAGCAAGTTCGAAACACGCCGTAACTATTTTCAGGCCAAAGCCTACTGGAACAAACACGACTATGCCCGTATCACGCTCGATACGTTCCAGCACACAGCAGTGGCAGGAAATGACAACAGTATCGGAAGCTGGGAAGTACGGTTGAAATACGCCTATCTCTACCTCAGTGACGTTCTTCCCTACACCGGTGTTGAATTCGGTCAGGTTCACCGCCCATGGATCGACTACGAAGAGCATAACGGCTGGCTCTACCGCTCCATCTCTGAAACGTTCGTAGAAACGCACAACGCGGCCCATGCCATCAACTCGTCGGCACCCGGTGTGAACTTCAAAACGAAAACCGACTACTTCACAAGCGAGATCGGCCTCTTCAACGATGCCGGCTACCATGGTGTGAAAACCGGTACGGGACAGAGCTTCGAATGGCGTCTGACCTACAACGCACTGGGAACGGGAAAACATCATGTCCACGCCACGGAAGACGAATGGCTCAATATCTCTTTCTACGGACGCTACCTCACTGGTACAGATGCCGGACGCAACAAAGATACGATGACAGGCATCCATGCCGTCTACAATCAGCCGATGTTCCTGATCGCCGGCCACTGGATGAAAAACCAGGCTGAAAAGAACCACGTCACTGACAGTAGAGACGGTGATGGTTGGAGCGTTAACGGTGAATTCCGCCCTGTGGACAAATGGTCTATCCTAGCACGATATGACAAATGGAATGTCACAGACGGCGATATCGACAAGAAAAATCTGATCTATGGTGTCGCCTACACCTACAACAAAAATGTCAAATTCATCGCTAACGGTATCAGCTATAGTGAAGATCGACACGATACTACCAATAACGATAAAAACGACTACATGCTCACCGCAGAGGTCAAATGGTAAGAGTCTCGGGACACCGTCCCGGCTCTGCCGGTTTGAAAGAGCTCTTCGAAGCCGAAGGGCTCTAAAAGCTTGCACATTTCATTCTTACTCCCTTCCGCCATCTCCTGGCGGGTTTTTTCTTCTTTTTTTCGGTAACCGTTCTGTAACCCTCTTACCATAGAATTTCCGCACCAATTCAATCAGGACAAAAGGATCAACATGATGAAGAAAACGGTTCTCTCGGCAGCGGCTATGGCCCTGCTCTCTTCGGCGGCATCGGCCGGCGCCATGACGCTCTATCAGGATACGGCGACAGGCTATATCAGCACACAGCCTGGGCCAGGACGCGTGAAGCTCGGAAATTTCGTCAATGTCGATGAGCAGGCTTCAAAAGAGGCGAAAAGCGAATTGAAGATCAAAAAGGTTCTTCCGCACGTTATCGACAAAAAGTCTCCCGAATTTCTTCTTGGCAGGCAAACAGGCCCCAATATGAAGATACGGGCCTTCGACAACCCCGATATGTGGGTCAAACTCGGCGTACGACTGCAGGGAACGTTCGAAAACCAGCAAGTGGACTTTAATGATGCCACGAAAGCGGATACCGACGTCTGGGATGCCTACCTGAGACGGGTACGCTTCGAAATCGGCGTCGGTTTCTCCAAAAACGTCTCTTTCACGATGGACGTCAGAAACGACAAGGCCAACTACGGCGACAAAGGTGAACAGGAGTTCAATGTCGGTGACGCCTATCTGAAGATCAAAAAACCCTTCGACACATCGCTGGTCAATTTCAAACTCTATCGCGGAAAGATCGATGTATCGAGAACGGAAACCGTCAAATCCGCCTACGTTCTGCACTACGACAGGCCGCATGTCGCCGACGAGGCCGCCCAATACATCTCTCACAACCGTCGGGCGACCAATGCTCAGATGTACGGCGACTGGAAGAAGAAGGTCCATTACCAGCTCGCGTTTGGTGACGGCGTCTATTCCGGCAAGTTCAAAGATGCGAGAGGCAAAAGCTTCAGCGGTGCATCTTTTTCACAGCAGAGCTTCTTCTATGGCGGGAAAATCGTTCTCTCTCCATTTGACGGATGGGAAGAGAAAAAGAGAACGGAATCATACTTCGGTGAGGGCAAACACTTCTCTGTTGGTGCCGCCTACTGGAAAAGCCCCAATATCTCCTACGACGATGGAACTGTGTCGAAAAAAATCGACCACGAACTCGTCAACTATGAGCTCTCCGCACACTATCTGGGTGCGTTCATTCAGGCCGAGTACTTCGATTTCGACGGCGTCGTGAAAAAATGGGGCCAAAGCGACATCGGAAGTTCCGACGGCTGGTATGTCACGGGCGAATATGTCTTCAAAGACTTCCATTACCTCGCCCCCTTCGCACGATACGAAAGCTGGGATAAATGGAAAGATGCCGACGGCTACGACCTCACTTCCACAATCTTCGGTGTCAACTGGTACCTCAGAGGCAACAGCACCAAAGTCGGGCTCTCCTATCAGCAGGACGATTACGACAAAAACATCGGCGACAAGACAGTCGATCGCCTCAAACTCACCACACAGTGGTTCTTCTAACAGAGCATCCCAATCGGTCGGAATAGTTCCTGTTCCGACCCTATCGAATTGAAAACCCTCTTTCCATGAGGGCTTTGAGAGCTTGCGTCTTTCATTCTTACTCCAAGACTTCAAACGTACAATCCCAAACAATTTTTATGTGAGGGATTGTTCTGTTACAATTTTGTAACCTTTTTTTCCTATAATCAGCCAAATTCTTTAAAAGGATCGGTGTGTATTACAGAATCGTCGACAAACTGTTCGAACACTCCACCCGTCTTCTGGCACTGAGTGTGCTGATACTGCTGGGAGCCCTTTTCGTCGTCCTCTTCCAGGAGGCGAAGCCCGCTATCGACGCGTTCGGCCTGCACTTCATCGTCGAAAGCAAATGGGCACCGAATATGGATATCTTCGGTGGTTGGCCGGCGATCTACGGGTCGATCGTCTCGACGATCATCGCGATGCTCATCGCCACGCCGGTCGCCATCGGCATCGCGATCTTTTTGAGCGAGCTGGCCCCGCCGTGGGTCGCGGCCGTCGTCGGTTCGGCAATCGAACTGCTCGCGGCGATCCCTTCGATCATCTACGGCATGTGGGGGCTTTTCTACCTCGCCCCCATTCTTCGCGACATCTGGGGCGGTAACGGGCTCGGGCTCGCGACGGCGGGCTTTGTACTTTCGATCATGATATTGCCCTTCATGGCCGCCATCACGCGCGATGCGATGAAAACCACACCCGACATCCTCAAAGAGTCGGCCTACGGTATGGGCGCCACACGCTGGGAGGTGCTCAAGGATGTCGTCATTCCCTACGTCAAAAGCGGTATCATCGGCTCCATCATCCTCGCCCTCGGCCGCGCCATCGGCGAAACGATGGCCGTCACCTTCGTCATGGGTAACGTCCACAAGATCCCGCAAACGATCTTCGCCCCCGCCACATCGATTCCGGTCACACTCGCCAACGAGTTCACCGAAGCCGACAGCGATCTGTACTATTCGAGCCTCTTCTATCTGGCGTTGATCCTGCTGGTCATCAGCTTCACCGTCATCGCGGCGGCGAAGTTCATATTCCTAAGAAAAATCGAGGAGGCACGCGCATGAACCGCCAAAACAGACGCATACTGATGAACAAGGTCGTCATGACCCTCTCGTCGCTGGCCGCGCTGGCCGGTCTGGCCTTCCTCTTCTGGATCCTCGGGGTTTTGCTCTACAAAGGATTTGGTGCGCTTCACTGGGATATTTTCACCGTCGATATGGCGCCTCCAGGCAGAGAGCCGAGCGGCCTTCGTAACGCCCTGGTCGGTCAGCTGCTGCTGGTCGTCGGCGCTTCGGTCATAGGTGTACCCGTCGGGGTGCTCGCCGGCACTTATTTGAGTGAATATGGCGGACGCCACGGCAAACTGGCCAGACTCATCCGCGACATCTCCGACATTATGATGAGCGCCCCTTCGATCGTCATCGGCGCCTTCGTCTACGCCATAATGGTGGCACCGATGGGTCACTTCAGCGGGTGGGCCGGTATCGTGGCGCTCGCGATCATGATGCTTCCCATCGTGCTTCGCACCACCGACGACATGCTCCAGCTCGTCCCCGGTTCTCTGAGAGAGGCCGCCATCGCGCTGGGTGCCCCCAAATACAAGGTGATCATGCAGGTGGTCTACCGCGGTGCGAAAGTGGGGATGCTCACCGGCATCCTGCTCTCCATCGCCCGAATCGCCGGCGAGACCGCGCCGCTTCTGTTCACCAGTTTCTCGAACAACTTCTATTCGACCGACCTCAATCATCCGATCGCATCGTTGACAGTGACAATGTTCAACTACGCGACCAGCCCTTTTGAAGACTGGATCGATCTCGGTTGGGCCGCGGCGCTCATTCTGACACTCTTCGTTCTGGGTTCGAACATTCTCGGACGATACATCATTCGTACAAAAAAAGGAAAATAGATCATGGCCACCATTTGCGAAGTCACGCACGACCATATCATCGAAGTCAACGATTTTTCATTCTACTATGCCGGTAGCGACACGCCCAACCTCAAGCATGTCAATATGCCGATCGGCAAGGGTGCCGTTACGGCGCTGATCGGGCCGAGCGGCTGCGGAAAGACGACGCTGCTGCGCTGTTTCAACCGCATGCACGACCTCTATCCCGGCAACCGGTACGAAGGGGAGATACTCTTTGAGGGGCGTAACATCCTCGATAAAAACGAAGATCTGATCAAGCTGCGCACCCAGATCGGCATGATCTTCCAGAAACCGACCCCGTTCCCGATGAGCATCTACGACAATGTCGCCTACGGCCTTCGGCTGAAGGGGATCAAGGATAAAAGCGAACTCGACGGGCGCGTCGAACAGGCCCTCAAAGATGCCGCACTCTGGAAAGAGGTGGGCGACCGGCTCAAAAGCCCCGGAACCGCGCTTTCGGGCGGACAGCAGCAGCGCCTCTGCATCGCCCGCGCCGTCGCGGTGGAGCCGGAAGTCCTTCTCTTTGACGAACCTACATCGGCACTCGACCCCATCTCGACCCAGGCGATCGAAGAGCTGATCGTCAAGCTCAAAGAGAAAGTGACGATCATCATCGTCACCCACAACATGCAGCAAGCCGCGCGGGTCAGCGATTACACCGCTTTCATGTACCTGGGGGAACTGATAGAGCTCGGCGTGACCGAAGAGCTCTTCATCACCCCGAAAGAGGATATGACCGAGCAGTATATCACCGGAAAATTCGGTTGATTTTTATATTGGGAAATTAATCGGGGATTTGATACGATCTTTTTGAGAGCATGATCTATAATGAGTGTCATATTCCATTCAAAGAGGAGAGAGAATGATCGTAGTCATGACAAAATTTCCCGTCAAACCCGAACACAAGGAGGCCTACGCCGAGCATTTGAAGGCATCGGTATCTCGCCACAGCGTCGAAGAGCAGCCGGGTTTTGAAGATATGCGCCTTCTGGCACCTCACCCTTCACCCCATGGCGGAGAGAACAACATGTTCATCATCGAAACGACATGGCTGGATATGCCGAGTTTTCTGGCCTACACCCAAAGCGACGCTTTCAAAAAGTCACACGAAAATATGCCGCCGCACGACTGGTTTGCGGGTCGCCCTTCTGTGGAGATCTACGAAACGATCGACTGACCTACACGTCAAACGGCTCTGAAGAGTTGTTCGCCTCCTGAAAGGAGGCGGAAGGTTTATGCAGCTTTTTTAATCGCTTTCTTCGCCGCTTTTTTGGCTTTTTTCGTTTTGGAAGGGCTCTTTTTCAAAACGAGTTTCAACGCTTTCTTCGCCACTTTTTTCGCTGCATTTTTCTTGACCGCTTTTTTTGCGACCGCCTTTTTCGCCGCTTTCGCGACAATCTTCTTGACCGCCTTTTTCTTCAATGTCTTAGCCATCTCATGACTCCTTTTTAAAAATATCATTTATTACATGTTTATAATAAACTATCACCATTGTATAGCTTTTACACTCGAAAGTCAAAATGTCATCGACTTGCTTCATTGTAATCATACTGTTTTCCTACTGTAGCGACGCCGTAATCGTTGTCTCATAGAATGCTGCCGTTACATTACACCCAAAGGAGAAGTTTCATGCATCGTTTTACGATATATAGCCTCAGCACATGTGCTGCCATACTCATTATGAGCGGCTGCGATTCGAGTTCAAATAGTGCCGGAATCAAAAAAGTGGATACTTATGCAAGCAAGTCCACAAGTATCGCCTATCCGGCAAGCGATGAAGAAAAGCGTTCGATCAATTTCGCAAAAAAGATCGATCTTCCGCTTCAAACCGTAAAGACCCGATCGCTGGATAAAAGAGCACAATCGGTGCAAAATCTTCACGATCTTAGCTACAAAACTCTCTTTCGCACTGGTCAATCACTGGGCAGTGAAACATTCGGACTCCTCAAAGATCAAAACGATCAGCCGCTTATGCAGGAAGATGGCAGTCCCTATATCTGTAACGGGCAATTCGGGGGAAGCGGTCCTGACCATACCGAATTTATCGAAAAAGATGGCAATATTTTTATGATCACGCAGTTCGAATGTCAAGTCGGTGCCATTTATCAATCCAAATTGCAACAAGATGCCCAAACAGGAGAACTGACGGCAACCGATCTGAAATATATCTCCCAAAAAGATTACCACGGTGGCTATGTCCACTGTGCGGGGATGAAGACGCCGTGGAACAGCTTCCTCGGAAGTGAAGAGTATGAGCCCAATGCCGCCGACCTCAACATAAGCAACGGAAGCATCAACACATATTATGATCAAGTCGCCCCCTATTTCGGTGGCGACTTGACCAAAGCGAACCCCTATTATTACGGCTGGATCACCGAAGTCAAAATTCTCAATGCCAATGGGGACGACAGTTACACCAAACACTACAGCATGGGCCGTTTCGCCCACGAGCTCGCCTATGTGATGCCCGATGCCAAAACGGTCTACCTCTCAGACGACGGTACCAACTGCGCCTTTTATATGTACATCGCCGACAAAGCCGGTGATTTGAGTGCCGGTACCCTCTACGCCGCCAAATGGAAGCAGACAAGTGGTGAAGGTGCGGGAAGTGCCGATCTCGGTTGGATCGAACTGGGCCATGCCACCGATGCCGAGATCAAACAGATCGTCGACAGCCGTCCTCTCTTTAGCGATATTTTCGAGCGTGTAGAGCCCAATGCAGATGGAAGCTGCCCTGCAGGATTTACCTCCATCCATCCCGGAACCGGCCACGAATGCCTGAAAGTCAAAGAGGGAATGGAAACAGCCGCCGCGTTCCTCGAGAGCCGCCGCTACGCAGCACTCAAGGGTGCCACGACCGAATTTAGAAAGATGGAGGGAATCACCTACGATCCTGACACTAAACGTCTCTATATGGCGATCAGCCAGATCGCCAAAGGAATGGAGGATTACAAAAAATATGGCAAGTCCAGCGATCACTACGATCTGGGAGGCCCCAACGACATCAAGCTCAGTTACAACAAGTGCGGCGCCGTCTACGCACTCGATATCGATCCGAACAAAAAAGATGCCAACGGATCGGCACTGAGTGGATACAGCGTCAAGAATATGTATGGGCTCATCGCCGGTATCCCCAAGGAGTACGATGAAAACAGCTCTTACTACGGCAACAGCTGCGATATCAACGGTATCGCCAGCCCCGATAACATTACCTATATGCCTGCCTCCCATACGCTGCTGATCGGAGAAGACACCTCCTACCACCAAAACGACCTCCTCTGGAGCTTCGATACCGAGACAGGCAAGCTCACAGACCGTATCGCCTCCACCCCCTACGGATCGGAAACCACTTCGCCGATGTGGCAACCCAACATCAACGGCTTTACCTACATCAACTTCGTGACACAACACCCCTACGGTGAATCGGACAAGGACAAGATCAAAAACCCCGACGATGTGCAATCCTATGTGGGTTACATGCAGGTTGACGACAATAAAACCGATCTTCCAAGCCAAACGATGAGTGAGAGCGACTACAGTTTTGACACGCCCCTTAGATCAGTTACCTTCGATAACAATAAAACACTTGACTTTACCATCGGATACGGATCGAGCGCCTATCATGCACAGAACGACCCCATCAACATTGTCTACGCACTTAGTGACCGTGGCGTCAATATCGATTGCGAAGACGATGAAGATATCCTCGGTAAAGATTACTGCGACGAGGGCAAGATCTTTCCGGTAGCAGACTTCGGCCCTCGTATCTATAAAATGGAAATCGATACGCTCTCACCTTCCAACAAGGTGCAGGTACTCGAAACGATCGCGTTGAAAGATAAAGACGGTAATGCAATCAGCGGTGTCTCCAATACCCAATATGACGATACCCCCTACAATAAAGACGGTCACCAGCTGGCTTACGATCCCAACGGACTCGACACCGAGGCGATGGTCAAAACTTCTACCGGGGACTTCTGGGTCGCCGAAGAGTACTCTCCCAGTATCGTCCATACGGATAGTGAAGGCAAGGTACTCGTCCGCTATGTTCCCGCCGGTTTCGAGGGTAACCTGACAGCCGCCAACTACACCGTCGAAGGGAAACTCCCCGCTATACTGGTCAAACGCCACAAAAACAGAGGAATCGAATCGATCGCGCTGAGCCCGGATGAGAGCCATCTCTATTTCGCCATGCAAAGCCCTCTGGAAAATCCCGATAAAGACACCTATAAGCAGTCGAGATTCGTTCGCCTCTTCAAGATGAGTATCGCCGATCCTTCAGATATCCAGGAGTACGTCTACACGCTCGATACGCCCGACACGTTTACCCTCGATGACACCACCAAGCAAAACAAAGTGAAGGTCAGCGAAATGAGAGCCATCGGCGACGATAAACTGCTGGTTCTTGAGCGCATCAGCAAAACGACGAAGATCTACGAGGTCGATCTGGCTCAGGCGACACCGCTGGCTGCAAGCTATGACGATCCTGCCACCTCTCCAACCCTGGAAGAGCTGGGGAAAGACCCCGACAGTGCCGACGATGTCGCCGCCTCTGTTCTTTCCAAAAAGCTGGTCTTCTCTACCGCCGATTGGCCCGGCCGCTTTATTTCGAAGATCGAAGGCATCGGTGTGATCGGTGATTATCTCTTTCTCATCAACGACAACGATTTCGGTATCGAAGGGGATGCGACGCATGTCCATACGGTCAAATTCAAATAAGCTTATTTTTTCCACGATGGCAGCATCCGCCTCCATCGCCCTGGCCGCCCTTTTGGGCGGTTGCGGGCAAAACGGTGGCCCCGCTACACGATCTTTCGAAGCAACCAACGGTTACGACATCCGTACGATGAAAGTCCTGCACCCCAGTGCCTATATCGTACAGATGTGCTATACCAAAACAACCGATGCAAAGGGGATGGCTCACAACCCCTGCTATGCCTGCCACAACCGAAACACCCCACCGAACTACGTGATGGAAGACGAAGCGCTGCAAGCAGCCTACGATTTCCCCGCTACGGCGCTTCACAACCCCTACACCAACCATTTCAAAGATTTCAGTGATGCCGTGGCTAAGATCGGTGATGAAGCGATTATCGACTATGTCGATCAGAGCAACTACTTCGCTCCTGACGGCACCCTCGCTTTGGCCGACCGGCTCAAACATCTGCCAAAAGCGTGGGACTTCGATAGTGATGGGCAATGGAGCGGTTACATCCCCGACTGCTACTACCATTTCGACGAGCATGGTCTCGATCACGCACCAGACGGCCACTATACCCGCTGGGCCGCCTTTGCCTATATGCCATTTCTAGGGACTTTCTGGCCCACCAACGGCTCTACCGATGACGTGCTGATTCGCCTCCCCGAATCTTTCGGCAAGCGTGATTCCCAATCGAGCTTCGATCCGCTGACCTATCGAACCAACCTTGCTATCGTGCAATCTCTGATCCAGCGCAAAGATGCACCGATCGAAGCGACAGATGAGCGGATCTTTGGCATCGACCTCGATAAAGACGGCACCTTGGATACCGCCACCCAAATCACGTATGACTGGGCCCCCAAAGAGGGACGGCAGATGCACTATGTCGGTGAAGCCGAAGCGTTGAGGAAAGCGGGAAAAATCCACCTGGCGGCGGGACTCTATCCCGAAGGGACGGAATTTCTCCACTCGGTTCGCTACATTCGCAGCGACCAACCCGGCCAGATCGCCCTGGCCCCACGAATGAAAGAGCTTCGATACGCGAAAAAGGTACAGTGGCTCACCTATGCCGACCTGCACAACAAAGGGCTTGCCGACCTGCAAGAACAGGATATCAACCCCGACCGGCTCGAAACCTTTCGGGGTAATATGGAGATTGGGCTTGGCAACAATATGGGATGGATCTATCAGGGCTTTATCGAAGACAAGTACGGGGAGCTGCGTCCGCAAAGTTATGAAGAGACGCTCAACTGCATGGGGTGCCACAGCGGTATTGCGACGATTACCGATTCGACCTTCGCCTTTCCACGAAAGCTGGGCGGCTGGCACGGCGGATGGTATCACTGGAGCCAAAAAGACCTCAAAGGAACACCGGAAAACCGCTACTCGGATGGCACATGGGAGCTTGAAAATTATCTCAAACACAACCACAGCGGTGACGAATTCAGAGAAAACGACGAAGTGTTGTCCAAATTCTTCCTGCCAAGCGGCGATATGAACCACACGGCTATCGATCTTTTGCACGATGATGTCACCGAGCTTCTCTATCCCAGCCACGAAAGAGCCGTGAAACTCAACAAGGCCTATCGTGTCCTGGTGCAGACACAGCGCTTCATCGAAGGGAAAGCGGCCCATATTAAACCACTCAGACATGTTTACAAAGAGGTCAAAGAGGGAGAAAAGACGGGGAATAAGATCTATCTCATTCCATGAAACTTGAATGCACATCGCGATGGCAGCGCTACACCGGATTTCCGGGCCATCGCCTGTTTCCATTTGGTAACCTCTTTTTCATAGAATGGCGGGATGGAAAAGATTCAATACGTTTTCGGCATGCTGACGGATTTGCAGGAGAGTTTGAGACAGCGTCGTATCGAACCTTCGGACACGATTCGCTATCCCTACTCCTTTCTCAATATGCAGGATTTCCTCTCACTCAAAAAATATGACCTGAGAAAACTTCAGAAAAATTTGGTCTTTCTGGGGCTCTCCTCGTTGACGCGATCGCACTTTCACCTGATGCACACCATCATCCAGGAGCGTAGACTCCTGGGAGCGCTGCAGGGTCAGCATATCGACGACGCCCCGGCCCCACTCGATCCCGAAACGGCGCAAGAAATCATGAACAAAAGAGCCGCCTTTTTGAAAAACGGTAAAGAGCAACTCTCGGTGATGCTCACGCTTCCATCGGATGCGGCCCAAAATTCCGACATCATCGACCTTCTATCGAGACACTCCATCAAAATCGTGCGCATCAACACGGCCCATGACGACCCGGAGACATGGAAAGCGATGGCTGACATGGTGGCGAAACTCAACCAGGATATTCGCAAAGATGATCCGATCAAAATCTATGTCGATCTTGCCGGTCCAAAGATAAGGACGGGGAAAATCGTGCGTGTCGCCGAGCCCTTCGAGGCCTGCGGGAAATATCACGACACTTTGTGGCTTACATCCAGCGCAGAGCATGGCACCAACGATGGCTGCATGCAGGAAGCAGCGCAGCAGCGATGTGCCACGATCGCCGTCGATCCCGAGTTTTTCACCAAAGCACGACACGTCGATGTGATCGAAATAGAGGATGGCGAGCACAAACCACGCTATCTGAAGGTTATGGAAGCGGATTCTGGAAAGATTGTACTGCGCTGCAAGAAAAGAGTCCATATCTCTCCCGAAACGAAACTGCATATTCAATGCAAAAAGAGAAAATATCTTACGGCACATCCGGAACGGTTCGCCAAAGTTCCGCAGACGATACGGGTTTTCGAAGGCGACGAGATCCTCATGACCGACGGAAGTGTCGAAGGGCATATCGTAGCGGGCAAACCGTACAAAGCGACGATTCCCTGTGAAGGGGGCGAAAAAATCTTTCCTTTTACCCAGCCGGGACATACGATTTTCATAGATGATGGAAAGATCGAACTCGTTATCGCAGAAAAGCTAGAAGATGGGCTGTTGTGCAGGGTCAAGCGCACCAAACCGAACGGCGCCGTGGTGAAAGAGGAGAAGGGCATCAACTTTCCCGATACGGCCATCGAACTGCCCGCCATGACCCAAGAAGATAGAAGAAATTTCGACAAAATCGTCGATTTCGCCGATATCGTCGGTATCTCCTTCACGCAAAGCCCGCAGGATGTTAAAACCCTGCAGACAATGCTCGAAGAGAGAGGTAAAAAAGAGACCGGCATCGTGGCGAAGATCGAAACGAAGCTCGGTGTCCATCGGTTGCCGATGATTCTCTACCCTCTTTTCAAATGGGACAATGGCGCCGTGATGCTCGCACGCGGCGACCTGGCGATCGAAGCGGGATTCGAAAACCTCGGCCGCATACAGGAGGAGATTCTCGATCTGTGCGAAGCGGCCCACACACCGGTGATCTACGCCACCCAGATTCTCGAAAACCTGATGAAAAAGAATATTCCCTCACGCGCCGAAATCATCGACGCGTCGGTCGCTCAGCGTACCGACTGCGTCATGCTCAACAAAGGACCTTTTGCCACGCGCGCTGTCGAACTGCTCGAAAAAATCATCGCCTCGATGCAGCCGCTCTACCAGCGAAGCCGCCCTCAGCTTGCCAGAATCCACGAATGGGACGGCTTTCGGGATACCCTGATCGATATGACCGAAAAACGTGATAAATGAGAGTTAATAGCGGCAGATCATCTCGTGAAAAAGATCGGCATCTTTTGAAAATTTCTTGAACGCTTTTTCGAAACTCCGTCGTTTCTTTCGCTCCAGTTTTTCCAGGGCTTTGATAAGTGTTTTAAGCGATTTTTTCGTCTCTTTCTCTTTCAGGCCCGGTTCATCGAGCAGTGAGCGGATATAGGCTTTTTGAACGACAAGATCCTGATGGTCGCCCAGAATGGTCTGGATTCTTTTCAGGGCCGCTACAACCTTTTCATATGTTTGGCGATCGAATACCGATGCAAAAAACTCCAGTGTATATCGGAGTTTCTTGACTTCGATGCGAACCTCGTGGAAAGCTTTGGCATCGGAATCGGGATGAAGCTTCGCGCCTTTACGCAGCACGATAGCGAAGGTCTGTTTCAAAATCTTTTTGAGCGGAAAAATGATAGGTGTCTCTGCCATTTCACACAATCCATTTCTGGATTCGTTTTTTGAAAATTCATACAGCGACACGACCTCTTGCTGGAATGGATCGCTTTCGAGCATCTCTATCAAACGCTCGTGCATCAGTTTCGAACGTGCCACGAGATAGGAACGTAGACGCTCCAACCCATCATGATAGGAGGGATCGACCATCGATTTATAGTCGTCGATTTTCAGTAGATAGACATCGACGTCGCGGATCGGATTGCTCTTTTCCATCAATGAAGCCAGTGCCTCTTTATGGCACGAAAGCCATCTCTTTTCAAAAAATGGACGAAAACGGGAGAAGATCGCGCGAATCTTCCGCATCGCTACGCGTAGCTGATGGAGCCGTTCGGGATCTTCATCGCCTTCGAGAATCGCTTTGGCATTGACATGCATGGTATGCGTGAGGGAGAAGATAAGAGCCTGAATCGCATGGGCGGTACTTTCATATCCCGATATTTCGATAGCGGTTTCCGCCTTCAGAAAATGGTCATATTCGGCCACTTTTTGCAAAAGTGTATGCAAAGGCTCTTCGACGGGCGGAATCCTGACCGCTTCGGCAAGATTTTCTGGATTGAAACCGGCATTGTTGGTCACATCCGCGACAACCATTTTTTCAAGTTCCGGGAGGAGAGAATCCGATTCGACAGAGAGAATATTGAGGCCTTTGAGCCTCTTTTTGTAACTTTCTATGAGACATGGAGTCTTCTCGACCCTGCAGTGGTAAATCTTTTTTTCAACAGGTTTCTCGAGCGATTCGTCGTCGTATTCTAAGCCAAGTTTTCGAAGGTAGCGTTCGACTCGACAGGGTGGGAGAAGATATCGGCGTTCATTGATTCGAGTTTTCATACCACTATTTTTACACAAAAAAATTACAGAAGGGGTGCAAAACTCGTTTACGCGGCTTTAGGTTCGACGAAACGCTCTTGCCATTCGACGATTTTCCATTCACCATCCATCGTCTCTACCAGCGCCGTGCACGACTCGACCCAGTCGCCGCAGTTGAAATAGTCGATGTCGCCGATCTTTCGCATTTCGGCTTTGTGAATGTGGCCACAAACGATGCCGTCGAACCCTTTGTGGTGTGCGTGTTCGGCCAGCACTTTTTCGAAATCGGTGATGAAGGTGACCGATTTTTTGACATTGTCCTTGACATATTTCGAAAGCGACCAGTAGCGGTTGAAACCGATGCGACGGCGCGCACCGTTGAGCAGATGGTTCAGGTGCAGCAGCAGATCGTAGCCGATATCGCCCAGTTTGGCGACCCAGCGTTTGGTCATCGTCACCGAATCGAAATAGTCCCCGTGGGTGACATAGTAGCGGCGTCCATTGAGCCCCTCGTACACCGCCTCGTTGCAGACATGGATACGGTCTCCCAGCAGCATAGGCACGAATGGACGCAGAAATTCGTCGTGATTGCCGGTGATATAAAAGACATCCACCCCTTTTCGAGCGAGCCTCAGAACTTTTTGAATGACATCCGAATGCGACTGTTTCCAGACCACACGACGCTTGATCGCCCATCCGTCAACGATGTCGCCGACGAAATAGATCGATTCGGCCTCGTTCTGTTTGAGAAAATCGAGAAACGCTTCAGCCTTGCAAAAACGGGTGCCAAGATGGATGTCCGATACGAATATGGTGCGATATTTCATGCCGTCATTGTAGTGAAGGATGGCTACAGAAGCGTTACGAACCTGTCACCTTTTTGCAACACTCCGATCGTATCATGTGGCATGAAAATTGCACTTTTTACCGATACATTCTACGATCCGAACGGAGTGTCCAGATTTCTTCAGGATATGGCGAAACAGGCCGGCAAAACAGGAAAGATGGAGCTCGAGATTTTCACTTCGACACGGAAAAAGCCACATCTGCCGGCGCCGAGGAATGTCTCGAATGTTCCGCCTCGTTGGGCGTTTCCGATGCCCTTTTATCCCCAGCTGGATCTGGCTATTCCCCGCCGGGAGCCGATGATACGGCATTTCGAGACATTTTCTCCCGATATCGTTCACGTCTCCACACCAGGACCCGTCGGTCTGATCGGACGAAAGGCCGCGATGCGCCATGGCATCCCTCTTGTGGGGACCTATCATACCGATTTCCCGCAATATATCTACGACAATACAGGCATAGGCGCCCTTCGTTATGCCACCAAACAGGTGATGCGGCATTTCTACCGCTCGTTTTCACATATCCTCACCCGCTCGTCCTTATACCGGGATATTCTTCTGGGTCTCGGTTTGCACGACATACCGATCACGGTACTGCAGGCAGGCACCGACACTAAAACGTTCAATCCAAGCTTCAAGCAAAAATTTTCGTGGCGCGATTTCGAAATTCCGGATGTTGGGTTCAAACTGCTCTATGTCGGACGTTTGACGAAAGAGAAGCGCTTTTTGGAACTGATTGAACTCTGGAAACGATTCAAATCTGTCATTCGTCAGCCGGCCCAGTTGATCGTTGCGGGAGAGGGTGAATACGCCAAGAGAGTCGAAGAGATGAAAGGGCTCTCGGTTTACTACCTCGGGCACATGGAGGGGGATCGCCTCTCCTATCTCTATGCCGCGAGCGATCTTTTCATCTCCCTCTCCATTACCGAAACGCTCGGGCAGAGCATTCTCGAAGCGATGGCTTCCGGAACGCCCGTCGTGACGGCAAATATCGGCGGGCACCTGAGTTTTGTCGACGA
Source organism: Hydrogenimonas sp. (assembly GCA_030826715.1). GTDB lineage: Bacteria > Campylobacterota > Campylobacteria > Campylobacterales > Hydrogenimonadaceae > Hydrogenimonas. Next base: position 29,670 of record JAUUDL010000141.1, on the reverse strand, counting down.
TTCGTGCGGGGCCGTGGTGCCGTATGACGATGAGGAAGCCTGGCTCTTGGCACTTCTGGCTCTCTTCAACGATCCTGCCAAAAGGGAAAAAGCCGCCTCGGCGGCCCTGAAAAAAGGGGAATCGATGACGATCGAAGCGAGTTTCAATCACTTCGTCGATGTTCACGAAACTTTGGTGGAATCGTATGGGAGTATAGGACACTTGGAGTAGGAGAAGGCCTCAATGGCCTTCTTTCGGTCACGGCCGGGTGTGATATTAAGCGACACCTTCAGGTTCGAAAAGATCGCGCATGATCGCTTTGCACAGTTTCCTGGCACCGAAACCGCAGCGTATCATCTCTTCGATCTGTTCCCACTCATTGTAGACGATCGTATTCGCCTCTTTCAAGGTCAACGAGTACTTCTCCATCAGGCAGTCGATCACCTCTCCGACAGTTCTCTCGATCGTTTCGGTATCAAACCCTTTCATTTCAACCCTCCGAAAAGGTAGTCGAATTCCGGTGATTTTCTGAAACGATAGATCGTTTCGCTCTCCTTGCTCTTTCCATACTTCTTTCGCACTTTCTTATAGACGCTCTTCCAATTGGTTTTCATCTCATTCTCCTATGTAACGTTTTCTCTTCGATGGTTTGAGTTTGTGCAAATCGACGACGATAAAGCCGTCGACACAGTTGTTGAATGCCCTGTCGACACCGAAGTCCATCAGCTGCATACCCCCCTCTTCACACACTTCGGCATACTGTTTGTAGAGTACCGGCACCGAGAAGCCCAGCATCTCCAGCGCTTCTTTCAGGCGTTTGAAATCTTCCCTGTAGTCGGTTCCCGAAAAGAGCGAATCGATCCTCGAGGCGATCTCTTTGTCGATTCTGTAGGGCTCTTTGTGCTTCACGAGTGGCTCTTTGGCTTTGAAATAGAGGGTATAGAAACGGACAATCAGGGCCGTCGCCTCCTGGGTGAAGGTCGCGCTCAGGCTCACGGGCCCGAAGAGATAGCGAATCTCGGGCGAGGTTCTCAGATAGGCGCCGATCCCCTGCCACAGGTAGTCCAGCGCACGGGAGTTCCAGTATTTGGGCTGGACGAAACTGCGGCCGAGCTCGATCCCCTGACGCATCATCGGCTCGAACCGCTTGTCGAAATTAAAAAGCGTCGAGGTATAGAGCCCTTCGACGCCGAACAGATCGAGAATTTCGTTACAGATGCCGATGCGGTAGGCTCCCGCGATTTCGAGGGCTTCATCGTCCCACACCACCAGATGTTTGTAGATATAGTCGTAATCGTCGATATCCCGCTTTTTGCCGCTTCCTTCCCCCACATGCCTGAACGAAATCTCCCTGAGCCTTCCGATCTCTCTGAAGACGGCATCCATCTTCACTCCTTCGTAGAGGATGATCTTTTTGCCATCATTCGTCGCCCCCAACAGCGTCCCCTTTTTGAGTGCCGTCTTGATATCGCCGCGCGCTTCGGGAAGCGCGATCTCGTTGAGCGTCTTGAAGATCTCTTTGCGGTTTTTGGCCACGCGGTAGAAGTGTTTGCGAAGCAGTTTGACCACTTCCGTACTCTTGAGCGACGGAATATCGTAGTTTTCATGCGGGATCTGCCTGCCGATCCTGAATTCGATCCGCTTGTTCTTGAACTTGAACATCTCATGGGGCAGAAAAGCGGCGGAGAGCGGTTTGTTCAACATCGAGATGAGATAGAAACTCTTCGTGTTCTTCGCGCCGATATGGACCGGGAGAATCGGTGCCCTCATCCGCCTGGCGATTTTGTAAAAACCGCTGCTCCATTTCGTATCTTTCACGCCCGTCGGACGGACGCGGCTCACCTCGCCGGCCGGAAAGATCACGACGGCTTCTTCTCTCTCGAGTGCGGCGTAGAGCGATTCGAGGCTGCTCTTTTTCATCGACCCGCCCATATTGTCCACAGGAATCAGAAGGTCACGGAGATTTTCGAACGCATAGAGAAAATCGTTGGCCAAAATCTTGATATCCTTCCTGACATCCTGCAACAGATACAGAAGTGCCAGCGCATCGAGCGCGCCGAGCGGATGGTTGGCGATGATGACGACCTTTCCAGTGGAAGGGATTCTCGACAGCTCTTTTCTGTCGATCACCACCTTTGTATCGAAACGGTCAAGCACCGCTTCGACGAAACCGAACGCATCCTTGTGGGCGTGCTCTTTCAAAAAGGCGTTGATCTCATCTTCATGGAAAAGCTTTTGAAACGCCTTCACGACACCCCACTGCAGAGGCTGCGGCGCATGATGAAGTGCGGGCAGACTTTTGGAGATATACTCCTCGACACAGATCGCCATTACGCCACCATGTAGAGTTCTATCAGGCTCTTCGCGATCTTTTGCGGGATCTTCTTCTCATGAGAGAGCCCCACCGTCATCTCTTCGACATACTCCCACTCGTTATAGACAATCGAATAGGCCTCTTCGGCGCACATGCCATATTTATGACACAGATACTCGACCACTTCGAGAACCATCTCATCCATCATCGCTCCTTTTTGAACTTTTTGACGATGAAAGTATGGCAATGATTCATTGCAATAACGTCACAAAACGGTTACCGTGGCATTACATCACGCATCTATTCGGATGATATGACTCTTAAAGTTTGTTTTGTTACCATTCTGTAATATTTCTACCAAAGGCAAATTGTATGGAGATCAACACTTTCGAAAAGATGCAGAAAAAGGCGGCGAAGAAGTCACAGACCGACTTCCTTCGTCTTGGTATTTCACTCGTTTTCATGGCGATCGTGCTGCTCGCGACATGGAACAAGATACCCGGCAACCCCTTCCTCGCCGTTGCCGCCGTTTTCGGTGCCTATATGGCGATGAACATCGGCGCCAACGATGTCGCGAACAATGTCGGTCCCGCCGTCGGATCCAAAGCGCTGACGATGGTGGGGGCCATCATCATCGCCGCCATATTCGAATCGGCGGGGGCCCTGATCGCGGGGGCCGATGTCACCGGTACGATCAAGAAAGGGATCATCGACATTCACGCCTTTGCCAATCCCGACTACTTTGTCTGGGCGATGACGGCCGCACTGCTGGCCGCGGCACTCTGGCTCAACCTCGCGACCTATCTCAAAGCCCCCGTCTCCACGACCCACTCGATCGTCGGCGGCGTCATGGGCGGCGGCATCGCGGCGGCCGGAACCTTCGGCATCGTCCACTGGGGTACGATGGGCAAGATCGCGGCCAGCTGGGTCATCTCACCCGTGCTCGGAGGTATCATCGCCGCAGGATTCCTCTATGCCATCAAGCGCACGATTCTCTACAAAGAGAACACCAAAGAGGCGGCGATGCGGCTGGTACCCCTCTATGTGGCAGTCATGGGATGGGCGTTTGTAACGTATATCGTTCTCAAGGGTCTCAAGCATATTGTCAAACTCGGCTTCCCGACCGCGGCGGGTATCGGCCTCGTCGCCGCCATAGCGGTCTTTTTCCTCGTCAAAGCGACGATCGCCAAATATGCCCACCTGCTGGACAACGAACGCGTCAATATCAACAAACTCTTCACGATTCCGCTCATCTTTTCGGCCGCGCTGCTCAGTTTCGCACACGGCGCCAACGATGTGGCGAACGCCGTGGGCCCTCTGGCGGGCATCGCCGACGCCCTGACCCATGTAGCCGTTTCGTCCAAAGCGGCGATTCCGCTGTGGGTCATGGTGATCGGTGCGATTGGCATCTCACTGGGTTTGGCGCTCTACGGCCCCAAACTGATCAAAACGGTCGGCAGCGAGATCACCGAACTCGACCAGATCCGCGCCTTCTGCATCGCCCTCGCCGCAGCGATCACCGTCATCATCGCTTCGCAGCTGGGGTTGCCGGTCAGTTCTACGCATATCGCGCTCGGAGGGGTTTTCGGGGTCGGTTTCCTGCGTGAATGGCTCGACCGGACTCAGCGGCTCGAATACCGTATCAAAGAGGAAAAAGCGCGGCTCGAAGAGCTCAAAAACCATCTTGCAGCGCTGAAGAAAGAGCTTGAATCACTCGAAAGAAAAGAGGTGAAGAGCCAATCTGATTACGAAAGAATCGTCCATCTTTTCGAAGAGATCGGCAATAATGAAAAACAGATCAAAAAAGAGAGCAAAGCGCTCAAAAGCGTCTACAAGACCAAATATGTCCAGCGGGCCGCTCTCAACAAGATCGTCGCGGCATGGATCGTCACCGTTCCCGCCGCCGCCGTCGTCTCGGCCATCATCTTCTACGTCATCAAGGGGATGATGGTTTGAGAGTGTCCGGGCTTACGCCTCGGGCATTTTGAATTTCTGCGTCACCAACTCCCCCTCGTCGTTGAAGAAGAGATAGTAGAGCAGATCTTTTTTTACACGCTGTGCCGCCAGGTAGCGAAGCCCCAGGTTGGCCTGCAGCGAAGCAATGTGCATCACGATCGGTGCGGCGATTCCGGCGGGTTCGCGTTCCATGATCTTGAACGCATCGAACGAGCTTTTATCGATAAAACAGACCTGCCCGTTGAACGCTTCGACCGAGCCGTAGACCCACGGAACGCCGATCTCTTTGGCGTAGGCGTCGATCTGTGCGCGGCTGGGCAGATTGTCGGTGGCGTCGAAGATCAGATCGAAGTCACGTTTCTTTTTGGCAAAGGAGGCGAAATCGGTGACGTGGGGCGTCACCTTGACGAATGGACAACGCGCCTCGACGAGTTCGGCCGCCACCTGGGCTTTGTATTTGCCTTCGTCTCCGACCTTGAATGCGATCTGCCGGTGAATATTGTGCACCGACACCTCATCGAAATCGACCAGATCGATATGGCCGATGCCGCTGGCACCCAGCGCGATGGCCAGAGAACTCCCCAAACCGCCGGAACCTACGATGAGGATCCTCTTCTTTTGCAGTGACGCCTGCGTCTGCTCACCCCACAGCATCACCTGACGATTGAAATATCTGTAATACTCCTCCATTCGGCCTGTTCCTTTATAAATCAATTATTCAATAAAATAATATCTTTATCTGCTTTCAGCGAGCTTAAGGGACGTCTACGGAACCTTCCTGCGGAGATGCCCTTAATAAAGTATTCGATATTGCAGATAGAGACGAAATACCGTTTCCACATTGTTGGAGACGCCTGGGGTGACGCCGGCACCGACGGCCCAATGGTCCTGGTTGAAAAGATTGCCCCCGATGCCCGCATCGAGTTCCATATTGAAATCTCCGCTGAGAAGATCGATCGAAGGCGAGATGCCAAAGAATGGTCGCCACGGCCTTACATAGGTTGCCTTGTTCTGATACCCCCAGTAGAGTCCCGTACCGACATTGAGATAGTCGCCGGGCAAGACATTGCCGGGCACGGCCATGATCTTCTCAAGAGCACCTTTGCGGCCGCTTTTCTCATCGAATGTTCCATAGTCGCCAAAAAGCGTGACGGTCAGGTCCGGATAACCGATTCTCAATGTGGTGGCCGACTCCAAACGCAGTGTCGTGCCATCACCCACAGAGACGCCGTCTTGGGATTGAAAACGAAAATACCCCATCGTCGCCTGGAGTGTCGTGGAGGTAAGCAGGGCATATTCGCCTTTGAGTTCGATGCCGCTCTTCATTCCCCCGATAGAAAGATAGTCGCTCTCCAGCGCTTCGTCATGCCATGAAAGAGCCAGCGCCGCCCGCCATCGGTCGTCGATTCGGTACGCTATCGATCCTTTCGCCTTCAGATGGGTTTTCACCCCGTTGCGGAGTCCGGCCGCCAACGAGAGTTCCGAGCGATCGTCTCTGTGGACGATGCCGACCTCCGCAGTGCCGTCGAGGCGTGGGAGATCCCTGTAGACTGTCTCGTCCCACCCGCTGTTCAAACGCGTTTTGAGATGTTCATGCAGATACCACCCCTCGGCTATCGCGTTTTGGTTTGTCATATCGGTGGTCATCTGTTGCAGACTGCTTCTTGAATCGGTCGAGGTATCGATGCGAAATTCGTCCGCCCACTTGCGTTCGAGCTGTTCGTTCTGGTAGTAGAGCAGTTCGTCAAAACGGTTCTTCTGCAAACCCGAAAAAGCGAGCGACTGCGCGAGAGCGATCCGTCCGGAGCGTTCGGCGGCATCGACGCGGTCGCGTATCGGCAGGGCGCAGACGGCATGGTCGAGCAGATCGCTCATGCGATCCCTGTCGTAAAAATGGAGCGCCAGCGTCAGCTGCATCCACGCCTCGGGATCGTGCAGCCTCTCTACCAAAACTCTGGCCTCTTCGTAAGCCCCGTTGTGCAAGGCCCACAACGCTCGAAGTTGCAGGTATCGCTGTGGCGAAAGATAGGCTTCGGCACTTTTAAGCTTCGATTCGAAACGATCCGGGTTCATCGTGTGCATCGCCGCCTGCAGATAGTTTTGCAAAAATGCCGGATCGTGCAGTCTGCTTGCATCTTTCGATGCTCTTTGGTCGAGTCTCTGCACAATTTCTCGCATCTGGCGCATGAAAGCGTCATATTCGTTTCGCCCCTGCAGCAGATAGGCATAGGTCAATTTCATATCGATGGAACGCTCGCCTCGTTTTGAAATTTTCTTGAAATAGTCCATCGCCATGCCACCCTCTTGCATCTGCATATGCGCGACCATCAGCGGTGCCCACAGGATTTCGGGCAGCTTCAAACCATCTTTTTCGAGTTTCGCCACAAAGGCATGAAGGCGCACACAGTCGCCACTGTCGACCAGCATCCAGAGCATTTCGGCCTGGAGAGCGGCATCGTTCGGGCTCAGGCGCAGCGCCATCATTAGAGCTTCGGATGCCTCTTTACGCCTGTGCAGTACCATCAGAAGATGCGCTTTGATACTCCAGAAACGGGCATCTTTGAGCAAAGAATTATCCCCTTGTTCGTCGATGCTCTCCATTGCGCGCAAGAGTTCCTTGTAATGCCCGCTGTCGAGTGCCAGATAGGCAAAGCCGAGGAAGTTTTCACTCGATCGATCCATTTCGTACATTTTCCAGGCCGCCTGGAGGGCGACGTTGGGGTCATCTTTGCGATAGACGTCGACGATACGCTGCAGATCGACTTTCCGGGCAACCTCTTCCTTCATCAACGCCAGGGCGTATCCGGCGGCCTCGGCGTATCGACCCAGGTACCAGGCCAGATCATCCGCCATCTGCAAAACATCAGCCGGCGCCTTTTCCCGACTTTTTTTCAATACCCGCTGCAAAACCGCATAGGCTTTTTCTGGATGCCGCTGTAAAAATTGATAATAGGCGATACGTCGCGCCGTGTCGAAGTCCTCAAACCCCGCTGATTGCAGCATCGATACGATCGTATCCGCCCGCGACATGTCTCCCATATCGAGCGCCAGTTGCAGCGCCTGTGAAAGGAGGGCGGGTTGATGACTCTTTTCGTACACCCGAAGAAGAAAATCGATCGCGCCCTCGGGATCGCCCACCATATTGTAGAGGTAGACGAGGGTATTGATGGCATCTCGGTCGTATGGATGGCTGCGGGCCTCCTCTTTGGCCAGTTTCAGCGCCGATTCGTACCGATAGGCGTCGATCAACATCGGAAGAACTTTTTTACGCAGGCTGGCGGTGGGCCGCATGGCATAGGCTTGCAGAAAATGGTCCATCGCCGCCTGCGGCTTGTTGGACCACATGGCGCTCTTGGCGGCACGTATCTGCCATGTGTAGCTTCTTTTGCCGCGCAACGCCATTGTGGCGACGTCGTAGGCAAGGGATGGATCGGATGCATAGAGGAAAGTTTTGTAGAGAAGGTCGAAATCACATGCATTTTTTCGACACCGTTTCAGAAGATACAGTGCCACGCGCCGCGCATCCTTCAGTGCGTTCATCGACAGATAGAAGCGGAGCATCTTCTGTGCTGATCCGGTACCAGCAAGAATACGTTTTTCATACGCTCTTGCGATACGAACCGCCTCTTTGTTCCTATGGTTCCATAAGAGAAGATCGAGTGCCTTGAAGAGATAGCGCGTTTCGGATCCCTCCTGGTATGCCTGCAGATAGAGATCGGCGGCTTCGACGATCCGCTTCTCTTTGATATAGAGCGATGCCAGTGCCTCTCTCCAGTGCGACTCTCTTGCATGGTCCGCTTTGATCAGACGTCGAAGCAACGTTTCGGCCGTTTTCACCTCACCGGTTTTGGCGGCGAGATAGTAGCTTTGTTCAAGCCAGAGAGGATCGTTCGGTTGCCGGCGCAAAATCATCGAGGCGATCTTCAGCGCCAGCGCATCGTCTTTCAGCCAGAGCGCTTCGGCGTACCATTTGGGAGCGTCTTGCAGATCGATCATCCCCTTTGACAACATCACTTCCAATATGCCGGCGAGCTCCTCTTTGAGGCGTGCACGCAGGGCGGTATCGGTCGTCGTGAAGTAGTATCGTTTTTCGATCTGATACCAAAGCGGATACGCCCTGCGTTGCGTTTTCGGATTTTTGCTCGCGATCAGTGCCGCGCCCATTCTGCGTGCCAGATCGATCCGGTTGGTGTTGAAAGCGGCTTCGGCGAGCTTGAGCATCAGCGCTTCGTTGTGGGGATCGGCAGGAAGTAGGTTTTCGAGATAGACGAGCGTGAGGTCGTAGTTGCTCTTTTCGGCGAGCAGCTGTTTTTGAAGAAACGTTTTCGGGTAGAGAAGATAGAGTACGGCAGCAAAAAGCGCGATAAGAAGGATGATCTCCGGGTCGGAGATCACCTTCGGGCGTCGTTTAGGGGCATCGGACATCGATGCGTGCTCCCTTCACTTTTTTGTATCGCACACTCGCCCTTTCGCCGCGGCGCTCGAGTGAGAAGCTGGATGGATAAGCCGTGATACGGCACTCTTTTTTTGCTCTCAATTGCGCTTCGAGCGGCACATGGGCCAACAAGCGTACCGAAAAACCGTCAGGTCTCTTTTTGAACGAAACAACTCTGCCGTTGGCTGATTCCAGGTAGGCCCGGACCGTTTCGTTCGATTCCCCGTAACGCAGTACGCTCTTTCTATTTCCCGAAAGGTGCAGGTAGCGTCCCTGTGGCAGGTTTCTGAAGCCCATGACGCCATCACTGAGCGCAAGAGAGGGGAGACGTTCGTCACGAAGTCTCAGGGTACGCAGCGCATCGAGCCCATACAGACCCCACCCATCTTCCGTCCGCTCGATCGACGCGTCGTAGAACTCCATCACTTTGGGAATGTATTCGGTGGTGTAGATCGGCATCACATCCTGTTTGATAGCCCAGCTAAAAACCGTTTTCAAGGCGTTGAGCGAGGCGCGTTTGGAGCCAGAGTAGAAGTGGTAGTAGATGTCGATCGGCTTGAAGCGTCTGGGGCTATCGGTCATCTCGTAAGTATGGATCGCATTTTTGAATGCCCAGAAAGGGCCGTGCCATTCGTTGGTGTAGAGGTTTTCATTCTGCTCGCCGCAATAGATCTGCCAATATTCCCCCTTGCGAATTCCAAGAGGTGCGATGAAACTGAGCCAGGGATGCTGTCTGGTGATATAGGTGTCCCCGCCATTGATATTCAAGAAGTCATGCTGATAGACATAATCGAGCACTTTTTCAGGAGGTACACAGTCGCCAGACCAGAAGATGGCGTGGGCTTTGGGTTTGAGTGGTGGAAGCAGTTTCGTGTTGATATAGCGAAGCGATCCAGCGATCTCCCTGTCGAGAGAAAAACGGTAGTTTTTGATTGGAAGGCGATATTCGGAGGGCAAATCTCCCTTCTCGTCGATCGCGCCCCAGACGAAAGGGTGCGAAAAGGTGTGTGTCGCCGCTTCCACATTCGGGAGGCGGTAGATCGACCGTGCGATCGCCTCCATCTTTTTCGAGATTTTCGGATAGAGGCCATAGGGTGCGATCTCTCCTTCGACGATGGATACGGAGTGTGGGATGGAAAAACGTTTCAGTATCTCGTCACGGATCACTTCGCTGGCATAGATGTTTTGATTCCACTCGACTCTATCGATGAAGGCATCCCCGTCGATATGCGTGAAGAGCAGACGCCTGCCATTTTCCGTCGTCGGATCGGGCACGGGAATTTTTGGCAGATGCAGCGCCTGATCGTAGAGTGTGAATGGATCGACTGTCCAGATATTGTCGCCGCCAAGTTCGATCATCGAAGCTTCGTCCACCGCATACCCGCCCCAGGGCATCAGGGCTGCAAGTACATTTTTCTGACCTCTGCCGTTCGTGTAGGCGTAGAGGACTTTGCCGGCGTCGGGACGAAGCAGTGTGTCGTGATAGCCGGGTCGGATCTTCGCTTCGAAGTTCATCATATCGGCGGCTTCAATCGAAGCGATACGGCTCTCTTGAAGGGTTTCACCATTTTGCGCCGTTTTTATACCAAGGGATTCGAGCGCACGGCGGTTTTCCAATGCAATAGGCATGGTTCCAAGAATGAGGGTCTTGAGGCCCATGGAGGCGTTGTGCACGATCCATTCCGCCAGCTTTTGCGGATCTGCATAGGGGCGGTCGAGCCAGAGTATGACACCGGCGAACCGTTCCCACGCATTTTCGGGAAGGCCGTGACGGATATCCATCAAAATCGGCACATATCCCAGGTATTCGGCCGGAAGAGAGCCATATTGATGCAATGCCTGATACTCTTTGGCATTTTTCGATCCATCAAAGAGCATCAATATTTCGCGTTTCATCACTTTTCGGTTGGAAATGCCGTAATGGTCCAAATCTCTATCCCCGACATAGCCTATACATCCCTCTTCAGAGACGCTTTCGACAAGATCCGGCCCCTCTGCGGCGAGCTTTTCGGTGGGCAGGTACTCGATGTCGATCACATCCACTCCTTCGGCCGCCGCTTCGCGCATGCGCCCCAGAAGCCATTTCCTCTCCTTGAGCGACACGCTCTCGTACGCAAGATCTTTCCCGCCGACACCGTGATAGAGCGATTCGGCCGCCACGGCTTTGACCATCCCCTTCAATTCGGGCAGCAGTTCGAAACCACGGTTGAGGATGATCTTCGTATCGGGCCAGCGCTGTTTGATCGCCTTGACGAGTGCCACCAGACCCTCCCGCTGCCTCGTTCTTTCACTCTCTTTTTCCGCCGCCAACCGATACGAATCGAGCGTGTCGAGAAAGAGGTTTTCAAAGCCTCGTTTCTTGAGCCGGGCGATCACCGTTTCGAGCAGAAATTTCCGGTACGCCGGATTGCCCAGATCCATTACATCACTCTTCCATGCCCTGTTTCTGGCGATCTTCCATGATGGATCAATCTTTTCGAAGTACCACTGTCCACGCTCCGCTTCACCGACACTGACATAGGCATAGACCCGTTGTCGATAGGTTTTGAAACCGTGGGTGTGCTCGTTGACATTCTCGGGCTGCACCACGATATAGTCGTGCGCCCCCACAAGCGGCCATGATATGTCATTTCCGTAATAGAAGATGGCACTCCTGTGTTCCGTCCCGCCCCATAGCCAAAGAGGCAAAAGGATGATGAAAAACCATCTACTGAAGCATGAATGTCTCATAATCGAGATCCTCCATTTCGTCACGTATCACCTTGAGGCTCCACGCGAAACTGATCAGAAGCGACAGCGCATAGCCGTAGCCGTAAAAGGGCGGCCCCATCTGAATCGACGCGAAGGTAAAGAGCATATTGAGTACAAAGAAAAGGATCGACAGCCACATCGCCTCGGCCCGCCTGTCCAGATAGTAGAGGATCGCCAGAACCGACATGAATCCAAGCTGGAGCATCGCCCCGACGGTCAATATGTAAAAGAGGCCGATATAAAGCTGCGGTATATTCAGAAACGAGAATATCTGGGGTGCGAGCATGAAGAGCATGATATCCACGATCCCCTGGACGATGATGATCTCCCTGATCGCATGACGGATCGTCTTGATCATTTCGTCTCGGTAGTGTTCGATGGCTTCCAATGTCCCGTCGGTGCGGACGGCATTGTAGTAGAGGTCATATTTTTGCGCGAAATCGGCTTCGAGCCTGAAGAAGAATATCGCCATACCGGGAACGATCGAGAGGTAGGCCAGAAAGATCGGAAGGTCGTAGAGAACCGAAGCGTGCAACTTCCCAATGACGGGATAACCGGTCGTGGGATAGTACCAGAAGATAAATTTGTCCACCCACGATCCGAGATTGTAGAAAAGTCCCGCAAAGCCCAGTGACCAGTAGAACTTTCGATTGAAAAAGAAGCCAAAATCGAGAAAACCTCTCCCTTCGTAACTTTTGACGATCAGCACAAAAAGCCAGACGAAAAGCAGCGCATTGCCCAAAAAGAAGATGAAGAGAAGATGGTCCACGTTCCCGCCAAAAAGGTACGACAGGGCGATGATGAGGCTGTAACTGACCACATAGGCCCAAAGCACACCCTTGTAGTACTTGAGGCTCGTGGCCAGGATATTGGATATCCAGACACCACACAGCACCAGAAATACCGACACCACGTTCAGTTTGAAAAAGGCACTCTGTTCGGGGAAGACATAGATGACGGCGGGGACGACAAAAGGGATCCCCGCCAGCCATGCCATGAAGATGGTACCCATATAAGAGGGAAGCACCCTCTCTTCCTGCTTCAAAAAGATCGTGTCGGCGATGTATCTGGTAAACGGAAGCTGTACGAATCCGGTGATGATCAGACTCGACGCCAGCGCGATGGCGTAGGTGACGACGATCTGAAACTGCACCGTCTCGTTCATTTTTCCCATCGTGGAGATATTGATGAAACCGACGATTATGATAGCGACGATGGAGATGACCCACGGGCCGGAACTCAAAAGTGCGGCATAGCCGTACACCTTTCCGAGCGAGAGGAGACTGTTTCGCCTGAGTATTCGTCGAAGTTCGAACCCTATGCCCGCCATGTCGCCTCCAAATCTTCGTAAAGTGACCGGTAGCGCTGCAAAAACATCTCCTGACGATAATAGCGTTTGACGCGCTGCAGCCCGTTTGTCTGCATCCTGTGCCACAACGTTTCGTCGCCGAGTATCTTCAGATATTGTTCGGCAAGTTCGGTGGGATTGGCGATCTTGGTCACGGCACCGGCTTCACCGATGGCCACATCCTCTTCGTCGAGTCCGCCGTAGATCAGGTCGCGGCAGCTTCCCACATCGGTGGTGACGGCGGGGAGACCCGCAGCGAACCCTTCCAGAACCACCAGCGGCATTCCCTCACTGATGGAGGTGAGTGTCAGAAGGCCGCTCATCGGCAGTATCTCTTTGATATTGCGAAATCCAAGAAATTCGACATTGTTTTCGAGTTTGAGCGCCTTGACCATGTTCACACACTCTTTGGCATATTCGGGATCTTCATCCATCGGCCCCACGATCCACCCTTTGACTTGGGGCATCGAGTCGGCCGTGATGCGCATCGCCCGGATGAAACTCTTGATATCCTTGATCGGCACGACACGCCCGATCAGCGTGATAACGGGCGGAATGCTCGCTGGTCGCGCAGGGATGAGGGCCGAGAGGCCATCCACATCGACGCCGTTGGGAATCACCTCGCATTTTCTTTCGTCGGCACCGAAGTACACCTGCACCGCCTTCGCACCCGGATAGAGTGAAAGGATCTTTTCACTTCGCACATAGGCAAAATCGGCGATCTTTTCGAAAAAACGGATCCACATGCCCTTGACATAGTTGAACTCTTCGTTCCCTGCCATCAGTGCGGGCTTGTGATAGCTGATCCAGTCCGCACCGAGCAGGTCGATCTTTCTCTCTCTGGTGTAGATGCCGTGTTCGGTCAAGAGCATGGGCCGGCCATAGTGGTAACTTGCCAATGCGGCCAGGAACCCGGCATACCCCGTCGAAGGGGAATGAAAGATCGAACACGCCGGCATCGAGGCGGCGATTTCCGCCAGTGACCAGACTGGTTTGTGCATATTGCGCAGTGTCCAGAAATAGTCCACGAATGGCAGATCGGGCGCATTGTCGTAATAGACCTTTCGAATGTAGTCCCACGCCTTTCGGCCGTGCATGAAGTGGTCGTATGTCGCCTCCTCGAGATAAAACGACAAAGAACGCAACGTCTCGGGGATTTCACCTTCCGGCTTTTTGAACCATCGGTGCAGCGACTCGACCCTCTCCATCGCGCTCTCGCTCATATCCCTTTGAGGCTCCCTGGTATCGGTATCCTCTTCGAAAAGATAGTGCGCCTCCAGATGGAGAAGATTCTTTGGCAGCGTGTAGAGAACGCCATCGTACTCTTCACGCCTCGAGCCCAGAAAAGTGATACCGAACGTCACATCGGGCATTCCCGTGATAAGCTGATGGATCCAGGATGATACCCCGCCGCGTATGAACGGATAGGTCCCTTCGGCCAAAATCATCACATCGACCCGTTCGCTGCGCGGAAAATTCACGAGACCCCCCGCCACATCTGCGCGATATGGTAGAGTTTGGAATTGAGCATGATATCGCGGTCGCTGCTCAGCAGTGATTTGACGGATACGAAATTGCGACGCTTATAGAAAACTTCGGCCAGGTAGGGTGCGATGAAGGCGCTGTCACGCTCTTCGAGTTCGATAGCCAGCGCGAATTCCCGTGCCGCCTTTTCGTAGTCGCCTTCATAGAGAAATATCTTACCGAGCAGCGTATGCATTCGAGCGCTGGCATATCGCTGTTTCAATGCATGGAGGACGAATTTCTTCGCCTCTTCGACCATGAAGTTCTCGAGAACTTCGTCGGAAAGCGCATAGTAGACCAGATCCCAATAGAGAAATGCCAGATGGCTGGCCGCTTCGACGCGCTCTTGTTCCGTTTCGCCCTGTTCGAAGCGCTTCAGCTCCACCGTGATCTGCTCGTTGATCCTCTTTTCGAGTTTGTCGATGACCGAAAAACAGAAAAGCCTCACCTCATCGTTTCGGTCCGACAGCGCCAGCTTGATGATCTCCAGATGGGTTCTGGAAAGCTCGTTCGCCAAAGAGGCGAGCGCACGTATCTTCAGCTGGGGTGGGACATTGGCATCCTCGAAAAGAAGCAGCATCGACCCTTCGCCGAAGGTTCTTTGTACTTCAGGGAACGTCAGTGCGAACTCTTCGAGATTGATCGCATCGACCCTGTGGATCTGGCGGCTATATTTCACATGCAACAGAAACCACACCACCCAGACGGTAAAAAAGAGCCCCGCGATCGGCATCGACTGGTTGAAAAGCAGGAAAAACAGGAAGACCCTCCACGCCTCTTTGGGATATCTTTTCCGCAAAAAAGACATGGCGATATAGGCCGCCACCGCCGAAACGAAAAAGTAGAAAAGATAGGCTTCAAGGAATCCTATTTCAGCCCACATCGTTTCATTCATTGTCGATTCCCATATAGCGCCGATAGAGTTTTCGCTGTTTGAGCTTAAATGTGGCGTAATCGAGTTTTTCAAGATTCTCGCGTGCCAGAATCTCTCTCATTCTGGCAACGAACCCTTCAACCGCCGAATCGTCCACGAGCGGGAAGAGAATCGCCAGATAGTGCACGCCGTGAAGAGAGTAGCTCACAGGAATTTCAAGCGACCTGAGCGCCCCTCTCACCTTCTGATCGAGCAGATGGTGCAAAAGGGGATCTTGAGTTTTGAAAACGAGCAGTGTGGAGTCGACGTGAAAACGTTTTTCGAGCAGAGTGAGCCTGTGCAGTTCGTAAGCGAACGTTTCATCCAGAAACGAAGGAAGCTGTATGCTTTCGAGCGTTCGGCTCTTTTGCATCTGATAGAAAAAATATTGCAGCAAAATCGCAATGGTGACGAGCGTATCCTTGTTGTAGGCCAGAAAAGGCATCTTTTCGATCATCAAAAGCCATTGGGCACGGCCCTCTTCAAGAACAGGGATAACCGCGATATAGGCACTTTCGGTATGCGGATTGTCGGCGATATAGACCGGCATCTTCTTTTCGAGCGCTTTTTGGACCAACGCATCGTCGTAGTCCGCGTGCACATTCTCCGTCGCAGCGAGCGGATCAAGCGTTTCACCATTGAGCTGCGCCAGAACGCACGACTCCACCGCATACGATTTGTGCAGGAGAACCAAAAATTTCGCATAGGCACTTTGATGCTTTTTTTTCGCATATTCATGGCGTATCGTCTCCAACGCGTTTCGAAGGCTCATCGGCTTTGTCACATACATCTTTTCGAGTTGGTCGTGTGAAATTTTGAGCGCATAGAAGGCTTTGACCATTTCGTCGAATTTTCTGTTCAGATACTTCAGCTCATACCGCTGCTCTCCGATGACCCGATGCCAGTAATAATGAAATTCGCCGAAAATCAGCACGAGAACGAATTGCGAAAGGAACAGATCAATTTCGAAATCGGTATAGTATGTTTTCATCACCACACCGACAAGAAGCAGAGATACGACACCCGGTCCGAGACCATGGTAGAGCGTGATAATAGCCAGAAGTATCGTGAGTACCGGAATGTCGCTCTTGATGGCACAGGGGTCGGTGGGGTTGAGATAGTATCCGGCCGCAAGATAGAGAGATGTCAGAATCAGCGACTCGAAATAGCCACTGCTGCCATCATAGAGTTTGAAGAGTCGCATACGCAGCCGCCTATTGTGCGACCATCTCCTCGATCATCTTCTGGGCCGTTGTGCCGATCGACGCGTTGCCCCAGTCGTTCCCCGAAGCCGTCGCACTCCAAACAACCTTGCTGTTTTTGGGATCGACCATTTTCATATGCAGACTCACCGCGGGTTCGCCGTCGATTCCCGTTTTGTAACGCCATTCGCTCACACCCCCGAGAAGAACATAGTCATCCCCTTCGGCGGCCGCTTTGGCGATCGCCTGCGAATCGGCCATCTCCCCTTCGTCGATATGGCGTGAAACGACGTATCCTTTCGATATCAGTACGCCTTCGACGAGATTCGCCGCGCGTTTACCGGCATCGGGGGTATCGGTGTAGTTGTGCAACGCAAAAACCGCTACCCTTTTGGCGACGCCATTCGCCTGGGGTTCAGGCAGTGAGGCGGTCGTCGCCACTTTCGTCGAGCATCCGCCCAAAAACAGCAACACCGCCACTGCCGCTACAATGAAAGTACGCATCTTCACTCCTTCCTTTCATTATCGGCATCGCTCTGCAGATGCCGCTTCAGCTGTCTCTCGAAGCCCCAGATGCGCTTGGCTTCCCGCGTCGCTTTGCGATCGACCGTGACGACCATCAGCGACTCTTTGTCTTCGAGGACCTGCTCCACCTCACCCATCGGTGTCACCAGCATCGAATCGCCGTAGAATTTCCATTTGATCTCTCTGTCAAGGTACTCACCCACCCGATTGGCGCGAAGTATATAGATATTCCCCAAAAAAGCGCGTGTCTTCAATATCTCCCGCCACCGGTTGTGCGATTCGAACGTGGCGGCGGTGGGAAGCAGAAGGACATCGACATCCCTGGCGCTCAAACGGTCGAAAAACCAGTTGAAGTGCACTTCATACCCGCCGATGACGCCAAACCTGATCCCTGCGTGCGCAAAGACCATCGGATCTTCCAGCGGTTTGACCTCGTTGGCGAAAAACTTCCCTTCATTCCAGTGGCTGTACTCTATGAGGATCTGCTGATAATAGGTATGCGTCGTTTTGGGCGTCACCTTGACGATCGTCTTGTAGCATCGGCGGTTTTTGACCTGCACCAATGGTGCAACGACCACCATCTCATACTTTTTGCTCAGGCTCTTGACCATCTCGAGATGATGGGCGCTCTGCTCCCTTATCATATTGAGCGGCATCGTCTCAAGCTCTTTGAAGAAGTGGTTGAGCACATATTCACCCAAAAGAAGGACCTCCGCCTCTTTCCGGTGGGCGGTTTTGAAATACTCTTCGAGCGTCTTGGGGTCCATCCCCTGCGTGGGCATCTGCAGTGCGGCGATGTTGATCATACCGGCACCCCGTCGTCGATGTCGCTCTTCTCGATCGTCTCCACTTCGATCTGCGCCTTTTCGAGAATTTCGCCCGCCTCCTTGAGCAGACGCATCCCCTCTTTGTAGAGTTTCACACTCTTCTCGAGCGGAATCTCCGGATCCATCAACTGCTCCATAATCTTTTTGGCCGCTTCGACCCTGCTTTCGAAATCTTCCTCTTTTTCCATTTCAAACCTTTTTAAACTAAAAGTTAAAAACTAAAAACTAAAAATTGAGGTATGCTGCTTCGCAGACACATATCTTTAAAAAGAGCAAAGCGATCTTCCTCAAATTTTCGTTTTTCGTTTTTCGTTTTTAGTTGATATAACCTCCGCGACATAATCGGAAAACTTCTCCAGCTCCACCAAAAAAGCGTCATGGCCGTAATCGCTGTCGACTTCGTAGTAATTGACAAGTCCTCCCTGCCCCTGCGCTTTCATGACAATTTCGATCTCTTTCATCTCTTCGGGCATAAAGAGCATGTCGCGCTTGAAGGCGATCAGGTGCAAATCGGTGCGAATGCGTCCCAATGCGTCATTCAGCGTATCGTAACCGCGCGATACGTCGAATATGTTGATCGCCTTCGTGATGTAGAGATAGCTGAGCGGATCGAACCATTTGCTGAATCCGTACCCGTTGTACTCCAGATACCGCTCGACCTGAAATTTTCCGAAAAGTTCGAAAAGCCCATCCGTCTCCACGTAGTTGCGGCCGAATTTTCTGTCCATCGATTCGGGGCTCAGATAGCTGATGTGGCCTGCCATCCGACCGACCGCCAATCCCGTGAAGCCGTTTTCCCTGAAATCTTCGGGGTCGTAATTGCCGTTTTTGAACTTCGGGTCTTTGATGATGGCTTCCTGCACCACCTTGTTGAAGGCGATCGCCCATGGCCTCGTCGCGTGCGTAGCCGCCAGCGCGATCGTGTGTTTGGCGAAATTGGGATACTCGATCGCAAACCGCAGCGCCTGCATGCCCCCCATCGATCCGCCGATGATCGCATGCAGACGGTCGATACCGAGCCGATCGAGAAGGATACGTTGCGCCTTGACCATATCTTTGACGGTGATGACCGGGAATTTGAGTCTGTAGCGCTCTTCGGAGGGGTACATCTGCGACATCGGCCCCGTCGAGCCGTAACAGCTGCCGATAACGTTGATGCAGATAACGAAATATTTCGTCGTGTCGATCGCCTTGCCGTCGCCGATCAGGCCGTCCCACCAGCCCGCCTTTCTATCCCCTTCGTATCGGCCCGCCGCATGATGGCTGCCGCTGAGCGCATGGGTGATCAAAATGGCGTTGTCTTTGGCCTCGTTCATCTCCCCATACGTTTCATACATCAGCTCGTAGGGTTCAAGGATCCGTCCGCTCTCGAGATAGAGCGGATTGGTGAAACTCTCTTTTTTCGTGACGATCTTCAAATGGTATTACCCCTCCAGTGCCTGTTTCAGATCCGCGATCAGATCTTCGGGGTCTTCCAGCCCGATGCTCAATCGGATGAGGCCCGGCTTGACGCCACATGCGAGCATCTCGGCTTCGCTCAGCTGCTGATGGGTCGTACTCGCCGGGTGGGTGATGATGCTCTTGCTGTCGCCGATATTGACCACGAGCGAAAAAATCTTCGTACGATCGACGATCGCCTTGGCCGTTTCGAAATCTTCCACTTCGAAACTCAAAAGACCGCTGCACATGCCATCTTTGAAATATTTCATCGCCAGCTCATGGTTGGGGTCGCTCACGAGGCCGGGATAGTTGACCTTGAGTACTTTGGGGTGTGAAACGAGGAACTCCGCGACCATCATAGCGTTTTTCGAATGCACGGGCATACGGATCGGAAGGGTTTCGAGACCTTGAATGAAGAGCCAACTGTTGAAGGGGGCGACCACCGCGCCGATATCGCGTAGAAGGGTAAGCCTGGCCCTGAGCGTGTAAGGAGGCAGCGGCGTATCCAGATAGACGAGTCCATGATAGCTCTCGTCGGGTTCGTTGAACTGCGGATAGCGCGGATTGTCTTTGAGTTTGTCGGCGACCATTTTTCTCTCTACCATGATCCCCCCGATCGCCAGACCCTGGCCCGTCGTATATTTGCTCGCACTGTGGACGACCACGTCGACGCCATGTTTGAGAGGTTGGCAGAGAATCGGTGTGGCGACGGTATTGTCGACGATGGTGAGGATGCCATATTCGTCGGCGATGCTGACGATCGCTTCGATATCGGCCACATCGATACTAGGGTTCGTCAGCGACTCGAAAAAGATCACTTTCGTACGCTCATCCACGAGTGTTTTGATCTGTTCAGGGTCATGCACATCGAAAAAGCGCGCCTCGATGCCGAAACGTTTGAAGGTATGCGCCGCCTGCGTCAACGTACCGCCATAAAGCTGTGATGCACAGACGATATTGTCACCCGCTTCCGCAGCATTGGCGATGGCGTAGAATATCGCCGCCATCCCACTGGCCGTCGCGAGTGCCGCCTCCCCCGCCTCGAGCGTGGCGAAACGCTTTTCGAGTACATCGGTCGTCGGATTGTTCAGACGCGTATAGATGTTGCCGAGCTCCTTGAGCGCAAAAAGGTTCGCCGCATGCTCGACATCCCTGAATTCGTAGGCGGTCGTCTGATAGATCGGCACCGCCATCGTCCCCTGGGAATCTTTTTCGTAACCGGCGTGGAGTGCGAGGGTTTGCTGTTTCATTGTCAATCCTTTTTAGTGAACAGTGAAAAGTGAATAGTGAAAAGTTGAGGAAAGCAGCTGCGCTCTTTTATTTAAACCGCGCTATGCGCAGCTACCATTACCATTCACTGTTCACTGTTCACTGTTCACCATCACATTTGACCCAAAAGGTCAAATGTGGTAATTCGGTGCCTCTTTCGTGATCATAACATCGTGTACGTGGCTCTCTTTGAGTCCCGCTGCCGTGATTTCGACGAATTCCGCACGCTCCCAGAAGGTCGGGATATCCTTGCTTCCGCAATATCCCATCGAAGATCTCAATCCTCCGGTAAGCTGATGGATCACATCGGCGATGCGCCCGCGGTAGGGAACGCGCCCTTCGATCCCCTCCGGCACCAGCTTGTCTGCGGCCGTCCCTTCCTGGAAGTAGCGGTCGGTGCTCCCTTTGGTCATCGCGCCGATACTGCCCATGCCACGGTAGCTTTTGTACTGCCGGCCCTGGTACATGATCGTCTCGCCGGGGCTCTCTTCGGTTCCGGCCAGAATCGAACCGGCCATGACGCAACTGGCACCCACCGCCAGCGCTTTGGCGACGTCGCCGGAGTATTTGATACCACCGTCGGCGATGACAGGAATGCCATATTTATGGCCAACCTGGGCACACTCGTCGATCGCGCTGATCTGGGGTACACCCACACCCGCGACGATACGCGTCGTACAGATCGATCCGGGCCCGATACCGACCTTGATCGCATCCGCGCCCGCTTTTATCAGATCCTCGGCCGCTTCGCTCGTAGCGATGTTGCCGGCGATCAGATCTATATCGAGTTCGGATTTGATCTGCTTGATCGTATCCAAGATACCCTGCGAATGACCATGCGCGGAATCGAGAACGAGGACGTCGACGCCCGCTTCCACAAGTGCACGGGCACGGTCGATCTGCCCCACGCCGATCGCCGCACCCACACGAAGACGACCGAACTCGTCTTTGCAGGCGCCGGGATACTCTTTGCGTTTCTTGATATCCTTGATTGTCACCAGCCCCTGAAGTGTTCCGTTTTCATCGACAATCGGCAGTTTTTCGATCTTGTTCTTGTGCATGATGTCGGCCGCTTCGTCCAAAGAGATCCCCTTTTTGGCGGTGATCAGCGGCATTTTGGTCATCACCTCTTCGACCTTCTTGGTCATATTGGTTTCAAAACGCATATCACGATTGGTCAAAATACCCAGAAGTTTCATGTGTTTATCCACCACCGGCACGCCGGAGATACGATACTCGTGCATGATCGCTTCGGCTTCTGCGAGTGTCTGCCCCGGATGCATGAAGATCGGGTCGATGATAATCCCCGACTCGCTCTTTTTGACCTTTTTGACCTGCTTGACCTGTGTGGGGGTATCCATATTCTTGTGGATAATGCCGATCCCTCCCAAACGGGCCATCGCGATCGCGGCGCGGTATTCGGTTACCGTATCCATCGCCGCAGAGACGATAGGAGTATTGAGACGGATATTCTTGGTCAATTGCGTCGAGATGTCGACCTCTTTGGGCAGTACAGTCGAATGTTTCGGAACCAGCAGCACATCTTCGAATGTCAGGGCACGTTTTCTAATTCTCATAGGGGGCTCTCCTTTTTTGTTACTTGTAGTCGACACTTCTTTCGAGGCTCATCGCACCGTCGAAAACGGTCTGTTCGTCGAAATGACGGCCAATGAGCTGCAGACCAATCGGTAGGCCGCTATCACTCTTTTCGATCGGGAGGGAGATCGCCGGCAGGCCGGCGAGGTTGACACCGATCGTGTAGGCGTCACTCAGATACATCTGCAGCGGATCGGCCATCTCACCGAATTTAAATGCCGGTGTCGGCGCGACGGGACTGAGAATCAGGTCCGCCTCTTTGAACACCTCTTCGAATTCGTTTTTGATCAAGTGGCGAACCTTCTGCGCTTTGAGGTAATAGGCGTCGTAATAACCGCTGGAGAGCACGAAGCTTCCAAGCAGTATGCGGCGCTTGACCTCTTCGCCGAATCCTTCGCTTCGGGTACGAAGGTAGAGATCCTTCAAATCTTTGGGGTCCTTGGCCCGATTGCCGTAGCGAATGCCGTCGTAGCGGCTCAGGTTCGCGCTTGCTTCGGCGGTGGCGATGATGTAGTAGGCCGCAATGTCGTATTTGGCACCCATCATCTCTTTGTGGACAATCGTATGTCCCTCGGTTTCGAGCGCCTCGAGCGCCTTTTGATAGGCATGCTGCACTTCGACGCTGGCATCTTTGATATAGTTGTCGATCACCGCGATCTTGAGTTTTCTCTCGGGGTTCAGATTTGGTGCGACAGGCGTATAGTCGATATCGGCACTGGTACTGTCATGGGTATCGTGGCCGCTAATGATGTCATATAAAATCGCCGCATCTTCGACATTCTGCGTCATCGGCCCAATCTGGTCGAGGCTGGAGCTGTAGGCACCCAGGCCCCACCGGCTGACACGCCCGTAGGTCGGTTTCATTCCGACGATGCCGCAAAACGCCGCCGGTTGGCGGATCGATCCGCCCGTGTCGCTTCCGAGTGCCGCGATCGCGATACCCGCCGCCACGGCCGCTGCCGAACCGCCCGAAGATCCTCCCGGAACGCGCTCGGGATCGTGCGGGTTGAGGGTTTTGCCATAAAAACTGCTCTCGGTCGAACTTCCCATCGCAAACTCGTCCATGTTCGCCCGGCCGAAAGGTGCGAGGCCCGCGGCTTCGATCTTCTCGATCACGGTAGCATTGTAGGGAGCGACATATCCCTGCAGAATATTGCTCGCCGCAGTGACGTTCCACCCTTTGACCTGGATATTGTCTTTGATCAGCAAAGGCACACCGTCACCCGCTTCGTCGACGGCGATATAGGCATTGATGTCGGCTTTCTCATCGATTTTTTTCTTCAGTTCGGCGCGCAGTGCGGGGATCTCCTCTTTCGGTAATGCCAACGCCTCTTTCAGTGTCATCAAAACTCTCTCCTTTAGTTCGCTTTTTTCTTCTTGTCACATCCGCTCATCTTTACGGCTCCAATTCCCAATGCCGTCATAGCGAATATGGCTACAATCGTCCCAACGATCACGGGCCACCCGATCGGTTGGGTCAGATCAAACATTCAACACCTTCGCGCAACGTTCACAGAGCGCATCCTCTTCGGGCGCGGTGAAACGCCAGCAACGTGGGCATTTGTGCCCACTTGCCCGAACGATGATAAACTCGTCGCCATCCACTTCGAAATCTCCCAAAACGTCTTGTTCGCTCTCTTTGGAAATCTCGCTCACGACGAACCAATCTTCGGCATCTTTTTCACTGAGCACTTGCAGTTTTTCGCTCTGGGTTACAAGGCCAAGTTCCAGTGTCTGTTTGATAGCTCCTTCTTTCTTCAAACGGTCGACCACTTCGAAAAAGGCCTCTCTCGCCGCTCTCATATAGTTGTCGTCGATTGCCGTCTCTACCTTGGGAAGCGGATGATATTGAAGGTCGAAGACATCTTCGGCCTCTCCTTTGATCACCGCAGGCGCATATTCGAGAAGTTCGTCGGTGGTATAGGTAATCACCGGCGCCACCATCGGCAACAGCGTTTTGGCGATCATCGCCATCGCGCTCTGGCTGCTTCTTCGCGTATGGTCGTTGACACCGTCGCAGTAGAGGCGGTCTTTGGTGATATCCAGATAGATGCCGCTCAGTTCGTTGGTCAGAAAGTTGTTGAGTTGCTGAAAACCTTTGGAAAAGTCGTACATATCGAACGAAGCACGCATGGCTTCGAAGACTTTGGCCGCCTTTTGAATGATCCACCGGTCGAGCTCTCCCAGCTCCTGGGCCGGTACGAGCGTCTCCAGGTCGTTGACGTTGGCGAGCAGAAAGCGGAAAGTGTTGCGAATCTTCCGGTAGTTTTCGGCCACCTGTTTCAATATCGCGTCACTGATCTTCAAATCGCTCTTATATTCGCTCATCGCCACCCACAGCCGCAGAATTTCGCTTCCGTACTTCTTGGCCACTTCATCCGGGGCGACGACATTGCCTTTGGATTTGGACATCTTCTCGCCCTTTTCGTCGACGGTGAAGCCGTGGGTGAGAATCGCTTTGTAGGGGGCGCGATGTTCGATGGCGCTGCTGAGCAGCAAAGAACTCTGGAACCATCCGCGGTGCTGGTCGCTGCCTTCCAGATAGAGATCGGCAGGATAGCGACCGGCATCGTAGTTGCGCGATTTGAGCACGGCGTACCAGGTCGATCCGCTGTCGAACCAGACATCGAGAATGTCCATCACCTTTTCGAGATCGTCGGGATTGTATCCGCTGCCAGGATAAAGAAGCTCTTTGACCTCCATGTCATACCAGGCGTCGCAGCCTTTCATCTCGAAGATCATCGCGACGAAGTTGAGAACCTTCTCGTCCAGGATCACTTCGCCCGTCTTCTTGTTTCTGAAAAAAGCGATCGGCACGCCCCAGTCTCTCTGGCGGCTGATACACCAGTCCGGGCGACCTTCGACCATCGAGGTGAGGCGATTGCGGCCCCATTCGGGGTAGAATTTGGTCTTGTCGATCTCTTCGAGAGCGATCTCGCGCAGACTCTTTTCGGCCCCTTCGGGCGTTCCGTCGATACTGATGAACCACTGCTTGGTTGCTCTGAATATCAGCGGCGTATGGCTTCGCCAGCAGTGGGGGTAGCTGTGGGTGAAACGCTCCACTTTCAGCAGCGACTTTCCGAGCAGCTTCAAAATCTCTTCGTTGGCGTCGAAGATGTGCATACCGACGAACTTTTCGGCATCGGGCAGAAGCCCCAGCCGCACCACGGTTTCGTCGTATCTGCCCTCTTCATCCACCGGCATCACCACGTCCAGCTCGTTGGCGAGGCCGACGCGGTAGTCGTCCTCACCGTGCCCGGGAGCCGTATGGACCGCACCGGTACCGTTCTCCATCACGACATGTTCGCCCAGCACGATCCTCGAAGGCCGCCCATTGAGCGGGTTGATGGCGATCATCCCCTCCAGATCCTTCGCCGGAATCCGCATCTCGATCGGCCCTTCGACGACACCGCTTTCGACCAGGTCGTCGAAGAGCTTTTCGGCGACGATATAGCCATCTTTCGTCAAGACGTACATCTCGTCGGGGTTGAGGCTGATGCCGGTGTTGGCGGGCAGCGTCCAGGGCGTCGTCGTCCAGATGACGATAGCCGCGGCTCCCGGATGACCCAGTTTCTCTTTAGCTTTGTCACCCAGCTCGAACGCGACGTAGATGGAGAAATCCTCTTTCTCCTCATACTCCACTTCCGCCTCGGCCAGCGCCGTACGCTCCGCCCAGCTCCAGTAGACGGGTTTGTTGCGCTCGACCAGCAGCCCCTTGTGGGCTACGTTGCAGAGCGTGCGGTAGATGTTGGCTTCGAATCTGAAGTCCATCGTCACATAGGGATGTTCCCAGTCGGCGATGACACCCAGCGATTTGAACCCCTCTTTCTGCACCTCGACGAATTTGGCGGCGTGCTGGCGGCAGAGTTCGCGGATCTTGGTTTTGGGAAGCTGCTCTTTCTTCGCCTTGCCGATCTTCTTTTCGACCTGCTGCTCGATCGGCAGGCCGTGACAGTCCCAACCCGGGGTGAAGCGGATCGCCCGGCCCTGGAAGTAGTTGTCCTTGACGATGATGTCCTTGAGAATCTTGTTGAGCGCATGGCCGATATGGATCTTGCCGTTGGCATAGGGGGGACCGTCGTGGAGGGTGAAGAGTTCGGCCCCTTCACGGTTCTTTTTCATCCGCTCGTAAGCCTTCTGCTCGAACCATCTGGCGTATCGTTTGGGCTCGTTCTGCGGGAGATTGCCGCGCATCGGAAAATCGGTTTTGGGAAGATTGAGTGTCGACTTGTAGTCCATTCATCGCTCCGGAGAAAAATTAGTAGATTATAGTCAAGAGGTGATTAAAATGTGCTGATTTGATCAGCTTGCTTTGATATAATGACCTCATGCACAAGCAAGCAGGAGATCGCATCATGAAAAACCGCCTGATCGTCATAGGGAAAAATATCTACCTCAACGAACCGTTCATGGAGTATATCGAGCGTGAATTGAGCCATCTGGGCTTCCTCGCGCAGATTACCAAACTGCCCGAAACCAGTACCGACACCGTCTCGTTGCTGCAGCAAGAGCTTGAAATCGGCGGCAATCTCGTCATCGTGACCAATAAAAGCGCTTTCACCCCCATTGCCAAACTGCTGGCGACGATGATCGACGACACACTGATCCTTAAAGAAAATCTCCTCATCCCCTCCAAGAGCGATATCTACGACGACGACAGTTTCCTGGTTCAGCATGGCGCATGTACGGTCAATGTCGTTCTCGCCGATCCCGGCACCACTCTGCCGATGTTCCTGATCGAACACAGTGAAAAAGAGGGCATTCTACACCTTTTCCAGATGGACGAACAGAGTGCCGGTGTTCTGCTCGAACCGCTCGCCAAGACCCATGATGTGGAGGTCTCCCTCACCACCCTCACACCGGGATGGATTCAGGCGGCCTGCGCGAGCAAAAAGTATGGACAGCTCGGCAACTTCTTCAAAAGCGCCCAACAGCTTTTCGGCGACAAAGTGATCGAATCGACCGACATCTTCGCCTATCTGATCCACCATCTCTCACAGAATGGCAAAAGTGTCACATTCGCCGAAAGCTGCACCGGTGGTCTTTTGGCTGCCCAGCTGACGAGCCGTGCCGGTTCGTCGGCCATCTTCAAAGGATCCCTCGTGACCTACTCGAACAAAATGAAAGCGGGATGGCTCGGTGTGGAAAAGGAGATACTGGAAAAATTCGGCGCCGTCAGCCAGCCAACCGTCGAACAGATGCTTACAGGCGCCCTCGAAATCGCACAGGCCGATTACGCCCTCGCCGTCAGCGGTATCGCAGGCCCCGGCGGCGGAACGCCGCAAAAACCTGTAGGTACGGTGGTCATCGGTGCCGCCGACGAAAATCGCAGCATCGTCGAAACCCTCCATTTTGACGGAGACCGCAACTATATACAGAAACAGAGCATGCTCTATGCCTATAAACTTTTGATCACCATTGCACGCGAAGATCTTTCGTAACGTAAATTCGTCAGCAACTCTTGACAAGACATCGCTTTTTGTCTATAATTTCGCTCACGTTTGCAAGAGAACGCCTGAAAAGACCCGTTAGCTCAGCTGGTAGAGCAATTCCCTTTTAAGGAATGGGCCGTTGGTTCGAATCCAACACGGGTCACCACTCGATTTGTTGTAAGGGTCGTCAAGACCCCTTCATCTAGTGGCCAAGGATGCCATCTTTTCAAGGTGGACACGAAGGTTCAAATCCTTCAGGGGTCGCCAAATTCGGTCGCTTAGCTCAGTTGGTAGAGCGCCACCCTTACAAGGTGGATGTCAGTGGTTCGAGCCCACTAGCGACCACCACTTTTTCATTATTGGTGCGGTGGTAGTTCAGTTGGTTAGAATGCCGCCCTGTCACGGCGGAGGTCGCGAGTTCGAGTCTCGTCCACCGCGCCACTTTTTAAAAATTATTCCCAAATTCTTTTCCCTGTTTTGCACTTTTTTATCAAAAACACAAATCTCCTTGTCCTATTCATGCCCAAAAAATTGCATATGCTTGTTCCACATAATTTATTATGTTAATTTTTCTTTATGTTATTGTCTGTTACTATTACAAAACAACAACATCAAGGAGTCACATCATGATAGATAACGATATCGTCAAACTGGCCAACGAAACAAAAAAACTCAATGCACTCGTCGTAGAGGATGAAAAAGAGGCGAATGAATTGATGGTCTCGACCTTCAGCAACTTCTTCAACAGTGTCGATTCAGCCATGAATGCCGAAGAGGCGCTCGAAATATACAAAAAGAAAAAGCCCGATGTCGTTTTCATCGACATCATCCTACCGGGAATGGACGGGCTGGAACTGGCACGGAAAATTCGTGAAATCAAGCCTGATCAGATCATCGTCATCATCTCAGCCAGCAATGACATGAGCAAAATTTCAGAAGCGATCAAGATCGGTGTCGACAGCTTTATCCAAAAGCCCATCGACTCCAATAAGATCATCGATCTGCTCAAAAACATCAACCAGACGATCGCCAAACGCAAGAAGATCGAAACGAAAACTTTTTCGATCACACTGCCGATGGATCTCTACGATCGCGTCCACGCCGATGCGAAAGTCGAGCGCATCTCCAAGAATGCGATGATTATCCGCGCGCTCAAAGCCTTCTACAACATCAAGCCTTAAAAGGCATCTCCACCCAAAAGGCGGCCCCGCGACGCGTGTTGCGGGCGCTAATCTTCCCATTCAATCTTTTTTCCGCGATCATTTTCGACATATAAAGGCCCAATCCCGTCCCTCTGGCCTGATATTTCGTCGTGAAATAGGGTTCGAAAATCTTGTCGAGAATTTCAGGTTCGATACCCCCCGCATTGTCCCGAACGATGATATTGATATTGTTGTTGTAGCGCACCTCGACTTTAATTTGAGGCTCTTTAATTTTCCGCTCCTTGAGGACGTCGATGGCGTTATAGATGAGATTGAGCAGTATCTGCTTCAGGTCGTTGGGGCTCCCTTTGACGAACGCCTCTTTGGCAGGCAGCGAAAGTTTGAGTTTGATATTTTCATCCTCGAGCACAATGGAGACCAGTCGCAGTGTATCGCGTACGGTCTGGCACACTTCGAAGTTTCCTGGATGGGTATAGTCCTCCCCTTTTGACGCGAAACTTCTGAAGTCGTCGATCGTATCCGAGAGATATTTCAAAGTGTTTTGTATCTTGCTCTCGGCAAATTCCACTGCTTGGGGCGTGAGGTTTCCTATCTTGCTCTTGAGCGAGAGGTCCTGCATCACCAGTGCGATGATATTGAGCGGTTGTCGCCACTGATGGGCGATATTGTTGATCATCTCCCCCATCGACGCCAGTTTCGACTGACGGTAGAGCATCTTGTCTTTCTCTCTGTTCTTCTTCACCTCCAAAGCGATGCGCCGCTCCAGCGAGGTGTTCAGCTCCGCAAGTTCTTTGGTCCGCTTTTGAACCTCCTCTTCGAGGTGACGGTTGAGCTGGACGATCTCTTTGGTACTCGATGCCACCAGTGTGGAGAGGTTGGCCAGCAGCTGGTCTTTGGAATCGACGACGATCTGCGCATCCTCGACAATCTCGGCCCGTGCCTCGATATCTTCGGTCAACGCCACGCGGGTAAGAGAAAAGTTCAAGAAAGTGTTC
>JAUUDL010000055.1 GCA_030826715.1 Hydrogenimonas sp. | reverse complement strand
TGGTGGAGCATAGCGGGCTCGAACCGCTGACCTCCTCGCTGCCAGCGAGGCGCTCTCCCAGCTGAGCTAATGCCCCACACGCTTAAGAGAACCGAATTATATTTCAATAAAACTTAAGTTTTTATAAAATATTTTTTCGCAGGCTCTTTCGAATCGAATGGCGTGACGGCGTGGACCATGTTGCCGATCTGGACGGTGCAGGGTTTTTCCGGTGAAGTCTTTCCATAGGTGGCGGTGAGCTTCGCAGCCAGTTCTCTGTCCGATTCGCTCGCATTGGCCGAAATGGCGCCGATGGGACCGATCGCGTCGATGAGACGAATCTTTTCATATTTGGGGGTGATCGCCGCTTCGATCATCTCGTTGTCCTCTTTGTGGCGTCCGATGACCAGTTTGGCGCCATCGGGAAGCCGAAGGTGGCGTCCGCATTTAAGCAGGGCGATATCTTCGACTTCGAGGGTGTCGTGTTGAATGAATTCGCGCAGTTTGGCCGAAAAGTTTTCGTCGGTCAGCAGACATCCGCCCCCCGGCTTTTCATAATCTTTCAACCCGATCTCTTCGGCCATCTTCAGCTGTACTTCCCTGTTTCTTCCCGTAATGCCCAGAAGCTTTTCACGATCGACCCACCCTTCGCGTTCGGGCAGCGTGGGAGGCAGTGCTTTGGAGCTCAAGGGACGAAGAAGGATGTCGTCGGTTTCGGAGAGCCCCGTCACCAGATCGAGCGCGTCGCGCCGCTGACTCATCGGCCGTTGACCCACCACTTCGCCGCTGATCAGAAAATCGGCTCCCCATGGCTCCATCAACGCTTTGGCGATCTTGAACATGTTGCCGTGGCAGTCGATGCAGGGATTGAAATTTTTGCCGTATCCGTATTTGGGATTGAAGAGGATCTCTTTGAGATATTGGTCTCGTATGTCAAGCGTGCGAAGCTCCACGCCCACCTGATCGCACATGTGCTGCATATGCTCGAGCTTGCTTTTGGTGCTTCCGAAACCGATATCGATATTCAGCGCGATCACCTCGACGCCCTGACTTTTGACAAGATGGATGGCCAGCGTACTGTCGAGACCGCCGCTGAAAAGTGCGATCGCTCTGTGTCCGGTCTTATTCATAGGGTACCAGTTCTCCTCGTTTGAGTCTATGGATATAATCTTGATATTTTCGTATTTTGAAAATCTTCTGTTCGAATGGAAGTCTATCATCTTTTTTAATATTGTCAAGAGCTTTTTTATAGTAACGCTGAAGAAAATAGGCCAGCTGTCTTTTGAGCTCCTCTTCGCTGTAGACGACAATGGAATCGTCCAGTTCGATCCGAAGAAGATCGTCGTGCTCCTCTCCCTTCACGAGCGCTTCGAAAGCTTCACGGCGGCTTCCGAACATCGAGCTGTCCATCGTATCGAGCACCATATCGGTCAGCGACGGGGTCTTCAGCAGCGTTTTGATGATACTCTCTTCAGCAACGTCGGTCAGGGTGAAAAACGATGGACTCGGTGCCATTTCAGCCGGTGTCTGGGCCACGCCGGGTCCGTCGTACCGTTTCTGTTTGCCGAACCTTTCGGATGTTCTGGTTGGCGTACTCTTGGGTGAGAGCATCGCGGCATTGACCCCCAGGCGCAAGGCGGCGTACGGAATGTATTTCTCCTGCACGAAGGGCGAAAGTGTCGAAAGGTAGGATTTGAGCGCATGGAAGGCGTCCTCTTTCCCCCTGGGTGTACGGATATCGTGGCGCGCGACGGTCTGGTCGATGACGAAAGCGGCATAGGGGACCGGTTTGGCGATCATCGACTCGATCGCTTCGATATCCCCTTTGACCACCATGTCCGCAGGGTCCATCCCGCCCGAGAAGAGAACGACGCCGCCTTCAAAGTTATGGGCGCTCAGCAGCAGTGCCGCCTTCATCGCGGCGTTGATGCCGGCCGCATCGCCGTCGTAGGCGACCACCACCTCGGGCTCGCCCTTTTTGAGCAGCGGCAGATGGTCGTTCGTCAGCGCCGTACCCAAGGTCGCCACGGCGGTATCGAACCCGGCTTGATGGAGCATGATGACATCCATATATCCCTCCACCACCACAAGCCGCTTTTTGCGGTAGATCGAGGACTTGGCCAGATGGTACCCGTAGAGCAGCCTCGATTTGTTGAAGAGTTTCGTCTGCGGCGAATTGATATATTTGGCCGGATGATCGCCCATCGTCCGTCCGCCAAATCCTACCGGCATGCCCGAAGGCGAGTGGATCGGGAAGGTGATCCTGTCGATCAGTCGGGCGTAGTAGCGTCCGTTGTCATGCCCCAGCAGGCCGACCTCTTCACCTTTTGTAAAGGGGATCATCGCCTTTTGGAAAAAGTGCAGCGTCTCGTCCGAACCCGGCGCGTAGCCGATGCCGAACTTTTCGATGCTCGCCAGAGAGACGCCGCGCTTTTTCAGGTAGGCTTTGGCCGGTTCGTGGTGTTCGAGATTGGCCCGGTACCACTGGCCCACCGTCTCCAAAATCCGCCTCTCCTCGCCACCGCCCTGCTTTCCTTCGGTATAGCGGAGAGTGAAGTTGAACATGCCGGCGAGTTTCTCGATCGCCTCAGGATAGCTGAGTTTTTCGTACTCCATCAGGAATTTGATCGCATCGCCCCCCGCACCGCAGCCGAAACATTTGTAGAGCTGTCTGGATGGACTGACGATGAAGCTGGGGGTCTTTTCGTCGTGAAAGGGGCACAGGCCCTTGTAATTGGCACCGTTTTTTTTCAGCTCGACGTAGTTGCCGATCACGTCGACGATATCGACGGTCTGCTTGAGCTGTTCGATGGAGTTGTTATCTATCATTGTTTTATTATATAATAAATACGTGAGCGATGAGTAGTGTGTAGTTTGAACTACCCACTACCCACTGCCCACTATCCGCTCTCAAAGGCCGTGTGTGGACGCTTTTCTCATCGATTACAAAGATCCGCTCTTCGCCGTGCTCCTGATCGCCGGAATGGTATTTGTCATCGCGTTCGTCAGTTACTGGTGGGGCGTCTATGTCAAATCGCGAAAATCGCGCCGGCTGCAGCGGTTTTTGAGGCGCTTCGAGACGCAAGGGGTCAAAAAGAGTCTCGAATCGATGCCCTATACGCCCGAAATCACCCAACCGCTGGTGCTGCTGGCCAGAGCCTACGAAAAGAGCGGCGAATACAACAACGCGATCGAGATCGGGCTCTATCTGCTGGAGCGCTGCCAGGACGATACGACCACCTACGAACTGATGGAGATGGTCGGTACCACCTATCTGCATGCGGGTTTTTTAGAGAGGGCCAGGACAATTTTTCTGCAGATTCTCAAATCAAACCCGCGCAACAGAAAAGTGCTCAACGATCTGATGGTCGTCTATGAGCGGCTGCAGGATTTCAAAAAGGCCAAAGAGGTGATCGAACCGCTCGAGGCGCTGGGCGTGGATGTCGATGATCTGCGCCACTATCTCGATCTCAAGATCGCCCTGACCGATCCGAGACTTTCGGATGAAGAGCGGGTCGAACGGATCATCGAACTCTACACCGCCCACAGGAAATTCGAACGGATCGTTTTCGAATATCTGCTCAAGCACGATCCAAGGAGGGCGTGGGAGATGGTCAAAGAGGCCGATATCGAACGGATGATCGATATCTTCTGGTTTCTTCCCACCTCCTTTCTCGATTACGACGCGATCAAGGAGAGCCCGAAGCTGCGTGCCATTTACGGGGCGAGGGGCGATATCGAACCGCCCGAGCCGATCGGCTGGTTTCTGATCGATATGCTCTGTCATCTGAGAAAAAGCGGTTTCGATGCGGCGACACTGCAGTTTGCCTATCTGTGCAGCCACTGTAAACAGCAGTTTCCCGTGCCGTTTGAGCGATGTCCCAGGTGTATGGCGCTCGACAGCGTCGTCGTGGAGCGAGAAATTACAAAAAGAGTGGAGAATGAAAAAAGTTACAATCTTTTCTGACGGTTCGAGCCTCGGTAATCCGGGCCCGGGCGGATACGGGACGATCCTGCGCTTCGGGGACCACGAAAAGGAGATCGTCGGCGGCGAGCCGATGACGACCAACAACCGGATGGAGCTGCGAGCCGTCATCGAAGGCCTCAAAGCCCTGAAAGAGCCCTGCGACGTCACGATCTACAGCGATTCGAGTTACGTCGTCAACGCGATCAACGAGTGGCTCGAAAACTGGGTCAAACGCGACTTCAAAAAGGTCAAAAATCCCGACCTTTGGAGGGAGTACCTCAAAGTGGCGGCGCCGCACAGGGTGCATGCGGTATGGGTCAGAGGTCACAACGGCCACGTCGAAAACGAACGGTGCGACGAATTGGCACGCACCATGGCCGAAAAAATAAAAGCCGAAATGATAAAAGAGGAGAATGAAAATGGATGAACTCAAACCGCTCGAAGAGAAGCTGGGCTACACATTCAAAAAGCGCCAGAATCTCGTCGAAGCGTTGACACACAAAAGCTACAAAAAGCCCTACAACAACGAACGGCTCGAATTTCTGGGCGACGCGGTGCTCGATCTGGTGGTGGGTGAATATCTCTATGAGCGATTCCCCAACGCCAGAGAGGGCGAACTGAGCAAGATGCGGGCTTCGCTGGTCAACGAAGCGGGCTTCAAACGGCTGGCGGACGCACTTTCTTTGGGTGAGTATATCTATATTTCACCGGCCGAAGAGAACAACCGCGGACGCCAAAAACCATCCCTGCTCTCGAACGCTTTCGAAGCGCTGATGGGCGCGATCTATCTGGAATCGGGTCTCGATGAGGTACGACGCATTACGATCGATCTGATCGAAGCCTGCTATCCCAAGATTGATCTGGGGTCGCTTTTCAAAGATTACAAAACGACGCTGCAGGAGCTGACACAGGCGAAATTCGGCGTCATTCCCGACTATGTGCTCAAAGATGCGACCGGTCCAGACCACAACAAGGAGTTCGAAGTGCAGGTCTTCGTCAACGACCGGCTTTTGGCGACGGCGAAGGGCAAAAGCAAGAAATCGGCACAGCAGGAAGCCGCCCATACCGCCCTCAAACTCCTTAAAAAGGAGGGAAAATGAGCAATTCATTCGGACGGCGATTCGTGATGACCACATTCGGCGAATCTCACGGAAAGGCGATCGGCTGCGTCCTCGACGGCGTGCCGGCGGGTCTTGCGATCGACGAGGCGTTCATTCAGCGTGAAATGGATCGGCGGCGCCCGGGCAAAAACGCCTACGCCACAGCGAGAAAAGAGCCCGATCGGGTCGAGATACTCAGCGGGGTGTTCGAAGGCAAAAGCACGGGCACCCCGATCGCGATGGTGATCTACAATACCAACCAAAAGAGCAAAGACTACGGCAACATCAAAGACCTCTTCAGGCCGGGGCACGCCGATCTGACCTACTGGGAGAAGTACGGTATCCGCGACTACCGCGGCGGCGGGCGCAGCAGTGCCAGAGAGACCGCCGCCCGTGTCGCCGCCGGTGCCGTGGCGAAACTGATGCTCGAAAAGGTGGGTATTCAAGTGATGAGCGGCATATTCAAAATCGGGGATGTCGAGGGGAAAGAGTACGATTTCTCCCACGCCACAGAGAGTGAAATATTCGCGCTCGACCCCGCGGCGGAAGAGGCTCAGAAAGAGGCGGTTCTCAAAGCCAAAGCCGCACACGACAGCATCGGCGGGGCCGCACTGGTAAGGGCGACGGGCGTGCCTGTCGGCCTGGGTGAGCCGATCTACTACAAACTCGACGCGGTCCTGGCCGAAGCGATGATGGGGATCAACGCCGTCAAAGGGGTGGAGATCGGCGAGGGAGTGCGCAGTGCCCAGTTGCACGGAAGCGAAAACAACGACGAAATGACGAAAGAGGGTTTTTTGACCCACCACGCCGGCGGTACGCTGGGAGGAATCAGCAGCGGCGACACGATCGATATCAAAGTCTATTTCAAGCCCACGCCATCGATCTTCAAGCCGATGCGAACGCTCGATACCAGTGGTGAAGAGGTGACATGCGAACTCAAAGGGCGCCACGATCCCTGTGTGGCGATCCGGGGCTCGGTGGTGGCCGAATCGATGGCGGCACTGGTGCTGGCCGATATGCTCCTGCTCAATATGGGCAGGAAAATGGACGATGTGGAGCGATACTATGCAAGGCGGTAACGGACTCAAACGAACGATCGTTCTTATTGTTGGACTCCTTTTTCCGGTATTTCTTGCCGCAAAAGTCAATGTGGTCGTCAGTATCCTACCGCAGAAATATTTCGTCGAAAAGATTGCAGGAAATCTGGCCGGCGTGACGGTGATGGTCGTCCCCGGCGCCAATCCCGCGACCTACGAACCCAAGCCGAGCCAGATGAAAAAGATCGCCAGAGCCGCGATCTATTTTTCGATCGGGGTTCCGTTCGAAAAGGCGTGGCTTCCGCGCTTTAGGGCGCAAAATCCAACAATGAAAATCGTAGATGCGACCGAAGGGATCAAAAAGGCCCCGATGCAGTCGCATCATCACCACGATCATCATGAGCACCATCATTCATCATCGGGTCTCGATCCGCACGTCTGGCTCTCTCCCCCGTTGGTGAAGGTTATGGCACGCAATATCGCCAAGGCGCTGGAATCTGAAGATCCCGAACACGCCAAGCAATACGAAAAAAATCTCGAGGCTTTCTTGAAAGAGATCGATGCGCTCGATCTCGAACTGAGAAAGATTCTCGCATCCTGCAAAGGGGAGGCGATGATGGTCTTTCACCCTTCGTGGGGCTATTTCGCCCGTACCTATGGACTGAAGCAGATCCCGATCGAGATCGAAGGCAAAGAGCCCAAATCCAAAGAGTTGATCCATCTGATCCACGAAGCGAAAGAGGAGGGTGTGCACACACTCTTCGTGCAGCCGCAATTTTCGCAGCGCACGGCGCGTATCATTGCCGAAGCGATCGGCGCATCGATCGTGCCGGCCGACCCACTGGCTGAAAAATGGGATCAAAACCTGTTAGATGTGGCCGAAAAGGTCGCGAAAGCGTGCCGATGAAAACGCCCGCGATAGAGGTACGGCACCTGTCTTTCTCCTACGAAGAGCACCTGGTGCTCGAAGATGTCACGCTGGAGGTGGAAGAGGGCGATTTTCTGGCGATCATCGGGCCCAACGGCGGAGGAAAGAGTACGCTTTTGAAGCTAATGATGGGCGTTTTGAAACCCGATCGCGGTGAGGTGAGACTCTATGGAAAACCGCCGCAGGAGGCCGACATCGTCATCGGATACGTTCCCCAGGAGACAGGGCACAACCTCGATTTTCCGATCACCGTTTTCGATGTGGTGCTGATGGGTGTGCTGCATCGACGCAATATCTGGCGCCGCTACGACAAAACGCTGAAACAAAAGGCGTTCGAAGCGCTTGAAAAGGTGCAGATGGCTTCTATGGCCGATCGCCGTATCGCCGACCTCTCCGGCGGGCAGCGCCAACGGGTGCTGATCGCCAGGGCGCTCTGCTCCGATCCGCAGATTCTGATGCTCGACGAACCAACTGCCAGCATCGATTTCAACGGCCAAAGAGAGATATTCGCGCTTCTTGAAAAACTCAATGAGGAGATGACGATCGTCGTTGTCAGCCACGATATGAGTATGGTGATGGGATACGCCAAGCATGCCCTCTATGTCAACAAGACGGCAGTGATGCACACGATCGATCCGCATACGCGTTATCAGATCAAACAGCAGCTGAAGGATCATAAGGGACACTACTGCGGGGCCGAGTTTTGGCAGGATATGGGCAGGAAGATCGAATGTACCAGCGAGTGCCGCCATGCTTGAAGCGCTGCAGATGCCCTTTTTCCAGCATGCCCTGATCGCCGGGGTATTGATCGCCGTGGCAATCGGATTGATCGGACCGCTCACGATGGCCAACAAAATGACCTTCATGAGTGGCGGGATCGCCCACGCCACCTACGGAGGTGTCGGTGCGGCGATCTTCTTCGGATTTTCGATACTTGTGGGAGCCACCGTTGCAGCACTTGTCGCCGCCGCCGTCATCTCTTTCATCGCCTACCGTTACGCCCATCGCGCCGATACGGCGATCGGGATCGTCTGGGCCGTCGGTATGGCGATCGGGGTTGTATTGAGCGATATGACACCCGGCTACAACGTCGATCTGATGAGTTTTCTTTTCGGGTCGATTCTGGCCGTCGGCAGTGATGACCTGTGGCTGATGGCGCTTTTCGACCTTGTCGCACTCTCTTTGGTCTGGTATTTCTATTACGACTTTCTCGCGCTCAGCTTTGATCCGGTATTTGCTAAACTCCAGGGTGTCAAAACGGGGCTTTTGCATCTGCTGCTCCTGATACTCGTCGCGATGACAGTCGTTCTGGCGATGCGGCTGGTGGGTCTGATCATGGTGATTGCGCTGCTGACGATGCCCAGTTTCTCCAGTGAACAGTATGCACGCTCCCTTGGAGGGATGATGCTCTTTTCGATCTTTCTGTCGATCTTTTATATCGTCGCCGGGCTTTTCGTCGCCTATCTGTACGATCTCTCCTCGGGTGCGTCGGTCATTCTCGTAGCAGCTTTGGGTACAATAACACTCTTTTTCATTAAACTGATGTTACGTACTATACGCCATCATCCGCGGCATCAGCGTCGTGCGAGTGTAAGGCGCGGCGGTGAGGCGTAGCCGAAGCTACACCGATGCCGTCGCAACGAAGCAATCGTTCGGCGATGGTGCCGCCCCTTCGGGGTCAAACGATAACGCACACGCTGTCGTCGTTGAAAAGAACCGAACGTAGCTTTGGCTACGCCCGAACCTTTTCGCCTTGCATCGTATGTGTTCTCGTTTGACGGATAATGGTGTATAGTGCGTAACATCAGTTTTTAAAAAAAACCAAAAGGACTTTTTCATGATCAAACGATGTCTTTTCCCGGCGGCCGGATACGGCACTCGCTTTCTTCCCGCTACCAAAGCGATGCCCAAGGAGATGCTTCCGGTGATGGCCAAGCCGCTCATCCAGTATGGTGTCGAAGAGGCGGTCGAAGCGGGCATGGATATCATGGCCATCATCACGGGACGCGGCAAGCGTGCGATCGAAGACCATTTCGACATCAGCTACGAGCTTGAAAGCCAGATCAAGGGAAGTTCCAAAGAGCATCTTCTCGATGATATCCGCGCACTGATTGACCGATGCACCTTCACCTATACCCGTCAGATCGAAATGAAAGGGCTTGGAGACGCGATCTACAAGGGGCGCGTCCTGATCGGCAATGAACCTTTCGCGGTGGTATTGGCCGACGATCTGTGCACCAACGGAACAGAAGATGGCGTCCTCTCTCAGATGGTCAAAATCTACAACAAGTACCGATGCTCGATCGTCGCGGTGCAGGAGGTGCCGATGGACCAGGTGAGCAAATATGGCGTCATCGCAGGCAAGAAGATCGACGAAGATCTCTTTATGGTCGAGACGATGGTGGAAAAGCCCGATCCCGAAGAGGCCCCCTCCAATCTCGCCATCATCGGGCGCTATATCCTCACCCCCGATATCTTCGACCTGATCGCACAGACCAAACCGGGCAAAGGGGGCGAGATCCAGATCACCGACGCGCTGATGGCGCAGGCTGAAAAGGGGATGGTGATGGCCTACAAATTCAAAGGGCGACGGTTTGACTGTGGCAGCATCGACGGCTTCGTCGAAGCGACCAACTACTTCTATCAGCAGCAAAAGGGCGAAGCATGAAACTGGTGATTCTTGATGCCAAGACGTTGGGAAGCGACATCGACCTTGGCGTTTTTGACAGATTCGGCGATGTGAAGATCTACGAGACGACGACACCCGGAGAGCGGATCGAGCGGTGCCAGGATGCCGACATTGTCATCACCAACAAAGTGGTGATCGACGAAGCGGTGATGGATGCCTGTGAACATCTTCGCCTCATCTGTGTCGCGGCGACGGGTATGAACAACGTCGATCTCGAAGCTGCCAAAAAGCGTGGCATCGAAGTGAAGAATGTCTCGGGGTATTCGACCGACAGCGTCGTTCAGCACACCTTCGCGATGCTCTTCTATCTGATGGAGAAGCTCCCCTATTACGACAACTACGTCAAATCCAAAGCGTGGAGCAGATCGGGCATCTTCACCTCTATCGACCGGCCGTTTCATGAACTGCGCGGCAAACAGTGGGGCATCATCGGCCTGGGTACGATCGGCAAGGCGGTGGCCAAGGTGGCGGAGGCTTTCGGTGCGACCGTGGTCTACTACTCCACGAGCGGCGAAAACGACAATCCTCTATACCCGCGCATGGAGCTCGATACGCTGCTGAGCACCTCCCATATCATCTCCATCCACGCGCCGCTCAATGAAAAGACGAAGAATCTGCTCGATTTCGCAAAACTCCAGAAGATCCCGGCCGGATCGATACTCCTCAACCTCGGACGCGGAGGGATCATCAACGAAACCGATCTGGTGCATGTGATGGACGATAAAGAGATCTACGTGGGCCTCGATGTGACAGAAAAAGAGCCGTTGCCCGAAGATTCACCGCTTTATGAAGTGGCCAATCCTGAAAGAGTTTTGATCACACCTCACATCGCCTGGACGAGTGTGGAAGCGAGAGAGAAACTGATCGCCGGGATCATTCACAATATCGAAGTGTTTCTCAAAAAACATACGATATAGTTTTTTGCCTATGGAACAAGGTTTTCCTGTTCCAGGGCGTAGAGTTCGTACCGGATCGTTTTGAAAGTTCCCGACTTCTCGGCATCTACGAGCTTGAAACTCTCTTCGAGCACCCGAGCCGCTTCCTGGGCTCTTTTGTAGTTGGCCAGCAGCAGACTTTTTATATCTTCTCTTTCCATTTCCGTTTCGATCGTTGTCTTGAGAACATCGTTCTGGATATCTCTATAGGGGAGCATCTGGGCATAGTTGTCCACTTTGGCGAGATGTCTGAGGGATTTGAGTTTTGAGGCGATTTTTTTGTCGTCGTAGAGGTATCGATTGATATCTTCGATAACGCGGATCCCCTCCTTGAGACGGTTGAGATTCGCGTCGATCAGCCGAAAGAGTTTCGGCTGGGTAACGTTACTCTTCGTTTCCACCGAAGATTCCAAGAAGCTGGAGCAGAGAGATGAAGAGGTTGAGCACGTCGAGGTAGATGGCGACGGCCGCTTCGACGGGCGTGGCGAATTCCCCTCTGATGATGCGCTGGGTATCGTAGAGGATGAAGGCGCTAAAAAGCAGTGCCCCCACACCGGCAATGACTACCTGAAGCATCGGGCTTCCAAGGAAGATATTGACCACCGACGCGATGACGACGATAATCAGCGCGATCAGTAGACCTTTGCCCATTCCACTGAAGTCCCGGGTCGTGTTCATCGCAAAGA
This sequence comes from Hydrogenimonas sp., assembly GCA_030826715.1. Classification (GTDB taxonomy): domain Bacteria; phylum Campylobacterota; class Campylobacteria; order Campylobacterales; family Hydrogenimonadaceae; genus Hydrogenimonas. The sequence continues at coordinate 742 of JAUUDL010000055.1, read as the reverse complement.
GGCTAAGACCTCCTGTGATGACGGCGGTGAGAAAGAAAGCCTGTCCCACAATCGCGCCGCCACCGGGCAGTGCCAGTATCGTTGTGAGCAGAGGCGCGAGGGTGATACCGGTCATGAATGTGAATCCAAAGAGCATCACGAGATTGAGACCGGGCTGTTTTCGTGTAAACATCAATCCAAAGAGCATCGCGAATTCCAAAATGACCAATCCCCAATACCAAGACTGAATAGCCGCCGCCATACCGGTACCAAGATAGGCACCAGCGGTCGCCGCAAGACAGGAGGCCGCGAAGAGCTGATAGGTTTTTTTCACGAATGAGGCAAGATCCGCTTCCGTCTGAATATGGGGTTCTTCATAAACCCGTTCCTGTTGGTGCTGGGCACTCTGGTTGTGGACATAATCACGGTTGTAGAGTGACATGTTGTCTCCTTTTTATTTTTATTTAAGTTTTAAGATAGGCGATTATAACCTATGTCATTGACAAAATCAAGTGCCTATATACATTATTATAAACACTAAGCGACATTTAAAAAAGTGATGATTCGAAATTTTTTCAAAGAATTTTCCCAATTTCTCCAAAAACCCCTTGACAAGTAACCCACCAGCTGCTATAATTCCCGTCCACAAACGGTAATGGCCGTTAAGAGATCGATAACTGCTTATAGATCTTAGGACATTACGAGCTTTCGAGTCTCTTGTAAAAGAGCCGAAAGGTCCGGATGAATTCCGTGTCGGAATCGT
>JAUUDL010000065.1 GCA_030826715.1 Hydrogenimonas sp. | reverse complement strand
GTAGTAGGCATACTCCTTCTGGTTGCTGTAGTTCCCCAACCAGAGGGCAAATCCTATGGCCCCAAGTCCCAGCAGAAGCATAAAAACGCCGACGACGATATAGTTGGCTCTACTTTCCATGACACTCCTTTTCCAATATGCGCGCTTTGGCCCTGTTCCCTCCGAAAAACTGGCGGATGAAGGGATGATCGCTCTTGAGTACCTCTTCGAGCGTCCCCTGGGCTGCCACACGACCTTCCCCGAGTACCGACATACGGTCGATCACGTTGAAGATCGTGTCGATATCGTGTGTCACCATGACGATCGTGAGGCCCAGCAGTGAGCGAAGTTGCGTAATGAGGTTGTCAAAGGCTTCGGCGCTTACCGGGTCGAGCCCCGACGTGGGTTCGTCCAGAAAGAGAAGTTTCGGATCCATCACCAGTGCGCGTGCCAGCGCCGCACGTTTGACCATGCCGCCGCTCAGTTCGCTCGGATAGAGCTTTCCGACATCGGGATCGAGCCCTACCATCTTCAGTTTTGAACGTACGATGCGCATGATCGTGGCATCGGAGAGTTTCGTGTACTCTCTGAGCCAGACGGCGATGTTTTCGGCTACCGTCAAAGAGGTGAAGAGGGCGCCGAACTGAAAGAGGACTCCCCACTGGCTTCGAAGTGCCTGTGCCTGGGAGGGTTTGATGCGCATCAGGTCGTGCCCGAGTACGACGACACGCCCCGCGGCGGGACGAAGCAACATGATCATTTCACGCATCAGCGTCGTCTTACCCGAGCCACTGCCACCCAGAAGGCCGTAGATCTCTCCTTCATAGACCTTGAGCGAGACATCCTCGTGCACCACTTTGGGCCCGAACTGCGTGCGGATATGCTCCATCTCGATGACGACCTTACGGTTCATATATCCAGCTCCGTAAAGATGACCGAAAAGATCGCATCCATCGCAATGACCAGGAAGATGGCGTTGACGACACTGATGGTCGTGTAACGGCCGATACTTTCGGTGTTGCCTGAAACCTGAAAGCCTCTGAAGCAGCCGATTGCCGCGATAATGAAGGCGAAAAAGGGCCCTTTAAAAAGGCCTACGTAATAGTGCCGAACATCGACCTCGTTGTGCAGACGATCCAGAAATTGCGCCGGCGAAATGTCAAGTTGCAATTTGGCCACGAGCAATCCACCGTATATGCCGACGATATCGGCGAAAAAGATGAGCAGCGGCAAAGCGATCATCATGGCGATGACGCGGGGCAGTACCAGAAAACGGAATATCTCGAAACCCATCGTCTTCATCGCGTCGATCTCTTCGGTGATCTTCATGACGCCGATCTGGGCGGTATAGGAGGAGCCGCTGCGGCCGGCGACGATGATGGCGGTTATCAAAGGAGAGAGCTCTCTGGGAATGGAGATGCCGATCATATCGACGATGAAGATATTGGCCCCATATTTTTGAAGCTGCACCGCACTCTGAAAGGCGATGACGATACCCACCAGAAACGCGCTCAATGTGATGATCGGCATGGCGGTCGTACCCGCTTTGTAGATGTTGGTCGCGGTCTCTTTGTGCCTAAAGAGTGAAGGCCGCCGCAGCAGATGTGCAAACGCGAGGGTCGTCTGACCCAAAAAATTGAGAAAGAGGATGAAGTCGCCGAGCATCGCTTCGCCCTTTTTGCCGATGTCGGCGAAAAAGTCGGCGATGATGTCCAGGGGGCCTCTTTTGTGTTGGGGAGGCGGCGAGGTGTAGCGGTTCACCAGTTTGAACATTCGGCAAAATTCGTCGGGAATGTGTACGGCACGCACTTTGGCGATCTTCTTGATTCTTTTCCGCATCGAGATAAAAAAGACCATTGCCCCGGTATCGATGTGGTTCAGGCGCTTCAGATCGAGGGTGATACGCTCCACTTTTGAGAGCTTCGAAAGCAGCTGATTGAAAGATTTTTCGATCTGATCGAGTGATTCGACGCGCCAGTCGCCTTGCAGTTGCAGGGTGACGCCGTTTTTGTTGCCAATCATGTGAAAATAGGCCGTTTTTTCCATGAAAAACATTCTATCGAAAGAGAGATTACATTCCACTGCATAACGTCGGTTTAATCATGAAAATCTTATAATTGTCTCAATAACCATCATAATAGGAAATTCATTGAGAATCGATAAATATCTCAGCAGTGTCAATCTCGTCAAACGGCGCACCATTGCGCAGGATATGGTTAAGAGCGGCGTCGTCTACATCAACGGCACGGCGGCGAAACCGAGCAAAGATGTGAAAGTGGGCGACATCATCGAAATCCGCTATCTGAAGGGCGCGAAAAAGTACAGGGTGCTTAAGATCCCAGTGACGAAGACGATTCCCAAGAGTGCCAGGGACGAGTACGTGGAGGAGATCGCATGACCTACGAACAGACACACGAACTCTTCGAGAGGCTTTTCGAAGGCCGCATGGAAGCAGGCGAAGCGAGGGAGCTTCTGATCGAAATGGCCGAACGCGGTGAAACGGCCGAAGAGATCGCGGCGGCGGCGGATGTGATGCGAAAGCACGCGATCAAACTGCCGGTCCCCGAAGATTTGAGAAAAAAGTTGATCGACAACTGCGGCACGGGCGGCGACAAAAGCGGCAGTTTCAACATTTCGACCACCGTGTCGCTACTGCTCGCGGGGGCGGGCTGTTACGTGGCCAAACATGGTAACCGATCCATCACGAGCCGATCGGGCAGTGCCGACATGCTCGAACATCTGGGCGTTCGGCTCGACCTTTCTCCCGAGCAGCAGGTCAAAATGCTTGAAAGCTGCGGATTCACCTTCATCTTCGCCATCCATCACCATCCGGCGATGAAATTCGTGATGCCGATCAGAAAATCGATTCCCCACCGGACCATTTTCAATATCTTAGGGCCCCTGAGCAATCCGGCCGACGTACCCAAACAGCTTATCGGCGTCTTTGACCCCGTCTTTGTGCCACGGATGGCCCAAGCGCTCAAAATGCTCGGTACCGAGCGGGCGATGGTCGTCAGCAGCAAGGACGGTCTGGATGAAATATCGATATCCGATGAAAGCGTCGCCCAGATGCTCGAAGAGGGAAGCTTGAAACCGATGACGATCGATCCGGTCGAATGGGGAATCAAAAGAGCGCCTCTAGCCGCGATCCGGGGCGGGGACGCCGCCGAAAACGCCCGAATCACCGCATCGATCCTCTCGGGTGAAGAGAGAGGTCCCAAACGTGACATCGTGTTGATCAACGCGGCCGCGGCGCTGATCGTCGACGGAAAGGCACGCGATTTCAGAGACGGGCTTCAGATCGCCGAAGAGACGATCGATTCCAAAAGAGCCAAGAGGGCGCTTGAAAAGATTATCGAGGTATCGAACACATTATGAAAGTGACGCTGCACGCCACACTTGACGAACTCGACAATGTCGCCCATAAGATCGCCGAACTACTCCCGGAAAATGCCGTCATATTCCTACGCGGTGACCTGGCGGCCGGCAAGACGACGCTCACCAAAGCCCTGGCCAAAGTGAAAGGGTGTGGCCATGCCGTCACCTCTCCGACCTTTTCGATCCAACAGGTCTATGAAGGGGGAATTTTCCATTATGACCTCTATCAGTGCCCGAACGAGAAGTTCATGGCGATGGGGCTGCTGGAGAGCCTGGAAGCGCCGGGATGGCATATCATCGAATGGGGAGACGAAGCGCTCGAATCGCTGCTGCGAAGCCTGGGTTTCAACGTGGCTGTGGTGGAGATCGTTCCCGAAGAGGGAGGAAGGCGGTACGAGGTGAAGGTCGATGCATAGTCTCAAAGCCGAAAGACTGGTCAAGACGATCAAGAAGACGCCGATCGTCAAAGGTGTCTCGCTGGAGCTGAAAACCAAAGAGGTGGTGGGGCTGCTCGGACCCAACGGCGCGGGAAAGACGACGACTTTCTATATGATATGCGGATTGATTCATGTCACCGACGGTCATGTATTCATCGATGGCGAGGATGTCACGAAAAATCCGTTGCACGTGCGCGCACGCATGGGTGTCGGCTATCTGCCGCAGGAGTCGAGCATCTTCAAGGATCTGACGGTCGAAGAGAACCTTCTCATCGCCGCGGAGGCTGCGAAACTGGACAAGAAAAGCGCCTACAAGCGAATCGAAAACCTGCTCGAACTCTTCAATATCGAGCCGATTCGCCATCGCAAGGGTATCCGGCTCAGCGGCGGTGAGCGGCGGCGGGCCGAGATTGCCCGCGCGCTGGTGAGCAAGCCCAAGTTTCTGCTGCTGGACGAACCTTTCGCCGGGGTCGATCCGATCGCGGTCATCGATATACAGAATGTCATTCGCCAACTGCTCGATCTGGATATCGGCGTGCTCATCACCGACCACAACGTCAGGGAGACACTGGGTATCTGCCACCGCGCCTACGTCATGCGGGCCGGGGAGCTGATGGCCCAGGGCACGGCCGAAGAGATCGCCACGGATCCGGAGGTGATCAAGCACTATCTCGGAGAGCACTTCACACTGTGAATGGGGAGTCGTAAGCGTCGTGAAACTGCGCCAGAGTCAGAGTCTTCAAGCCAAAACGAAACTCTCCAGCACACTGCGCAGTTGGTTGCCCATCCTGCAGTCGGGCCTCGAAGAGCTCGAAGACGAACTCAAACGTTACGAGGCCGAAAACCCTTATATGGAAGTGCGTTCGGGTTTTGAAACAGGGCCGAGTCACGGCGCTACGACACCCGGACAGGGGCGTGACCGAAACGAAGCCCACTCCGCAAGCGATACGATCGAAGCGCTGAGTATCCATGAGCCATCGCTCTACGAGCTGTTACAGGAGCAGATCACGCATGAACTCTTTCCGACACCGCTGAGCGAAAAGGTGGCCCATGCGATTATCGAAGAGATCGGATCCGAAGGCTATTTCGAAGGGAGTGTGGAGGAGATCGCCGAACGTCTGGGCATTCCGGCTGAGAGGGTGGAAAATATACGGCAACGGTTTGCCTACCTGGAGCCTGCAGGGGTCGGCGCGAAGGATCTGAGTGAAACGCTGCGGTTCCAGCTGCTGCAAAGCGGGGTCGAAGAGCCGCTCTTTTCGCTGGTGGAACGGATGCTCGAAGATTTCGAAAATATCGGCACTTTCAGGGACCATCCCGATTACGAGGCGGCACTCGGTGTCATACGTAGCTTCAAAAATCCGCCCGCCCTCGAAACGCTCGAAGCCTCCACGCCCGTCATCCCCGATCTGGTGATCGAGACCGGTGACAATGGGATCGACGTGCGGATCAACGACATCTTCTATCCCGATATCCACATATCAGAAGAGAGACCCGACCATACATTCGTGCGAAAAAAGATCAAGGAGGCCCAGGATCTGATCGATGCGCTGCAGATGCGCAAGGCGACGCTCTACAAGATCGGACTGATGATCGTGGAGCTGCAGTACGACTTCTTTCACGGCGGAGATATCCGTCCGATGAAACTCAAGGATATCGCGGAGGAGTTCGACCACAACCCGTCGACGATATCGCGGGCGATCTCCAACAAATACCTGATGTGCGACCGCGGTATCTTCCCGATGAAGAGCTTTTTTACCGCCGGTATCGACGAAGAGGTGAGCAACGCGTCGATCAAGGCCTTTATCGTCGATGCGATCGCCGCCGAAAACAGGGAGAAACCGCTCAGCGATCAGAAACTGCTCGAAATGGTCGAAGAGAAATTTGGGGTCAAGATGGTGCGCCGGACGATCACCAAATACAGAAAACAGCTTCAGATAGGCGGCTCGAGTGAACGGAAACGTTTCTACAAGCTTGCGTGAACGCCTTTTGAAAGAGGCCTCTTTCAGAAACAACGGTGCCGAACTTCTGACGGGCGGTGCCGACCCGCTGCAGGTGGCCTGCCTGCAAAGCGATGCGAGAGCCATCTTGCTGTGTGCTCTCTTTGGCTACGGGAATGCCGTGGCGATCGTCAAATTTCTTCGTTCGCTCGATTTTTCGCTGTTGGATGAAAGTGAAGAGGCAATTCGCAAGGCGCTAAACCGGCACTACTACCGTTTTCAAAAACCTGAGGATGTGGTTCAGATCTTTTTGACCCTCTCGCGCATGGCGCCGGAAGCGTTGGAAAAGACCTTCACGGAAGGGTACAACAAAGAGCATCGTGTGATCGATGGTGCCTTTGCGCTGCTTCGACATCTCTATCGTCTCAACGGGTATCGAAGCAGGGGATACGAGTTTCTTCTCGGAAATGTACCGCCTGATGGAAAGCCCAAAGGCGCCTACAAACGATGGATGATGTTTCTTCGCTGGATGGTGCGCTCCGACGCACTCGACCTGGGGCGCTGGAAAGCCGTTTCGCCCGCCCACCTGGTGATGCCCCTGGATACCCATACCTTCCATGTAAGCCGCAGGCTCGGGCTGCTTATGCGTCGCACCTGTGACTGGAAAGCGGCCGTCGAACTGACCGAAACACTCAAGACGATCGATCCCGACGACCCGGTTCGTTTCGATTTCGCCCTCTATCGGATCGGACAGGAAAAATTGTGATTATAAGAGGTATATTAAAGCCTGATTAATGGTCCTTATGTTAAAATCGCATAAATTCAGATCAAAGGAAGACGAATGGAAGGTGTATTTACCTTTTTTGGAGCACTCAGCCATGAGCACAGCTTCATCTTCACCACACATGTTCTGCTGACCGCCGTATTGGCGCTGCTGCTCGCCAAAATGGCCACGAAATCCCTCAAACTTGTACCGGTGGGTACCCAAAATGTGATGGAAGCCTATCTGCAGGGTGTCGTTGCGATGGGGCGTGATGTCATCGGTGAAAGCAATGCGAAGAAGTACCTGCCGCTCGTGGCGACGATCGGTATCATCGTATTCATTGCCAATGTGATCGGTATCATCCCCGGTTTCGAATCTCCGACGGGCAATATCAACATGACCCTGACATTGGCCCTTATCGTCTTCATCTATTACAATTTCGAAGGTATCAGACGCCATGGTGTGGTCCACTACTTCGCCCACTTCATGGGACCGGTCAAATGGCTTGCGCCGCTGATGTTCCCTATTGAAATCGTGTCTCATATTTCGCGAATCATCTCTTTGTCGTTCCGACTTTTCGGAAACATCAAGGGTGATGACCTTTTCCTCTGGGTCCTTCTGATGCTTGCGCCTTGGATCGTGCCTCTTCCGGCCTTCCTGTTGCTCGCGTTTTCTGCTCTTTTGCAGACGTTCATCTTTATGATCCTCACCTACGTCTACCTGGCCGGTGCCGTACTGCTCGAAGAGGAATCTCTCTAAAAAAGAGAGGGGACTCTCTTTGAAGCAGACACTCGCCGAAACAGTGATAAGTTTTCTTCTCGGCGCCGCATGGGCTCTGGTCCTGCTCGGCGCCGCTCTTCTTTTCTGGTCGTTTCTTCCCTTCGGACTGCTCATCGCTTTTATGGCCGGCGTCGTCGGGTCGCTTTTCGGTCTGCTCTTTGTCGTGCTCCTGGAAGTGGCTTCACTGCAGTTCGAGAAATACCGTGAACTGAAACGCCAGCGCGAACTGCTCGAAATGATCGCCGGGGCACTGAAAGCATCGACGAAGAAAGAAGACGCTCAAGACGCTTGCGGACATTGACGGATTATTGCGTCGATGATTCGTTACGCCATTACCGACCCGGCCTACTACTCCGGCCATCCTAATACGCTCAAAGAGCGCACGAAAAAGGTTCTGACCCTTCAAACGCCCGATTGGATCGTGTTGAGAGACAAACAGAGCCGAAACTATCCACGACTCGCTACATCGTTTCTTTCACTGAAAATTGAATTCCCCCAAGTGAAATTTTTTCTTCACGCCGATCTCGATCTCGCGGTATCGTTGGGCGCGGAGGGGGTCCATCTCACATCGGGCCAGATCGCCGATGTGGCACGAGCCAAGCGCATGGGGCTTTTCGTGGTCGTGAGCACGCATACACTCGGCGAAGCCCTCGAAGCACAGCGTCTGGGCGCCGATGCCGTGACCTTCAGCCCCGTTTTCGCCTCTCCGGGCAAGGGGGAGCCGGTAGGTTTAGAGAAGTTAAAAGAAATAAGAGATAAAATATCGATAAAAGTGATCGCGCTCGGCGGCATCGTCACGGATGCGGAAATCGACGCCGTCATGCAAACGGGTGTCGACGGTTTCGCATCGATACGCCGATTTGTATCCTGACCCTACATTCTCCATAAGGAAAAACATTCATGTCATCATTCGAAACCGTCATCGGTCTTGAGGTCCACGTTCAGCTCAATACCAAAACAAAAATCTTCTGCAACTGCGCTACGAGTTTTGCCGATCATCAGAACGTGCATACATGCCCTGTCTGTCTTGGGCTTCCGGGTGCACTGCCGGTACTCAACAAAGAGGCGGTGAAGAAAGCGATGATGTTCGGCAATGCCGTCGAAGCGACGGTCCATAAAAAATCGATCTTCAATCGGAAGAACTACTTCTATCCGGACCTTCCAAAAGGGTATCAGATCAGCCAGTTCGAGATTCCGATCGTCGAAGGTGGTCACCTGATGATCGATTTCGAAGATGGCAGACAAAAGCGCATCGGCATTACCCGTGCGCACCTGGAAGAGGATGCGGGAAAAAACATGCACGAAGCGACCCACTCGCTGGTCGATCTCAACCGCGCGGGTACACCGCTTCTGGAGATCGTCAGCGAACCGGATATGCGCAGTGCCGAGGAGGCGGTGCTCTATCTGAAAAAGCTCCATGCGATCGTGCGCTATCTGGGCATCAGC
>JAUUDL010000100.1 GCA_030826715.1 Hydrogenimonas sp. | reverse complement strand
TCCATGAAGGGGTCTGGGTCCATCTGTTCCATATTGACAGTACCCGGACGCAGCCATTTGCCTTCACAGATCAGTTTGGCGCCGATCATCGCGGGAACGCCGGTGGTGTAGCTGACACATTGGGCGCAGACCTCTTTGTAGGCCTCCTGGTGGTCGCAGATGTTGTAGATGTAGATTTTGCGCTTCCGGCCGTCCTTGATGCCTTCGCAGACGACGCCGATGTTGGTCTTTCCTTTCGTCCGGGGGCCGAGGGTGGCGGGGTCGGGCAGGAGCGCTTTGACCACGTGCAGAGGAATGACTTTGCAGCCGTCCACTTCGATCGGGTCGATGCGTGTGAGGCCGATATTGTCGAGAACTTTGAGATGGGTCAGGTAGCTTTCGCCGAAAGTCATGAAGAAGCGTATGCGTTTGAGCCCCTTGATGTTTTTCACCAGTGACTCCTCCTCTTCGTGGTAAAGGAGGTAGCTGTCTTTCAGGCCGATCTGCGGGTAATCCCATACCATCTTGATCTCCATCGGCTCGGTTTCGATCCATTGGCCATTCTCCCAGTAGCGACCTTTGGAGTTGACCTCTCTGATGTTGATTTCGGGGTTGAAGTTGGTGGCGAAAGGGTACCCGTGGTCGCCCGCGTTGCAATCGAGTATGTCGATCGTATGGATTTCGTCGAAATAGTGTTTCTGGGCGTAGGCGCAAAAGACGTTGGTGACGCCCGGATCGAATCCGCTGCCAAGCAGTGCCATCAGATTCTTCTCTTTGAAGTCGGGATCTTTGGCCCATTGCTCCTTGTATTCGAACTTCGCAGTGTCCGGGTGCTCGTAGTTGGCGGTGTCGAGATAGTGCACGCCGGTCAGCAGGCAGGCATCCATAATGGTGAGATCCTGATAGGGGAGGGCGACGTTGATGACGATGTAGGGCTGCACCTCCTTGATCAGATGCACCAGTGCCTCGACATCGTCGGCATCGACCTGGGCGATGTCGATGTCGACATTCTGTTTCTCTTTGATCTCTTTTTGAATCTGTTCGCATTTGGACTGTGTGCGGCTGGCGAGGGTGATGTGGCTGAAACTGTTGCGGTTCTGGGCACATTTGTGGGCGACGACACGGCCGACTCCGCCGGCACCGATGATCAACACTCTGCTCATGGGAAATCCTTGGTGGTAAATTTGACATAATTATAGCATTTAGTTTAGTATGTCGGACTGGATTTTGAGGTGCTCTGTTATAGAATTTGAAAATCGAAACGGCGAAGAGAAATTGGAGAAAAAAAAATGGATAAAAAAGCTATAATATTAATGAATATGGGAGGGGCTTCCGATCTGGCTGAGATCAAGGTCTTTCTCAAGAATATGTTCAACGATCCGCGAATCATCGGGGCACCGCCATTCGTACGTAGAAATCTCGCCGACTATATCGTCACTACACGCACGCCGGAGGTCGAGGAGAACTACCGTCTCATCGGCGGCGGCTCGCCCCTACTGCAGATCAGCCGCTCTCTGCAGAAAAAACTTCAGGCGCGTATCGACGATGCACGCGTGGAGTTGATCATGCGATATACGCCGCCGTTTGCCAAAGAAGTGCTTGCAAAACTCAAAAGCGAAGGCATCCAAAAGCTTTACCTCATCCCGATGTATCCGCAGTTTTCCACGACAACAACCGCCTCTTCGATCGAAGATATTCGGGCGCAGGCCGAGGCGATCGGATATAGCCCCGAAATGGTGAGTCTTCTCAAATACTACGACTACGAACCCTATATGGAGGTGGTCGAAAATAGGATCGTCGAAGCGCTGGGCGATACGGACCCGAAAGATATCAACCTGGTCTTTTCGGCCCACGGGCTGCCTGTACGCGTCATCAAAAGAGGAGATCCCTACCAGAAACAGCTGCAGGACGAAGTGGCCAAACACCGCTGCAGGTTGGAGAGCAAAGGTCTGCGGTTTCATCAGGTGCATCTGGCCTATCAGTCGAAAGTGGGGCCGCTCAAATGGTTGACGCCGTCACTGGAGAGGATGCTCGAAAATATTAAAAACAAGAGAGTGTTGATCTACCCGATCTCCTTTACTATCGACAACTCCGAAACGCTGTTCGAACTCGATATCGAATATAAAGAGGTAGCAGATAAACTGGGATTTGACTATTACAAGGTGTGCCGCTGCCCGAACGACTCGGATGACTTTGTCCGAGTACTTGAGCTGCTTTACCGTACTATGAAGTAGTTTTTATTTAAATAGATATCAGCCTGCGGCGGCTTCGAGGTGTGCTGTGGCGATCTGCAACAGATAGTCGCACAGGACTCTGCGTTTTTGTTCGAGGACCGGAATCTCTTTGATCTCTTCCTCTTTTTCGTGATAGAGGGCAATGCCTTTATCCACCATCTCTTCGAGCAGGGCATCGGTGATCTCTTCGGGTGACATGTTCATGTCATCGAGCAGGCATTTGACCACGCCCATGCCGACGACTTTTGTGTACGGATGGTTACGTATGACACTGCGAAGGTTCGGATATTTGGTTCCGATGATCTTGATAACCCTTGCATTGAGTGCATTCATCATATTCGCTCCTTTCTTTAAAATTTCGAAACCCAAAACCTAAACAGGCATATTGATTCGAATGCCGTTTGAAAACTGAACGTTTGGACTTCGATGTATCGATTTTAGAGTAACACGGTTACGCGATGATAACGGTACCGTTTGGTTGAGTCTAAAGGTGAAGAGAATCTATTCTATCTTAAAAATCGATCTTTTTCAAGTTCGAAAGGGCAAAGCGACCCGATTTTCGCTAAAATAACGGTTATTTTTATCAGACTTCTTAAAAACCTCACATACAGGATATTTATGTCACAACGTCGAACGGCATCCTTTCAAACCCTTTTGATTCTTCTTTTTATTCTGACGGCCTATCGCATCGTCATGCTGACGCAGGCTGCCACGCAGATCGACCTCTATGCCGACGAAGCCTACTACTGGGGATGGGCGCAGCATTTCGATTTCGGATACTACTCCAAACCGCCGATGGTGGCGTGGCTGATTGCGATAGGAACGGCACTTTGCGGTAACGACGGGTTCGTCTGCATCAAAATCGTGTCGCCGTTCGTCTACTTCTTTACCACACTCAATATCTATTTTTTGGCTAAAGAGCTCTTCGACGAAAGGGTCGCTTTCTACAGCGCGCTGGCCTTTACAACCCTGCCGGCCGTGTGGCTCTCGTCGTTGATCATATCTACCGATGTGCCGTTTCTCTTTTTCTGGTCGCTGGCGATGCTCTTTTTTGTCAAGGCGATCAAATCCGACCGATGGCGCGACTGGATCATCACGGGTATCGCCGGTGGCGGCGGCCTTTTGAGCAAATATACGATGATCATCTTCGTCGTCTCGGCCTTTGCCTATCTGATCACGTCGCCAACCTACCGCCGTCATCTGAAAAATCCCAGACTCTATACCGCTATGGCGCTCGCGGCTGCGATCTACATGCCCAATCTCTACTGGAACTACACCCATCAGTTCGTCAGTTTCAAGCACGTCAGCCATGACAATGCCCACATCACGGGCATCCATTTCCATTTCGGACGGATGATGGAGTTTCTGGGTTCGCAGTTCGCGGTATTCGGACCCATTCTTTTCGGATGGCTGCTGGCGCTGCTGCCACGCTACAAAACTCTAAAGCAAGAGAACGAAAATTTTTCACTGCTCTGGTGGTTTGTGGTGCCGATGTTCGCACTGATTCTTTCGATCAGCCTGCTGTCACGGGCATTTGCGAACTGGTCGGCGCCGATGTATGTGGCCGCGACGCTGCTTGTCATCGGCTGGCTGGTCGTCAAAGAGAGAAAGTGCTGGCTTGCCGCGGCGATCGGCGTGAATGTTCTGATGGGTATCCTCTTTTACCACTACCATGCCATCACCCATGCGCTGGGCATCGAGCTGACGCGTAAAACGGATCCCTATAAGCGCGTACTTGGGTGGAAAGCGCTTGGACAAAAGGTGTCGGCTGTCATGAAACGTTACCCGGACGCACGCCTGATGAGCGACGACAGAAAAGTGATGGCCGAACTGATCTACTACGTCCGTCCCCATCCTTTCGATGCTCTCAAATGGAACCCACATCGTACGCTTCACGACCAGTACGAGATGGACACGCATCTCGAGGATGCCGTGGGGCAGAATTTCATCTACGTCACTTCACGCGGCGATATATCGGATGTGGCGCAAAGCTTCGAATCGGTTCAATTGGTCGATACGATCGTAATCAGGATTTATAAAGATTATAAAATGGTCTATCGTGTATACTATCTAAAGAATTTCAAAGGTTATAGAAATGAAAGCTAAAATAATGATTGAAGGGTGTTATATATGAAAATCTCCATGGTTGGAACGGGATACGTCGGGCTCGTCACGGGTACATGTTTTGCCGAGATGGGTAACGAAGTGATCTGTGTGGATATCGACGAGAAGAAGATCGAAAAACTGAAAAACGGCATCATTCCGATCTACGAACCGGGTCTGGAAACGATGGTGAAAGAGAACTACGAGCGCGGGACGCTGCACTTCACCACCGATATCAAAGAGGCGCTCGAACAGACCGACGTCATCTTCATCGCCGTCGGGACGCCGCAGGGTGAAGACGGCAGCGCCGATCTTCAGTATGTGCTCAAGGTGGCCGAAGAGATCGGCCGCGGCATGACGCACGAAATGATCGTCGTCGACAAATCGACGGTCCCTGTGGGCACGGCCGACAAAGTGAAAGAGGTGATCCAAAGAGAGCTGGATAAAAGAGGTGAGAACATTCCTTTTCACGTCGTCAGCAATCCCGAATTTCTCAAAGAGGGCAACGCGATCGAAGACTTCATGAAACCCGACCGCGTCGTCATCGGGGCCGACAGCGAGAAGGCGATGGATGTGATGAAGGAGCTCTACGCACCTTTTACCCATAACCACGAGCGGTTCATCGCGATGGATATCCGAAGTGCGGAGATGACCAAATACGCCGCCAACGCGATGCTCGCCACGAAGATCAGCTTCATGAACGAGATCGCCAATATCTGTGAGCGTGTCGGTGCCGATGTCAACAAAGTGCGCGTGGGTATCGGCAGTGACCGGCGCATCGGGTACAGTTTCATCTACCCCGGCTGCGGCTACGGCGGAAGCTGTTTTCCAAAAGATGTGCAGGCGTTGGCCCGCATCGCCGAAGATGTCGGCTACACCCCACGCATTATAAAATCGGTCGAAGCGGTCAACCGCGCTCAGAAAAAGGTGCTCGCCCAGAAAGTAATTGACCGTTTTGGCGAGGACCTTCACGGCAAGACCTTTGCCGTTTGGGGTCTTGCATTCAAACCTGAAACCGACGATATGCGTGAAGCGAGTGCGATCACGATCATTAACGAACTGACGAAGCGGGGTGCGAAGATCAAAGCGTACGATCCCAAAGCGATGGACGAGGCGAAACACTTCTATCTCAAGGACAATTCAAACGTCGAATATGTCAAGAGCAAATACGATGCGCTCGACGATGCCGACGCCATGTTGCTGGTCACCGAGTGGAAAGAGTTCAGAAGCCCCGATTTCGCTGAAATGAAACAGCGCATGAAACAGCCCGTCATCTTCGACGGCCGGAACCAATACGATGCCAAGCGTCTTGCGAAGAAAGGGTTCGAGTACCATCAGATCGGGGTGCCGGAGGCTTGAGTTTGTCCAAAACCGTCTCATCGGGCGGACTTGATACCGATGCATTGATCATCCGCTACGGATATATGGCACTGGTCCTTGTCGTCTGGCTCAGCTTTTTCTTCAATCTGGGAAGTGTGCCGCTTTTCGACCTCGACGAGGGCGCTTTCAGCGAAGCGACGCGGGAAATGCTCAAAAGCGGTGATTACATCACCACCTATCTCGGCGGTCAGCTCCGCTTCGACAAGCCGATCCTCATCTACTGGCTCCAGGCACTCAGCGTCAAGGCGTTCGGGCTCAACGAGTTCGCGCTCAGACTCCCTTCCGCACTCGCGGCGACGGCGTGGGTCGCCTTTCTATACGCTTTCATCGCGCGCCTCTACGATAGGAAAACGGCACTTCTGGCCTCCCTTTTCATGGCCTCTTCGCTGCAGATCAGCGTCATCGCCAAGGCGGCGATCGCCGATGCACTCTTGAATCTCTGGATCGCCGCGGCGATGTTTTCGATCTATCTCTATTTCCAGGAGAAGCGCAAGCGCTGGCTCTATCTCACCTATGCCGCCATGGCGTTGGGGGTGCTCACCAAAGGGCCCGTGGCGGTGATGATCCCTTTTGTCGTGACATTTCTCCATTGCGCGATCAAAAGGGACCTCAAATTCTGGCTCACAACCGTGCTCGATCCCATCGGTATCGCCATATTTCTGCTGATCGCCGGCCCCTGGTACTGGATGGAATACAAAGCGCAGGGGATGAAATTTATCGAGGGTTTTTTCCTCAAACACAATCTCTCGCGTTTTGAAAACTCCTTCGAAGGGCACAGCGGATCGCTCTTTTATTACATTCCCGTGGTGATCATCGGCACCATTCCCTTCACCGGTGTACTCTTTGCGGCACTCAAAGAGATACGCACGTGGTTGGAGGATGAGAGAATACGATTTTTGACACTCTGGTTCGGCTTTGTCTTTCTCTTCTTCTCCTTTTCGGGAACGAAACTTCCCCATTATGTCATTTACGGCTATACGCCGCTTTTTGTGCTGATGGCGCTGGCGTTTGGCAAGATACGCTCATCGCTTTGGATCGTCCTGCCGGCGGCGATATTGATGGCCATTTTGCTATTTCTGCCCGAAATCGCCCATGCGCTGCTTCCCTCGATCAAGGATGATTTCGCCAAGGCACTGATCGCATCGTCGAACGCCCTCTTTTCGTGGCGCTGGAAGATGGAGATATCGATCCTTCTGGCGGCCCTTCTGATCGTTTGGAAACTGCGTCAGGGATTGGTGACCAAAGCGTGGTTCACCGCCGTCATCACCCTCCTTTTGATCAACGGAACCGTGCTCCCGACGTATGCCGCACTGGTGCAGCAACCGATCAAGGAGGCTGCGCTCTTTGCCAAAAAGCACCGTCTGGATGTGGTAATGTGGGGGCTCAACATGCCCAGTTTTATGGTATACTCCGAAAAAATCGTTCCGCGCCGGGCCCCGAAACCGGGCGAGATTGTCGTGACGAAGGTCACGAAACTCAAAGAGATCGCACGATACCAGCCGATCTTCAGAAAATATGGCATCGCAATCGTGCGTGTCGAGCGTCTGAGAGAGAAACCATCTTCCATGCATAAGGAAAACCCATGAAACTTTCCGTCGTCATTCCCGTCATGAACGAAGAGGACAATATCGCACCGCTTTTCGATGCGGTACGCAAAGCGCTCCGCGGCATCGACTACGAACTGATTATGGTCGATGACGGTTCGAGCGACCATACGGTCGAGCGGATGAAGGAGCTCGCCGACGAAAGGACCAAAATCATCGTTTTCAACAGGAACTTCGGGCAAACGACTGCTATGGCAGCGGGGATCGAAGAGGCCAAAGGTGACCTGATCGCCACCCTCGACGGCGACCTGCAGAACGATCCGGCCGACATTCCGATGATGATCGCCAAACTCGAAAGCGGCGGATGGGACCTGGTGGCTGGCCGCCGCGCACGTCGCCAGGACGGCATGTTTTTGAGAAAGATCCCGAGCAAGATCGCCAACGCCATCATCCGCAAAACGACCGGCGTCTATCTGCACGACTACGGCTGTACGCTCAAGGTCTTCAAGCGCGACGTCGCCAAGAACCTGGGCCTTTATGGAGAGCTGCACCGCTTCATTCCCGTACTGGCGAAGATGTATGGCGCCAAGATCACGGAAGTGGACGTCAGGCACCACCCGCGCATCCACGGCGAGAGCAAATACGGAATAGGGCGGACTTTCAGGGTCATCAGCGACCTTCTGCTGATGCTCTTTATGCAAAAATACCGCACCAAACCGATGCACCTTTTCGGCACGCTCGGCGTTCCGATGCTCTCCATCGGCCTTTTGATCGACGCGTATATGTTCATTTTGAAACTTTTCGGCGAGAGTATCGGCCAGCGACCGCTTTTGACACTGGGAGTCCTTCTGACGCTCGGTGGTATCCAGCTCATCACGACCGGTTTTATCGCCGAACTGATCATGCGTACCTATTACGAATCACAAAACAAGAAACCCTATACCATCAAAGAGATCTATGTCGGACATCCGCGCGACACGCATGAAGAAAACGCTCAAGCTTCTTCTTAAGCTCCTTCTGACCTTCGCGGCGCTCTGGTTTGTACTGCACAAGATCGATATCGATCGCCTGAAAGCGTCGCTTCAGGCTGCCGATCCGCTCTGGCTGTTCTGGGCGTTCGTACTCTTCAACCTCTCCAAAATCGCCAGTGCTTTGAGGCTCAACATCTATTTTCGTGCGATAGGTTTGAGGCTGGAGGAGGGGTACAACCTGATCCTCTACTATGTCGGAATGTTCTACAACCTCTTTCTTCCAGGGGGTATCGGCGGTGACGGATACAAGATCTATCTGCTCAACCGTCACTTCAAACATGGTGTCAAGCCCCTTTTTCAGGCGGTGCTGCTCGATCGTCTGAGCGGATTGGCGGCGCTTGCTTTTTATGCGGCGTTGCTCTTTGCCATAAGTGACTACGCCAGGCTGCTTGGCGGATGGACGCTCTGGACGTCGCCGCTGTTGGCGTCACTCGTCTTTCCGGTGGCCTACTACGCCACGAAATACCTCTTCGCCCCTTTTCTGCAGGTCTTCAAGACGACGATGATATGGGGGCTTTTCGTTCAGATGTTGCAACTGTTGTCCGCCTGGGCCATCTTGGGAAGTCTCTCGATCGACCATGCGCTTTTTGAGTATCTGACCCTTTTTCTCGTCTCCAGCGTCGTTGCCGTCTTGCCGCTGACGATTGGCGGGGTAGGGGTAAGGGAGTTGACGTTTCTCTATGGCCTGCAGATTATCGGCGAAGAACCGAGTCTGGGTGTCACATTCTCGTTTCTCTTTTTCATGATTACGGCACTCTCTTCACTGTTTGGGCTTTTCCTACTCAACCGGGTCACGCCGAATATCGCACAAAAGAGGTCCACAATCCATGAATAAAATCCAATTCATCGCACTCGACAATGCCGCCGCACAGGCGATCGAAATGGCCAATCTCGGCGCTTCGAGCACAATGGTGCAAACGAAAGGAAACGATCTCAAGTCGCTGGCTTCGTCGCCGGGCGTGGAGACGCTGCTTGTCGCCGGAGATGCCGCCACCCTCGAGAGGCTTGATCCCAAAACGCTGCCACCCGCGTCGTCGCTGCTCTTTTATGAAACCGAAACATCGAAAAAGAGTGCAGAGCGTCTGATGGAATCGGGAATGGTGTTGATCCCGGTACAGGCCGAATCTTTGGCGGCCCTGGCGCTTTCACGCGCGCTCAAGGAGTACGAATCGCTCCTGGTGGAGTCTTCGAGTGAAGATTTTTCGCTCGGCGAGGAGTCGGTCCGGGAGGTGTTCAAACCCGGTGCGTTCAACCGCCTCTTTTATGCGGAAGGACGCCATCTGCGCGAAGCGGTGCTTCGAATGGCGCATATCGTTAGAAGCCGCCGCGTGAGCGAAGGGATCGCCTATGTGCTTCATCTGCCGCCCGATACGCCGCTGTTTGCGCTTGATGAGGCGCTCGATGTGCTCGAAATGGCGACAATGCCCAGGACACCGGTCTATTTCGCCATCCGTTTCGACGAAAAAGGGGCGACGCGCATCCGAATCGCCGCCTTTGCGGTGACACCATCGGGCATCGCCGACGAACTGCAGAACCGTATCGATTCGCAGCCGACCTATCTCGGGAAAGTGGCGGTGATCGTCGAACATTTCGCGATGGGCAAGATCGACGAGAAAGAGATGGAGAAACTGTGCCGCGACAACGGGCTCGATCCCGACGATGCCGACAGGCTCTATGACATCTTTTATGTGCGAAGCGATGAGACGGCTGATCTGATGCGAAGGCTCAGGGAGTCTCGAAGCGAGAGTGAGAGGGTCGATGCGGTCGCCAAAGCGCTTTCTGACAACTTCATCGACGTAAAGATTCTCGAAGAGCTCGCGATTCTCTACCGCCTCTCACCCGATGCGATTATGGCCAGAGTACAACCCGGGTCCCGTTAAAAGCGTTTATTCGGAAATCTCTTCGAGATCCTTGACGCATCTGAAATAACTAACGTTGCTTTTTTTGCTCGTGGCGACCGATCCGATACTGAATCCCACCACATAGGCCGAATCGTCGCCGAAATCGTCGTCGCTCCAGTAATATTTCAGATGCATCGGACCGAAAATCTTTTTGTTGACGGCGGGTTTGACGTAATTGAAGTTGACGATGCCGTAGAGTTCGTCGACGGAAGGGAGGCGCCAGCCTCTGGATTCGCAATACTCTTCGGCTTCTTCGAAGGGGAGTTTGAGGTTACGCCTTTTGGTATCACCCAGCGGTTCCCAGACGATATCGCTTCGTCTGTCGATCACCGAACCGTCGGGTTGCTTTTGAAAACCTTCGTCGCTGGCCATCACTTTCGTCTGGTTGGTGCAGATCACATGCGCCTTGACCGATTTCGGGGTGGGTGTAATGTCGCCGTCTTGCAGATAAAAGGCGTATGCCGGGCGGTTTTTGTCATTGACGAAATATTCGCTTTCGTGGCGTATCGTCTTGACGATACGCGCTTCTTCGAGAGTATTGCCGCTCCAATAGCGTTTATCTTTTCCAAATTCGTCCGTTTTGCCGCGTAGGGTGAAAAGTTCCCATATTTCGGGGAGTCTCCACCCCTTTCCCAGTTTGGTTTCACACACTTTTCTGGCTTCGAAGTAGTCGTATGTGCCCGGAATCTCTTTGAAAGTTTCGGCCTGGATGGAAATGGCGCCCACCAATGCCGCAAGTGTAGATGCTTTGATAAAAGAAAATTTTCTCATAATCTCTGTTATACTCCTGATAATGAAAACAAGTGCGGGTATTCTACCATTTAAACGAAAAGATGGCGACATCTACGTTTTTCTCATCCATATGGGTGGTCCCTACTGGAAAAACAGAGATCGCAGCTGGAGTATCGTCAAAGGGGAGATAGAAGAGGGCGAAGAGTCGCTGCATGCTGCACTGAGGGAGTTCGAAGAGGAGACGGGGCTATGTCTTGATGTCGAACAAGATACGCTCGTCCCGCTTGGAGAGGTCAAACTTTCGGGTAAAAAAATCGTGGCATGGGCCGTCGAAACGGATCTTCCAACCGATATACGATCCAACACTTTCGAAATCGAGTGGCCGCCAAAGAGTGGCAAAACGGTGAAGTTTCCCGAAGCTGACCGTGCCGAATGGATGAAACTCGACGTTGCTGCTTCGAGAATCGTCAAATCCCAACTTCCCTTTCTTCAGCGTCTGAAAGAAACTATTAAATCTCTATCTTCATGAAATCGTACGCCACGTCGACGCGCCCATCGAAATAGCGCTTCGCTTCATCCAAAAGTTCCGAAATCCTGCCATTTTTGTCGTATCTTGGACTGATATGATTTAATATTAGCCACGAAACGCCCATTTTCTGAGCCGCTTGGGCCAACTGTTTCGCTGTTGTATGTTTGAATTTTCTCTCGAGCCGGTCGAAGTCTTTCTGAGTGTAGGTCGCTTCGTGGATCATCAGATCGAAAGGCGCGTAGGGTGAAAAGAGGAGGGGGTTGTCATTGTCACCTCCGATGACGATGCGTGCTCCTTTTTTGGAAGGGCCTACCAAGTCGGTGCCACTGACCGTACGGCCGTCGGGCAGGGTGATGCTTTCGCCCTTTTTCAGTTTTGCAAAAAGCGGTCCTTCGGGGATGTGCAGTTTTTTTGCCTTTTCCACGTCGAAACGCCCGGGTTTGTCGTCGAAAGTGAGGACGAAGCCGTAAGAGGTGATGGAGTGGGAGAGTTCGACGACGTCGATCCTGAAATCTTCGAAGCGCATCGAACTGTTCGCATCGATCTCGAAAATCTTCAGATCGAAGGGGAGGTTGAGCTGGGAGTGGTGCATGACGCAACCGAGCATCTCCCGCAACCCTTCGGGACCGTAAATTTCAAGTGCGGATTCGCTGCGCTGCATCCCTTTGGATGCCAGAAGCCCGCAGAGTCCGTAGACATGGTCACCGTGCAGATGGGTGATGAAGATACGTTCGAGATTGTAGGCACTCAAAGATGTTTTCATGATCTGGTGCTGGGTCGCTTCGCCACAATCAAAAAGCATCCATTTTTTGGAATTTTCGGGCTGCAGAGCCAGGGCCGAGACGTTGCGAAAGCGGGTAGGGACCCCTGCGGAGGTGCCAAGAAACGTAATGGTGTGCACGCTCAACCTCCTTTCGATTTTGATGCGATATCGTCCATGACGTCGGCGGCTTCCTTGAGCCGCTCCTTGTCGAAATGGGTATAGATGCGAGAAGTGTCGAGGCTGGCGTGTCCCAGCGCCTCCTGCACGAGCACCAGATCTCTTTTTTTGAGATAGAGCATCGTCGCGAAGGTGTGTCTGAGCATATGGGCGCCATTTTTCTCTTTGCGGATGCCCGCACTCATCAGGATTTTTTCGACGATTCGGCTGACATAGGCCTGGGTAAGGGGAGTGCCCTTTTTGTTGCAAAAAAGCAGTTCTCCCTGGCATGGGCGTATCTGGAGCCACTCTTTGAGATATTTATTAATATGAGCCGCTTTGATCATCACCACACGGGCTTTGTTCCCCTTGCCCGTTATGCGTACGAGATAGACGTCACTCTCCAAAATCAGATCCTTGGTTTTCAGGCCGAGCGCTTCGGATACGCGAATGCCGGTAAAGAGAATGAGCTTGATCAACACTCTGTTTCGCGCAGCGACCGCATGTTGGAATGGAAAAGTGTCGATGGCTTCAATGAAACGTTCGACTTCGGCTTCTTGCATGAAGGAGGGGAGTTTGGTACCGCTTTTTCCCGAGAGGCCGCCCCAGTTTTTGAGTTCGATACCGTAATGGTGGGATGTGCCGTCATCTTCGCCGTTTTGTTTGTCGATATAGCCGAAAAAGTTGATCATCGCGATACGGTAGTTCTTTTTCGTCGCATCCGACAAGGAAGCTGTGGCCGATGCGAGAAAGTCGCTGAGAAGCTCTTCGTCGATCTCTTTCATCGAAGCGGGCCCGAGCGCCGTAAGATACGCATACAATTTCTCGAGAGGCTTGTAGTAGGTATTGATACCGATCAGCCCGGCATTTCGCGCCTCTTTGGCCAGACTGCTCATCTCATCGATATTTTCGACACCCCTGCGAAGCTGTCCGATAATGCGCGCCAATGCATCGGGATCTTTGACCTGACGGTTGGAGAGTGAATTGAGTTTGGAGTGCATATAGCGTCCCATCCAAAACAGCAGCGTCCT
>JAUUDL010000043.1 GCA_030826715.1 Hydrogenimonas sp. | reverse complement strand
TGACGCGCTCATCGGCAGTCGGTGCCAAAATACCCATGCCAGGCCTCCAGTAAATCTTTTTGATGCTCTTTGACGAGCTTTTCTATTTTCTTCAACTCTCTTGGAGAGAAACCGATATTTGCAGCCAAACCGACAGGGTCGAGCCAAAATTTTATACTCATATTCTCCCCGTCTATATGAATGTGTGGCGGTTCATTGGGCTCATGAGAATAGAAGTAGAACTTATACGCTCCAATTCTTAAAACCGTTGGCACTATTTTACCACCTTATTCATAATAAGCCGGAATCTGCATCGTTACGCAGTGGAGGCTGCCGCCCTGCTCGATCAGTTTGGAACAGTCGATCGGTATCACTTCCCGCGTCGGGAAGAGCGAACGGAAAAGGTCGGTCACGGCTTTGTCCTTTTCGTCGCGGTAGATCGGCAACAGCAGGGCGTGGTTGGTGATGAGAAAGTTGGCGTAGGTGGCAGGCAGGCGTCTGCCATCTTTGTATTTGGGCGATGGCAGGGGCAGCGGGACGAGCCGGTAGGGTTCGCCCGCTGAAGTCGTGAAGCTTTGCAGCTGGGTTTCCATCTTTTTCAGCTCTTCGTAGTGTGAATCTTCAGGATCGTCGCAGGCGACGTAGGCGATCGTCTTTTCGTCCACGAAACGGGCGAGAGTATCGATATGCGCGTCGGTGTCGTCTCCTTCGAGCTCGCCGTGATCGAGCCACAATATCCTCTCGATACAAAGCTTCTCTTTTAAAAAATCTTCGATATCCTCTTTCGTCCATTCCGGATTGCGGTTGGGATTGAGCAGGCATCGTGAGGTAGTCATCAGCGTGCCGTTTCCGTCGCTCTCGATCGATCCGCCCTCCAGAACGAAATCGACCTTTTCGTAACCGCCGAAGAGAATTCCCTTTTGCACGAGCTGTTGCGTCACGGCATTGTCGAGGTCGCTTTGAAACTTGTTCCCCCAGCCGTTGAAGGTGAAGTCGAGAAATTTTCGGACTCCGTTTTCATAGATCGTGATCGGGCCGAAATCCCTGGCCCAGGTGTCGTTGGTGGGGAGTTCGACAAAGGTGATGTTGCGCGTTTCACAAAAGAGGTCGCGCGTTTTGTCGGCATCGTCGCAAATAAGCAGCAGCGGTTCGTTGTAGGCGATGGAGCTGGCGATGCGCACGAAAGGCGTGAGCGCCCCTTTCAGATCGTCGGCCCAGTCGGTCCCGGCATGGGGAAACGCCATCAGTACGGCATCCTGCCGATGCCATTCAGTCGGGACGGTGCACGTGGTCATCTTCGTCATCCTTTACGACCCGGATCGAGCGGTAGACCATGACGATCACAAAGATCGCCGTGGCGATCATGCCGATGATCTTGATCGCCGCGATGATCGGATGGGGTTCGCCCTCGGGCATGAATTTGGGACCATGCTCTTCACCAAAAAGGAGTGAAACGGCCAAAAAGAGCAGAAAATATATAGACTTCATTCTCAAAAATCTCCTTTTTTGCGGTAAAATCGTGCCTATGTCTAAAATTGAGATTTCACGCCGCAATTTTTTGCACAATATTAACCAAATCGCGCAGAAAACACAATCGGTCGAAAAGATCGCACTGGTTTTGAAAGACAACGCCTACGGGCATGGGCTGGGTATCGTCGCCTCTCTTGCCAAAGAGGCGGGTATCCGCCATGCGGTGGTGCGGACGATGGCCGAAGCGTGGGCCGTTCATCCGCATTTTGAGACGGTTCTTGTGCTTTCGGACACGCCCGTCAGCGATCCGGGCGAGAAGATCCGCAGGGTCGTCAACGATCGCCGGCAACTCGAATCGGTGCCCAAAGGAACGCGCATCGAGCTGAAGTTCGATACCGGGATGCACCGCAACGGCCTGGACCCTGCCTGTTTTCACGAAGCCATCGAAACCGCCGATGGGCGGGGATTGAAGCTTTCGGGCGTCATGACCCACCACCGCAGCGCCGATATGATGGGGAGCGAGTTTTTCTGGCAGAAAAAGCGATTCGACGCGCTGCGCGAAGAGGGTGAAAGAGTGGGGTTGCGGGGCGTGCGCTGGCATAGCTGCAACTCCGCGGCGCTGATGCGGAGCAACGGTTTCGACGAGGATCTCGCCCGCATCGGCATCGCCGCCTACGGATGCCTGCAGATGCCACCACCTTTTCATACACCTCCTTTGAAACCGGTCATGTCGCTCTGGGCCGAGAGGATTGCGTCGCGTGAAGTGACGCCGGCCATGCGTATCGGGTACGGCGGCGAAGGGCAGATGGCGAAGGCGGGTATCGTGTCGACCTACGATATCGGCTATGGCGACGGATGGTTTCGCGGCGATGCCTCCCGCCCCTACCGGCTGCCCGACGGAAGAGCCATCATAGGGCGCGTTTCGATGGACGCTTTCAGCCTCGAAGGCGACGACGAACGTGTCTGCCTCTTTGCAGACGCTGCCGAAGCGGCGGCGCAGTTTGGCACGATCGCCTACGACGTGATGGTCAAACTCTCCCCCATGATCGAGCGAATCGTCGTATGACGCTCGCTGCCATCCTTCTTTTGCTGCTTTTTCTCTCCCTGCTCCTCTATCCTTTCTATGTGGTGCATAAACATACACTCGGACACCACGAACCTATCACGCATACGCCGGGTGAATGGGGCGTGGAGTATGAAGATATCGCCTACGAAACCGATGACGGCATCGTGCTGAGAGGGTGGTGGATCAAAGCAAAATCCCAAAAAGCCATCTTGCTGATGCATGGCAAAAGTGGAAGCAGAAACGGCTATCACAGCGGAATTTTCGATCTGGCCCGTCACTACCACGAAAAGGGATGGAATGTGATGATGGCCGATCTGCGCGCGCACGGCGAAAGCGGAGGAGAGCGCGTAACTTTTGGGCTCAAAGAGCATACCGACATGCTCGGATGGATCGACAGCCTCGGCAAAGGGTCGGAATACCGATGGCGGCTTCACGGTTTTTCGATGGGAGCGGTGACGGCGCTGATAATGGCCGAAAAACGTCCCGGCTCTTTCGAGCGCGTTATCGCCGACGCACCATGGATCGACTTCGAGCGTCTCGTGAAGCAGGAACTTTGGCGACGCGCCTCTCTGCCCCCATTTCTGTACGGTTACGTCAAGTGGGTCGCGAAGAGATTTTTCGGACAGGATTTCGATTTCGTCGACAACCGGAGGCGCTGCAAAGCGTTGTGTGGTAGGGAGATTCTCTACATTTTCGAAGAAGAAGACACACTTCTTGGCAGTTGGCACAAAGCGCTGCTGAAACGTCTTTGCCCTACTGCCCGTATCGCCTGGTTCGAAGGCGTAGGGCATGTGGAGGCGTTCAAAATGGATCCGCTGTATTATCTTAAATGGCTGAATCTTTCAGGCGAAACGAAAGCGTGAGCGCGACGGCGAGGGTGGCGGCCGCGATGGCATAAAGAAGTGTATAGCCGCCGAAATGGAGAATGAAACCGCCCAGAATCGAAAAGAACATCCCCAGCGAGACGATATTCATCTGGATCGCCACATAAAGAGGCCGCTTGGCTTCGGGGGCGAGGATCAGGATGAGGTTGGAGCTGGCGATGCGGTTGCCGTCGGCGGCGGCGCCGAAGAGGAAGAAGATGATCAGAAAAATCGGAAGCGAATGGGCGAAAAAGGCGAGTAGAATGGCCAATAACTGCATCGCGATCGAGATATTGGTGATGAGGCGGTAGTGCCCCATACCGCCGAGCTTTCCCCAAAGGAGGTTGCTGAGCATCGCGCCGACCATCTGGGTCGTGATCAGCATACCCACGGCCGTACCGGTAAGATCGATCGTCTCTTTGGCGTCGAGGATGACAAACGGCATGGCGATGAGGTAGCTGTAGGCCAGAAGGAAGGTGGCGATCTGCAGTTGAAGTTGACGGTCGGCTCTGAGGGTCTCGATCGCATGCTTTAAAAAGGCGGTGAACGATTCGATCTTCGTTTCGAAGTGTGTTTTGACGGGTTCGTCGATCGTGCCGAAGGCAAGGAAGCCCAACCCCATCAACGCCGCACTGAGCATGAAGAGGTAGCCGAAGTCATACGGCGCTTCGAACGTTTCGAGCACCCACGCCGCCACGGCACCGCTGAGGATCGACCCGAGTCCCGCGAAGAACTGCCGCCATGCCATTGTTTTGCCACGAAATTTGTGCGTGAAGATTTTGGCGACGATCTCCCTGAAATAGATGGCGCCGAATCCTGCGCTGAAACTGAAGAAAAAGAGGCCGATACCGATGCACCAGAGTGTCAGTGTGGGGTGCTCTTTGCCAAAGAGCATGATCGCCGCCCCGATGGAAAACCACGACAGGAATCGAAAGAAGAAGACACGCCGCAGATAGGGGAGCATGCGGGCGTAGTGCTGGGCGCGGTAGGCGGCGAAAAGCTGCATCAGCACCGCCCCGCCGCGCATCAGTCCGCTGAAAAAACCGATGAGAATCGGGCTGCCGCCGAAGTAGTTGACCATCAGCGGCAAAATCGTGACCGGTTCGGCGACAGTGGTGCCCACGGCCAGGAAAAACCCGTGGAGGATGTTTTTGATATGGTTGGAGAATCTATCCATTCAGCCGCCTCCGCCCCTCTTTGACACTTTTGATAGAGCGGATGAAATTTTTGCGCACACATGCTCCTCGTTTCTATGCATTGGACGGCATTGTACCATGCAAGTTGTGCCTTGCTGGAAGAGAAGAGACTCTTTTATGCTCTTGTAGCACCCATTATTTCGCGTCGGATCTCTTCGAGCCTTTCGATGCGTTGTTCAGTCGTCGGGTGGGTTCTGAAAAGATTGGCGAAGCTGATATCCTTGCCGGTGAAGGGGTTGACGATGAACATGTGCGCCGTCTCCGGAGTCGCTTCGGGCAGGATGCCCTGGCGATTGTAGTTTTCGAGTTTCAAAAGCGCGCTCTCCAACCACTCGGGATGACCCGTCAGCCTGGCCGCACCGGCATCGGCTTCGAATTCGCGGCTTCGGCTCACCGCCATCTGGATGATGCCCGCAGCGATCGGAAGAATGATGGAGAGCACGATCATCACGATCGGGTTGGGGTTCTCTTCGTCGCGCCCGCCGCCGAAAAAGGCGCCAAACTGCATGATATTGGCGATCCAGGCGATGGCGCCGGCGATCGTCGCCGCGACGGTGCCGATGAGAATGTCGTAGTGTCGTACGTGGCTCAATTCGTGGGCGAGTACCGCTTCGATCTCCTCTTCGTTCAGCAGATCGAGCAACCCTTCCGTCACCGCCACCGCCGCATGGCTCGGGTTTCGGCCCGTGGCGAAGGCGTTGGGTACCGGTTCGGGGATGATGTAAACTTTCGGCATCGGGATACCCGCTTTGTTCGCGAGTCTTCTGATGATGGCGATGAGGCCGGGGGCGCTTTGTTCATCCACTTCCACGGCATGGTAGTGTGCCAGCACCATCTTGTCGGAAAAGTAGTAGGCGTAGAAGTTCATCGCGCCGGCGATCAATAGCGCTATCAGCATACCGCTCGTGCCGCCGAAGATGCCACCGACCCAGACCATCAGCAGGGTCATCAGTGTCAAAAGAACGACTGTTTTTACCGCTTCCATGATATTCAATCCTTTATAAATTTTTCTAAGTTTTAGTATAAGTGGCTAAAGAATAATATAAAAATTTTATAAAGTCAAGATGTGATTACACTAATTATTCTGTAAACACTATGGCCTCTTGAAATATCACGCCGTCGATCCCTGCCTGTGCGATCGCGGCCATTTCGATCTCCTCATCGATCGGAACGATGATTTTGGCATCGAAGAGGTAGGTTTCGGCCATCTTTTGCAATTGGGTTGCCAGCGGCATCTGCGCCAGTATGTAGGTGGCGTGCAGAGCATTGGCGAGCAGAGCGTCGATGAGCGATTCGGCCATGACGGCGTAGGCAATTCTGTTTTGCCTGCAGTGTTTGGCGATCTCTTTGGCCTGTGCGTAGGGGCCCAGCCAGAGTACGACACCGGAGGGGGTCCGCGAAATCTCTTCGACAGACTCGACGTAGTGGAGCGGTTGAAAGGGGATGTCGGGATGGCCGAGGATGATCATCACTTCACCCCCGCGCACTCTTTGGAACAGTAGTATTTGCCGCTTTTGATGATCGCTTCGTGCGTGCTGATATAGGTGCCGCACTTGTCGCATTCGACCATGATCTCTTCGCCCTTTTTGGGTTTTTTCGCTTCGGCGTCGGCCCGTTCCCGGCGCTTTTGCGTCACCTGGGGCTTTTTGATCAGAAAATAGTAGACGCCGGCTATGACGGCGATGGTAAGTACGATTTTTAGCATCGGGAGGCTTCCTTTATCCACAGATAGTTGCGTTTGTCGCGCTCGATAATCTCTATATCACAGCGCTGCAGCCCTTTTATCTCCGCCGTGACGTGCTCGCCCTT
>JAUUDL010000115.1 GCA_030826715.1 Hydrogenimonas sp. | reverse complement strand
GCTCATCTCATCGATATTTTCGACACCCCTGCGAAGCTGTCCGATAATGCGCGCCAATGCATCGGGATCTTTGACCTGACGGTTGGAGAGTGAATTGAGTTTGGAGTGCATATAGCGTCCCATCCAAAACAGCAGCGTCCTGTCGAAACTCTTTTCGAAATCGAGCGGATAGTGCAACCAAGATCCTTCTTTGAGATATAGAGGCGTTGAAAGAATGATACACAGATTTCTTCATCAGTGCAAAGCTGTATACGCCTTAGAGAATAAAAACTATAAAAGTATTGAAAACTATAATTTTCAAACTTTATTCTATCGCCTCTTTCATTAAAAAGATCTTCAAAATTTACATGAACGATTGTTAATTATTCGTTTTATGATATATTAACGATTGTTCATGTATCATTCTTTCAGACATTCCAATAAAAGAACAGACGTTCATATTGAAAAATACGATATTCAGGGGTTTTGAAAGATGCCGAAACAGAAAAATACCAAGCAGAAAATCGTCGATGCAGCGATCGATTTGATCGCGACACAGGGTTACAAAGGAGCTTCGGTCAGAAAGATAGCTGCGGCGGTGGGCATTCGAGAGAGTGCCATCTACAACCACTTCAGAAACAAAGAAGAGATACTCAAAAAGATCATTACGGAGATATTCACTACCCCCTTCGACTTCAAAAACCTCGAAGAGAAAGCCAGGCGTGGCAAATCGTTTTTAAGAGAGTTTGTCGTCGCCTACAAACTTATATCGTTCGATAAAAAAAAAGAGAAACTGTTTCGTATTTTGATGATAGAGCTCTTCCAGAACGAAACATTGCGTGAGAGTTTTCTGACGGAGTTTCACCACAAGGATATTCAGCAGATATCCAAAGCGCTGTTTGTGATGATGCAGGAGGGGTTAATCAGATCGGGCGACCCGATCTTTATGGCGCAGGAGTTTATCTCTCCCCTATTCTACATTCGGCTACATCTGTCGCTGCTGCGTATCGATGCCAAAGCGACCACGCCGATCTCGTCGCAGTTCGAGAAACATGTCGATTTCTTCTGGGAGTCGATCGCACTCTGACAGATGCCGGCGTCGGACTTGCCGCCGAAAAATTCAGTCAAAGATAACGTATCGGATCGCAGCGGCTTTGAGCTTTTCGAGATCTTTTTGCCGGACACCTACGACGATGAGCTGAATGTCGAGACTTCCAAGGAGTGTGAGAAGGGCGTTTTGAGAAGCGGTATCCATATCCAGATAGTGGGATACATGCATCTTGACATAGGCAGGAGCGGTGTATTTGAGATGGCTGAAATCGCTCCGGTCCGCATTGAAACGGTCGATTCCAAAGCGGATACCTTTGGCTTTGAGTGCGATGCTGATATGTTCGACGACGATCGGTTTGAGTGCCAGAAGGTCGTATTCGGAGATCTCTATGAACAGATGCCCGTTGAGATTCTGCGCGATCTGGGTGACGACATCTTCGAAATAGAGAAACTTGTCGCTCTCTTGCAGCATATCCGCGATCAGTTCGAAAGAGATGGCGTTCTGGGTGAAGCGGTGGGTCTTCATATATTCGAGCTCGTACTCCATCAGTTCGTTCTCCATGTCCAATTCGATTACGGCCGGAACGTATTCGCCATAACTGATGGCCTGAGTGCCGTGAAGAATATCGAAAGAGAGCGTATATGAGACATCTTTGTGCTGCTTGATATCGAAGACGGGATGGAATTTGGGTTGGAGTTTCTTCTCTTTGAGTGCCGTTTCGATAATACTTCGCCACATCGTCTTGCCTGTGATGGTCTTCTCCTTCTCTTTCTCCTCTTCGAAGACCGAGATACGGTTTTCGTGATAGAGTGCCGCTTCGCACAAAGCGGAGTCAGCACAACTCAACAGTGTGCTGACAGGCTCTTTGCGGACATAGGCACACATACCGATGCTCAGGTAGAGGGTTTCGCGAAGACCGTTGCGGTCGCTGAGAATCATGAATTCGCCAATGATCTTTTGCGCGAGGTCTTTGGCGGTGATTTCGTTATAGACGGGCAATACGAGGGCGAATTCCGTGCCATTGATTCTCGCGATAAGTGGCTCGTGCACGAGCTCGCAACTCTTTTTGAGAATGGTGGCGAAACGTCCGAAGAGTTCGTCGATGCGTTTGTGCCCCACCCTTTTGTTCGCTTCCGACACCCTATTCATGCGAATCAACATGAATGTGCCGCGCGAACGGCTGTCGTTGGCGAGCAGATATTCAGGCAGTTTGACCTGGAAATAACGGCGGTTGTAGAGTCCCGTCATCGGATCGTAATAGAGGCTCTCCTGACTCTTTTTCATCGCTTCCGAACTGCGTTCGTAGAGTTCTTTGACCCGTTTGACCATCGTATTCATCGCCAGTGTCACGTTTTTGAGCTCTGCTGTCGAGGGTATCTCTTTTTGAACGATAAACCGGTTATGGACGATGCCTTCGGCCTGATTCTTGATATTCTCCAGCGAGCGCAGAATATAGTTCAAAACGAGTTGCAGCAGAATGAGTCCTATGAAGGCAGCGACGACGAATACGACGAGCGTGTATTTGAAAATGGCGTAAAGCTGCCGATAGGCGGCGGCTTCGTTGGCCTGAACCAGCAATACGCCAATCGTTTCGTTTTGCCTACTGATCAGCTTCTCGATGATCTGTGTATGGATCTTGATGATATCCACAAACCATGAAGGAATATCGGAGGTATTGGGCACCCTGCTCTTTCTATAGACCGGCAGACGCTCTATATTCTCGAGTTCGATCAGACGATACTGGCCGTTCTTAAAAACCGCATCGATAATGGGTTTGACCTTGCTCGGATCGGCATCGGCTTCGGCAATGGCGAGACTCAGGGCATAGGCCGTATTTTCAGCCTGGGTGTTGAGCTGTTCTTCCAGATGTGCCTTGGATTGCATGAAGTTGACGCCCAAAACACCGCCCAGCAGTAGGAGAAGGAGAATCGATATGACCATGCCGATCTGTTTGTAGAGTGTCACGTGGAAGCCTTTATGAAATTGATTGTCGTTTGATTTTATTGAAATAACGGTTATTGGCGTCTTAAAACAGGAGATTTTTGGATGAAACCGGAAAAAATGGGGTCTCGATGTCGGTTTTTCCGGCGGCTTTGGATAATTTCGAGGTTATTTGGAGGGGTTGTAGGGCACGAGTTCATACCCTATGCTGTTGAGGTGGAAGACGCCACCATCGAGATTGACGGCGTTATAGCCGTTCTGGCGTAGAAAATTGGTGACCATGCGCGTACGGCTGCCTGTCCGGCAAATAAGGCCGACCAATTCATCTTTGTCGGCGATTTTCGCATATTCGGCCAGAAATTTATCGACGTCGTAATTGCCGAAATCGTCGAAAAAGGTGATGCATGCAGAACCCGGGACGATTCCTGTCTGTCGCCACTCCATCTCCGTACGGATGTCGATGATCTTCATTTTTCTCTCTTCGAGCATCTCTTTTGTCGGTCGTATGTGGACCGCTTTGCTGATCTCTTCTGGTGTCATTGTGTTTTCCTTCCATTCACTGATATTTACTATACGAATATTCGCGCAATTTTATCATCAATCTTCATGCTCCCATTAAACCGGTGTAATTAAATCACGGGTTTAAGGCCGCTTCTATAGAGGCAGCCTCTTGAGAAGATTGCGGTAGTGGTCGACTCCGAGAAAACTCTTTTCGAGCCGCCAGCGAAGGATGAACTCGACGATATCGTTTTTTACTTTTTCGTCGAGCTGCTCGGCCCGGCCGAAGTATCTGAGACTGATGTTTTTGGCCCGTTTCTTCCCATCATGCTCCACATATGAGATGGCGATGATCTGGGCATACTTGCCCTCAGCCACTCTGCCCAGCGTTTCGGGAGAGAGGGAAATGCCAGAAAGGTTGATCGCCTTGAAATCGAAAAGGTCATCGAAATGCGCGACCTTGTCATGCAGATTCAGCGTTTCGAAGAGCGCTTTGAGCCTTTTGAAATTCTTTTTTCTCTCGATTTCGTAGGAAGAGATCTCGTCGGCCAACGCTTTGAGACGGTCGAGTTTACTAGACATGCGATACTCCATATTAATCAATATGACCCTATTCTACCCTCTTTTTATGGTAAAATCAATCTTTTCAACAAGGATATATTCATGTCGATCAAAACACCCTATCTCGCCACCGACAGTATCATCGAATGTTTTGATGAATCGGGGGAATTCCTGGGTATCGTGCTTATAGAAAGAAAAAATCCGCCTCACGGACGCGCGCTTCCCGGCGGTTTCGTCGAGATCGGCGAAACGGTCGAATCCGCGTGCCGTCGCGAGATGCAAGAGGAGACGGGGCTTGATGTCACGCTCGAGTATCTGCTTGGCGTCTATTCCGATCCCAAACGCGATCCGCGGTTTCATACGGTTTCGGTAGTCTATGTCAGCCGTGCCGTTGGCCGTCCTGTCGGCGGGGACGACGCACGATCGGCGAAGCTCTTTCATTTTGCCAATATTCCGTGGGAGGAGCTCGTCTTCGACCATCCGAAAATTCTCAAAGATTATCTCGAATACAAGGACAACTGCTAATCATGGACTATCTATCGATCACCGGCCCTTCCCGCCTCGAGGGTGACATCACCATTTCCGGT
Organism: Hydrogenimonas sp.; assembly: GCA_030826715.1. Lineage (GTDB taxonomy): Bacteria > Campylobacterota > Campylobacteria > Campylobacterales > Hydrogenimonadaceae > Hydrogenimonas. Next base: position 66,084 of record JAUUDL010000115.1, on the reverse strand, counting down.
GCGAAAAACGCCGCACTCCCGCTGATCGCCGCCACGCTGCTCAGCGATGCCCCCTGTGAAATCGACAATATCCCCGACGTGGCCGATATCCGGACGTTGATGAAGCTGCTCGGCAAGCTCGGAAGCCGCTTCACGTTCGAAGACCATACGCTCGTCATCGACAACGAAGAGATCACCAATACCACCGCCACCTACGACATCGTCAAGACGATGCGCGCTTCGATCCTGGTGCTCGGCCCCCTGCTCGCGCGCTTCGGCCGTTGCGAAGTGAGCCTGCCGGGAGGATGTGCCATCGGGCAGCGCCCCATCGATCTGCATCTCAAGGCACTCGAACAGATGGGCGCGGTGATCGACATCAAAAACGGTTATGTCGTCGCTACAGCGCCCGAAGGGTTGAGCGGAGCTCGTATCATCTTCGACAAAGTGACCGTGACGGGCAGTGAAAACATCATCATGGCGGCGGCGCTCGCGCGTGGAAAAAGCGAACTGATCAATGTGGCCAAAGAGCCCGAAGTGGTTCAGTTGTGCGAAGTGCTGCAGGAAGCCGGTGTGAAGATTGAGGGTGTCGGCAGCGATGAACTGATTATTGAAGGAACCGACAGAACACCGCTGAAGTTCGCCCCCTTCTCTATCATTCCGGATAGAATCGAAGCGGGTACCTACCTCTGTGCCGCCGCGATCACCTACAGTACGCTGACGCTGCACCAGGTGCGTCCCGACCATCTCGATGCCGTCATGGCGAAACTGCACGAAGCGGGCTGTCGTATCGAAGAGAGCGGTATGAGCATGACGATCTATCCTGCGGCGCGCCTGAGGGCATTCGAGATATCGACCACCGAATACCCTGGTTTTCCGACCGATCTACAGGCGCAATTCATGGCGTTGGCGACCCAGGCCGAGGGTGTCAGTATCATCGAGGAGCGGTTGTTCGAAAACAGGTTCATGCATGTGAGTGAACTGCAGAGATTGGGGGCGAGCATTCACCTCAAGGGGCACACGGCCACACTCAATGGACCGATCCAGTTGCTCGGTGCTGATGTGATGGCAACCGATCTGCGCGCAAGCAGTGCGCTGGTACTCGCGGGCCTCGCCGCAAGCGGCGTGACCAATGTCCATCGCATCTACCATCTCGATCGCGGCTATGAGAAGCTGCATGAAAAACTCCACTCGATCGGCGCGAAGATCGAACGGCTCAAAGAGTAGGCAGCCTCCTACTCTTTCTCTTCGAAAATGATGATTTCGTAATTGTTTTTGCTCACCATGGCGCGGTGACTGGGAATCGTGCTGCTGTGCGCCTCTTCGAGGGCTTCGCGAAGGGAGTCGATCTCCTGCTGCATCGCGTCGATCTTCTCTTTGAGCTGCATGATGATATCCACCCCTGCGAGATTGACACCGAGTTCACGCGTCAGTCGAAGAATCGTCTTGATGCGGTCGATGTCGCGTTGCGAGTAGAGCCGCATGCGCCCCTGTGTACGAGAAGGCTCGATGAGTCCCTCTCTTTCATACTGACGCAGCGTCTGTGGATGGATATTCAAAACTTTCGCCACCACGCTGATCAGATAGACCGGTTCATCGTAACTATGCATTATTCACCTCCAGGTAGTTTCTCTTCCATCATTTTCGCCAATTCGGGATCGAGCTCTTCCACTTTCGGAAGGACGATGTTGGCGATCAGGTAGAGATCGCCTTTCTGCTTCGTCTTTCGGTTCATGACACCGAGTCCCTTGACACGGAATTTCTGTCCGTTTTTCGTGTTTTTGGGAACTTTGAGCGTAATCTCTTTTTCGAGAGTGGGCACCTTGATCTTGCCGCCGAACATCGCGATCTTCAAAGGGATGTCGATCGTTTTGTAAAGATCGTCACCTTTGCGTTCGTATTCGGGGCTCGGGGCTACTTCGATCTTCAAAAGAAGGTCGCCGCGCTGACCGTTATAACTCTTTCCTTTACCGCGAATGCGCAGTGTCTCTCCGGTTTTGACACCCGGCGGAATGCGGATATCGAATGTCTCTCCGTTGATCGAAAGGCTGTGGGTGCCACCCTCTACCGCGACATTGAAAGGAATGGTGATTTTGGCGTGAATGTCGAGATCGGGCGCACCCATGCCACCCATTCCTCCCATATCGAAGCCGCCGAAGCCGCCGCTGCTGAAGCCACCGAAACCGCCGCGGGCCGATCCGGCGCCACCGAAGCCGCCAAAACCGCCGCCGAAGATATTTCTCAGAATTTCGTCGAGGTCGACGTTACCGCCTTGGCCCTGTGCGAAGTCGTGGAAGTTCTGACCACCGAACATCTGGTCGCCGAACTGGTCATACTGCTTCTTCTTTTCGGGGTCGCTCAAAACTTCGTAGGCCGCATTGATCTCTTTGAATTTCTCTTCGGCTCCCGGATCTTTGTTGATATCGGGATGGTATTTTCTCGCGAGTTTGCGATAGGCACGTTTTATTTCGTCTGCGGATGCGTTTTCACTCACACCCAGTGTTTCGTATAGGCTTTTACTCATGCCTACTCCTTTTTGTTGACTTGTCCAATTTTTTGCGCCATTATATCATAAAGATTTAGTCTAGGTCAATCAAGTTTATAGAGGTTGACGATAGCAAATAGATGAAGTGGGAAAGTTGGGGAGAAGATGCAGCGTCACTGCATCTTCATATTCATTAATATATTAATGGAGAAAGTGACGAATGCCGGTGAAGTAGAGAGCGATGCCGTGTTCGTCGGCCGCTTCGATCACTTCGTCGTCACGGATCGACCCGCCCGGTTCGATGATCGCTTTCACACCCGCGGCGGCCGCCGCGTCGATAGAGTCTCGGAAAGGGAAGAAGGCTTCGCTGGCCATCGCCGCACCGGTGACGTCCAGTCCCATCTCTTCGGCCTTTTTCAGGGCACAGCGTGCGGCGTCGACGCGGCTTGTCATCCCCATGCCAACAGCGACCATGGCGGCATTTTTGACATAGACGACACAGTTGGATTTGGTCATGGCCGCCACTTTCCAGGCAATCTGCATATCTTTCTTCTCCTGCTCGGTCGCTTCGCGCTTGCTCTTGCGTTCGGCATTGGCCACCTCTTCTTCTTTGACCTTGTCGGCATCCTGGTAGACGAAGCCGCCCGAGATATGTTTGAAGTCGTATGCATCGTCACTGACAAGCAGCTTGTCGGCACCGAACTCAAAGAGTTTGATCCGCTTCTTGGAGGCGAAGACCTCCTGCGCTTCGGGGGTAATGCGTCCGGCGATCACCACTTCGAGGAAAATCTCGTTCATCTTCTCCGCCAGCGCTTTATCGACCGTGCCGTTGACCGCCACGACACCGCCGAAAGCCGAAACGGGGTCGCATTTGAGCGCTTCGGTATAGGCGTCGATCAGATTGTCACGAATGGCGAAACCGCATGGATTGCCGTGCTTGACGATGCAGACAGCGTTTTCATCGCCGAATGCCGCCGCGATCTTCACAGCGCCGCTGATGTCGGTCAGATTGTTGAAGCTCGCTTCACCCTTGAGGGTTTTGAAGTTTTCGGTGTAAAAGTCTTCGAATTCATAGAGCGCCCCTTTTTGATGGGGGTTTTCGCCATAACGGGTGTTGAAGACTTTCGATCCCACGATGAACTGTTTCGCGCCGAAACCCTCGTTAAAGCGACGGTTCATATAGTTGGCGATCATGCTGTCGTAGGCGGCCGTATGCTCGAACGCCTTGATCATCAGGTTTCGACGCATTTCGAGCGTATTGTTTCCGCTTTTTAACGCGTCGAGTACCGGGGCGTAATCGGAAGGATCGGTGACGATGATGACACTATCGAAATTTTTCGCTGCGCTGCGAACCATCGCCGGTCCACCGATATCGATGTTTTCGATGATCTCTTCGAAGTCGTCGGTCCGCTCGATCGTCGCTTTGAACGGGTAGAGATTCACGCACACCAGGTCGATCGCCTCGACGCCAAGTTCTCTGGCCTGATTCAGATGGCTCTGCTTGTCGCGCCGATGCAAAATACCGCCGTGAATATAGGGATTGAGCGTTTTTACCCGCCCCTCGAAACATTCGGGAAACTTTGTCACCTCGTCGATCTCGATGGCATCGACACCGTTCTCTTTGAGAATCCTGTAGGTTCCGCCTGTCGAAACGATCTCGAATCCCAACTTCTCGAGTCCTTTGGCAAACTCCACTACGCCCGTCTTGTCGCTTACGCTGATCAATGCTCGCATGCTCGCTGTCCTGTCAATAAAATTTTCGGAATTATAGCTTTTTTGTGTTTATGGAGAGATTATGATAACACCTATATAGCTTTGGTGAGTCTGTTTTAATGAAAAACCCAGTTTCAAGTGTAAATAAAGTGCAATTTTTATAGATGTTGATCATAAATTGATTAATTTTTAAACAATGAACTTACCTTCTTTACTATGGCAATTTTGTTATAATGGCGTTACTTCAAAAATCACAGGAGCTAAAATGGGAAAATTCGTAAACAGTGTGGATGAGTTCTACGAGTACTGTAAGGCAAACGAAGTAGAGTTTGTGGACTTCAGATTCACCGATATGAAAGGCGCATGGCACCATATCACCTATCGCCTGAGTGCTGTAGGTAAGGATATGCTCGAAAATGGCATCCCTTTCGACGGTTCTTCTGTCGATGCATGGCAGCCGATCGAAAAATCTGACATGATGCTCAAGCCTGATGTTCCTACCGCATTTTTGGACCCTTTCACTGCCGATTCTACCGTCTGTGTCATCTGTGACGTCTACGATATCTACAAAGGTGATCTCTATGAAAAGTGTCCAAGAAGTATCGCCAAAAAAGCGCTGAAGTATCTTGATGAGCAGGGTATCGCCGATATCGCCTATTTTGGACCCGAAAATGAATTTTTCATCTTCGACAATATACAGATCTGGACAGGTATCAACAAATCGGGCTACAAAGTAGAATCTGATGAAGGTGAATGGAGTTACGACAAAAACTACGAAGATATGCCCAACATCGGTCACCGACCGGGTACCAAAGGCGGATACTTCCCGACCATGCCGACCGACTCTATGGTCGATCTCAGAGCCGAGATGATGCAGGTGATGGAAGAAGTGGGCCTGGAAGTCGTGCTCGGACACCACGAAGTGGCCCAGGCACAGGGAGAGATCGGTATCAAATTCGGTACGCTTATCGAAGCGGCGGACAATGTTCAGAAATATAAATATGTCGTCAAGATGGTCGCCCACCTCAATGGCAAGACGGCGACATTTATGCCAAAACCGCTCTATGGTGACAACGGTAACGGTATGCACGTCCACCAGTCTATCTGGAAAAATGGCAAAAACCTCTTTTACGAAGAAGGCAAATATGGCAACCTCAGTGAAACGGCACTCCACTATCTTGGCGGTGTCTTCAAGCATGCCCACGCCGTCGCAGCCTTGACCAACCCCACTACAAACTCATATAAACGACTCATTCCGGGATTTGAAGCGCCAAGCATTCTGACTTACTCCAGCCAGAATCGATCCGCCGCCTGTCGTATCCCTTACGGTGCGGGTGAGATGGCTACCAGAATCGAGACAAGATTTCCTGACTCAAGCTCTTGCCCCTACCTCGCATTCGCGGCACTGCTGATGGCCGGAATCGATGGCATCAAAAACAAATACGTACCTGTGGGACCGATGGATATCGACCTCTTCGAACTGACACTTGATGAAATCAGAGAGAAAAACATTCCTCAAATGCCCCATACCCTCAGAGAGGCACTCGAAGCACTCATCAGAGACCATGAATTCCTCAAACCGGTCTTTACCGAAGAGTTCATTGATACCTATCAACACTATAAATTCGAAACGCAAGTATGGCCGGACGAAGCCCGACCGACACCGTTCGAATTCAGCTCCACCTACTCTTGCTAAACTAGTGAACCGGGATCTTCTCCCGGTTCATGTCCACTTCAATGAATCTTCTATTTTTCGTATGAAATTAACAGTATATCCATAGAACCATGTTAAGTTTTTATGCAGTTGTGAGTGAGGGAAACGGGCCTATATCTTTCAGATGGATCGTGAAAACAATCATGGCACTTCTAAATTGAACTAGGGCCAAAAAGCAGAAATAGAATTCGTTGCTCTCTTCATCTATTGCGATATCCAGCGGGGCATAGCCCCGCTTAGATATCCTGTTCGATGATGCGTCGGAAGGTGTTGAAGTAGAGGTCACTCAGTTTTGTCATCGTCATTTCGATGTCGTTGATTTTTACGCTGTCACCGCCTACGTTGCCGATCTTTTGGCATTTCAGGCCACGTTCTTTGGCTAACTGTGCCACAGCATCGACATTTTCAGGTGCCACTTCGAGAATGGCGCGGGCGAAAGATTCGCTGAAGATGTTGATTTCTTCACCCAGATCGGCCGTGACCTCGGCCCCTTTGCCTCCGACTGCCGCCATTTTTGCTACCGCGATTGCCAGGCCGCCGACATTGAGATCTTTGGCGGCTTCGATGAGATCTTTTTTGTTGGCTTCTATTACCAGATCCCAGAGTGACAGCTCTTTGTCGTAGTCGATTTCGGGCAGTGTGCCGCCGACGGTTTTGAAAAGCTCTTTCATATAGAGGCTGCCGCCGAACTCTTTGCGGGTCTCGCCGATGAGCATGATGGCATTCCCCTCTTTCTGGAATGAAGAAGGCAGTACATTATGCTGGTCGTCATTGACCCCCACCATCGCGATGGTCGGGGTGGGGAAAACGCTGACACCGTTGGTTTCGTTGTAGAGCGAGACATTGCCGCCGGTCACGGGTGTGTTGAGTTTCTGGCACGCCTCCTTGATCCCTTCACAACCCTGGGCAAACTGCCACATCACTTCGGGGTTTTCGGGGTTGCCGTAGTTGAGGCAGTCGGTGATGGCCAGCGGCTTTGCGCCGCTCATCGCGACGTTCCGGCCCGATTCGATGACGGCCGCCGCCGCCCCGCCTCTGGGGTCGATGTAGCAGTAGCGTGGGTTGCAGTCGCTGCTCATCGCAACAGCTCGGCCGTTCTCCTTGACGCGGATCACCGAGGCGTCGAGTTTGCCGCCGTTTTTGATCGTATTGGTCTGGACCATCGAATCGTACTGGTCGTAGACCCACGCTTTGTCGACCACTTCGATCGACTGCACGAGTGTTTCAAACGCCTCCTGATTGCTCGGAAGATCGTAATTGTCGATATTGATACTTTTGATTTCGTCGAGATATTTCGGGCGAGCCGTGGGGCGGTCGAGCACCGGGGCCTCTTCGCTGACGGGATCGACCGGCACTTCGGCGACCTTTTTGCCATGCCAGTAGAGTTCCATCAATCCCGTGTCGGTCACTTCACCGATGACGGCGCAGTCGAGTTCCCACTTCTTGAAGATTTCGATGATCTTCTCTTCGGTTCCTTTACGCGCGCAGATGAGCATGCGCTCCTGCGATTCGCTCAGCATCAGGTCGTAAGGGGTCATCCCCTCTTCGCGCATCGGGACCTTGTCCAAGTCCATCCGCATACCGCTGCCGCTGCGGCCAGCCATCTCGAACGAGCTGGAGGTCAGGCCCGCCGCGCCCATATCCTGGATACCGACGACGTAATCGGTCTTGAAGAGTTCCAAGCACGCTTCGAGCAGCAGCTTTTCGGTGAAGGGGTCGCCCACCTGCACCGTGGGGCGCAACGATTTGGACTCTTCGGTGAAGCTGTCGGAACTCATCACCGCACCACCCAGACCGTCGCGGCCGGTTTTGGAGCCGACGTAGATGACGGGGTTGCCTATGCCTTCGGCCTTGCCGTAGAATATCTCGTCCGATTTGGCGATCCCCAGCGTAAAGGCGTTGACCAGAATATTGCCGTTGTAGCTGTCGTCGAAAAAGGTTTCTCCGCCCACGGTGGGCACGCCCATGCAGTTGCCGTAACCGCCGATGCCCGCGACGACGCCGCGGACGAGATGGCGTTGGTAGGCCGCGCTCTGGTCGTCGCCGCGCACGCGCCCGAATCTGAGCGCATTGAGATTGGCCACGGGCCGTGCGCCCATCGTAAAGACGTCGCGCAAAATGCCGCCTACGCCCGTCGCCGCCCCCTGATAGGGTTCGATGAAGCTTGGATGGTTGTGGCTCTCCATTTTGAAAACGGCTGCATATCCGTCGCCGATGTCGATAACCCCGGCGTTTTCGCCCGGACCCTGGATGACCCACGGCGCTTCGGTGGGAAAGCCGCGAAGATATTTCTTGCTCGATTTGTAGCTGCAGTGTTCGCTCCACATCGCACTGAATATCCCGATTTCCACGATGTTGGGAATTCGGCCCAATATCTGCTTGATATGTTCAAAATCCTCTTCGGAGAGTTTGTGTGCCTTCAATATTTCGGCGAGATCCTGTTGCATACGGGTACCCTTGCTGTAAAAAATGTATGTGATTATAATAAAAGAGTGCTTGAAAACAGATTTGATTGTGATTTTTTTTTCGAAAGCTTGCTATTGCCTTTTCTTTGCGCTATACTTCTTGCCAAGAAAGATGATTTCGATTCTCGTCTTTGTGTGTGACCGTTCTACCTCGACTAAAGCGAAATAGAGTACCGAACCCGCAAGATAGCTTCTGACTTCCTTTCGAATTTCAACACAAAAAGGTATCGCCATGGCAGATATGATTACAGGAACCGTTAAATGGTTCAACAGCGAAAAAGGTTACGGATTCATCCAGCCGGATGATGGTGGAAAAGATGTATTCGTCCACTTCCGTCAAGTCAACAACCCGGGTTTCGGCCGCGTAGAACTCCACGAAGGACAAAAAGTTCAGTTCTCGATCGGCGAAGGCCAAAAAGGCCCTCAAGCAGAGAACGTTACTCCGCTCTAATCGACTCACCGAGAGACAGCCTTTCTGGCTGTCTTCTTTTTATCCCCTCCTCTTTATTTCTTTAACCAAAAATCTCTTTTACATATCTTTATTGACGATGATATCCAGCTCGAAAAGTTTCTGATTCCATTCAGAAAGTGGTAACATGGAAAGTTGACCGGCGTCATTCTCTCTATCGGTTGGTTGCAGCGTTATATCTTTACCAAACAGACACCTTTGTAGACTTGCTATTAGTTTATCACTCAACGGATAGAGCATTTCCGGGTCGCTTTTTCCTTTGAAGATCGCCAGTATGTAAAAAGTTTCGTCGCTGGGTGTGGTCGCTTTGAAAAGCTCCATCTTTAGGTTTCGCTCTATCGTTTCGATATGCCGGAGCTTGAAGATATGGGAGATGACGGCGGAAACGGCCATGCCGAACGTGTTGTTGGCCGGCATCGTCACCCGTTCATCGACGATCCTGCCGCCGTTTTCAAGGGTGGCGATGGTTCTCTCTATGGTCAGTACGTCGGCGGTAAAGTGCTCATTGTAAAAATTTTTGAGCGGCCACATCAGATGACAGCGGCCGTTTTGAATAATAAGTTTTTTGTCGTTAAAAGAGATTGTGGAAACGGTATGGCGATTGAGATACCACAATAGGCCAAAGATTGGTACGAGAAGAAGCGCGACGATCCAGCTTCTTCTCATAAACTGCCCTACTCGACCGTCACGCTTTTGGCGAGGTTCCTCGGCATATCGACATCGTTGCCGAGCCTGATCGCGATCTCCATCGCCAGAAGCTGCTCGACGACCATCATTTCAAAAAATTCGAGCATCGGATGGGCGTGCGGATGGGTGAGGATGAAATCGTCGGCAAGTTCGAACATTTCGGGCGATATCGAAAGGATCGTCGAATCGCGGGCGCTCAACTCTTCGACGTTGCTTTTCGTTTTGTCGTAGAGGATCGTTTTGGGCATCAGCGCCACGGTGAAGAGCTCCGCATCCGCCAGGGCGATAGGGCCGTGTTTCATCTCTCCGGCAGGATAGCCCTCGGCATGCAGGTAGCTGATCTCTTTGAGCTTGAGCGCCCCTTCGAGCGCGAGGGGATAGAAGATATCACGGCCAATAAAGAAGAATCCGTGGCCATGGAGGTAGCGTTTGGAGAGGCGTTTGCACTTTTCATGCACGTCGAGTGCCTCTTTCAGCACTCTGGGGACCTGATGCATGAACGACGTTTCCGTCGCGACGGTTTTAGCGTCGACCGACCCCCTGCGCTTGGCGAAAAAGAGTGAAAGCATCCAGAGTACCATCGTCTGTGTGGCGAACGCTTTGGTACTGGCGACACCCTTTTCGATACCCGCGCGTGTCAGAATTGACGTGTCGGCCATTCGGACGATGGACGAGTTGTCGACATTACAGATCGCCAGTGTTTTCAGACCTGCCTCTTTGGCCATCCTGAGCGCTTCGAGCGTATCGGCGGTTTCACCGCTTTGACTGATGACGATAAAGAGCGTATCGGGATTCAAAAGCGGCTCTTTATAGCGGAATTCACTGGCGATTTCGACATTGACGGGCATTCTGGCCTGTCGCTCGAAGAGGTAGCTCGATGTGAGGGCAGCGTGATAGCTGGTGCCGCAGGCGCAGATTTTGATGCGCTCGATACCTTCGAGAAAATCATTACTGAGCTCTTCGAAGGCGACATCCTCATCGAGAACGCGGCCGATCATCGTATCGCTCATCACCTGATACTGCTCGTAGATCTCCTTTTCCATGAAAAATCTGAAACCGCCTTTTTGCGCACTCAGTTTGTCACCGCTAAGAGGCACGAATTCCAAGTGGTCGGGTTCGGCGTGGATGGCATCCGGTGTGGCGTACCCGATCACGCCGTCTTCCATGTAGGCGACCTCTTCAGCCTTGCCGATCAGCGGGGCGTCCGAAGAGGCGAAATAGATCTCGCCCTCACTGTTTCTTCCGATGATCATCGGAGAGCCTTTGCGGGCGAAGAAGATCGTCTCGGGAGCTTTTTGCGTGATAAGCAGAACAGCATAGGCGCCGTCGAGCTGTTCGATGGTGTGCTTGAAGGCTTTGAAAAGCGCTTCCGCGTCTTCGGCATCGGCCGCCTCTTTTTCGAAGAGGTGGACGATCACTTCGGTATCGGTCTGGCTGAGAAAATGGACGCCTTCACCTTCGAGCATCGACTTGATCTCGCGATAGTTTTCGATGATACCGTTGTGGACGACGTAGCTGTATTGGCCCATATGCGGATGGGCGTTGAGTTCGGTCGGTTTGCCGTGGGTGGCCCATCTCGTATGTCCGATGCCGATACCGGGCCCGCTGGTTTCGAAATTTCTGGTCTTCTCTTCGAGGTTGTTAAGCTTGCCGACCGCCTTGAACGCCTGGATGTTTCCATGCTGCATCACCGCGATGCCCGCAGAGTCGTACCCTCTGTACTCGAGCTCACGCAACCCTTCGATGAGTTCGTGTTTGATCTCTTTGCTGCCTATATATCCGACGATTCCGCACATATCATATAATCCTTAATAATAATACATTAAATCTTATTTGCCGAGACAAAATTCACCGAACATTTTATCCATGATATCATTAAAATCCACTGGTTTCGATATGGCGCTGATGGCTTCGATCGCTTCGGTGAGGTGAAAGGTGAAAATCTCCAATTCACCCATCGTCAAAGGCTCCTTGGCGGCATGGATCGCCTCCTTGGCCTTTTTGACCGCTTCGATCTGCCGTGCCGATATGAGGAGGATTTCGTCTCCCTGCGCCATTTTCTGTAACCTCTTTTGCAATTCGTTAACAATCGTCGAGGCCTTGTTTTCCCTGGAGAGTTCGACAGGGTGCCAGAGCAGAAGTTTCGTCTCGTCGATCTTTCTTTCCAAATCGGTTTTGTTCAGAGCGACGATGAAACTCTTTTCATCTTTGTACCGCTTCATCAGCGAAAGGATCTGGTCGTCTTCTGCATCCCATGGGCGGCTTGCATCGAAAAGCGCGATGACGATGTCGCTCTGTTCGATGGCGTCGATCGAACGTTCAATGCCGATCTTTTCGATCGTATCGGCCGATTCGCGGATGCCGGCGGTATCGACGATACGCACCAGATGCCCGCCAACGCGAATCTGCTCTTCGATCGTGTCGCGTGTGGTTCCTGCGATGTCGCTGACGATGGCCCGTTCGTAATTGAGAAGCGCGTTGAGGAGCGAACTTTTGCCCACGTTGGGTTTGCCGATGATGGCAACCTTGAATCCTTCTATGAGTCCCCTGCGGCGTTCGCTCGAAGCGACGATGTGTGCGATGTTTCGTTCGATCGTCTCGAGCTGTTGGAGCATGTTGTCCACCATGTCCGGAGGCAGGTCCTCTTCGGCATAGTCGATCGTCACCTCTGCGAATGCGATGGCGCGCAGAAGCTTCTCTCTGACATCTTCGACAAACGCCTTGAGCTCACCTTTCATCTGGCGGGCGAGTATTTTGGCCGCCTCTTCGCTTTTGGCCTCGATCAGTTTGGCGATCGCCTCTGCTTCTGTGAGGTCGATGCGGCCGCCGAGAAAGGCTCGACGCGTGAATTCACCGGGCTCGGCCAGTCTCGCGCCATAGGCCAGAACCGTGTTGAGTATCTCTTCGGCGACGATACTGCCGCCGTGGCACTGAAATTCGACGACCTCTTCGGTGGTGAAACTGTGGGGTGCCTTGAACCATATGACGATCGCTTCGTCGATCAGCTCTTCATCGGTGTTGTAGAGGGTACAGAGGTGGGCGTGGCGCGGTTTGAATGTGTCTCTTCGGGTGACTTTTTTGGCGATATCGAGGGCGTCGTCGCCGCTGATGCGGACAATAGCGACCGACCCTACACCGCTGGCGGTGGCGACGGCCGCTATCGTATCGCTCATCGTCGCTCCATGAACTCGTTGACGATGATGTAGCGTCCGCCTTCCCGGTTGGTCCGGACGGCGACATATTTTTCGGGGAAAAGTTCGCGCAGGCGAGTCAGAGCGATCTGGACCAAAATACCGTCGAGAACCTTCGTCTGTGCGCGACCCTCGAGCTCTACGCGCTGAATGATCGGTTCGAGATAGTTTTCGATCATCATCTCCTGATTGTGGAGAAACTGGGCGATTTCGAGGCGAAGTCTGTAGCCATAGGTCCCGTGGATCCAGTTGTAGAGCAGATAGGCGAGCGCTTTGTAGCGGTAGCCCTCTTTTCCGATAAGCAGTGCCGCGTCGTCACCGTTGAATTCGATCAGGATCGTCTCCTCATCATAGACGCCGACATCGATGTCATCGATCTTGAAACAGGTGGTCGCAAAGAGGTTCTCGACTTTTGCCTGAATCTCCTCGGCAATGTCGTGAATGTCGGGGGTTTCAGCATAGAGATTTTCAAACATCTCTTCGGTACGGGCCAGAATCCGCTCCTCTTTGCGCTCCTCCTGGCTTTTGGCGTATTCGTCGATCTTCTCGGCCACTGTGACTGTGTCGGAAATCTCTTCGGAATTTTCGGTTTGCACGTGAGTCTGTGCCGTCTCGGGTGAGGCGTTCTCAAGGGGTTTTTGTACCGTTTCAGCAGGCTTTGTCTCTGCCGAAGAGGAAACGATCTCTTCTTCCTCGGCCGTATGGGAGGCAACGGCTTCCTGGGGGTTTTGTCGAGCCGGCGCAGAAGTTTCTGATACGGCTTCGGGAGACTCTTTCTTCAAAGATTCGGAGAGGATGATCGCATTTTTTCTTCCAAAGCCAAAAAGGCCCCGGGAGGGGTTTTGGATGATCTGTATTTCAAGCTCCGTGACCGAGCAGCAAAACGCTTCGGCCGCGAGGGCGTACGCCTCTTCGAGGGTGGGCGCTTCGAACTTTTTCATCTACGCCACCTTTTTGTTCTTTTCGAGCATGCGATTGATCATGAGTTGCTGCGCCACGGAGAAGATGTTGTTGGTGAGCCAGTAGAGGACCAGTCCAGCAGGGAACGTGACGAAGAAGAAGGTAAAGATGACCGGCAGCCACTTGAAGATCTTCTCCTGCATCGGATCGGTGAAGTTGCTGGGCGTGACACGCTGATGCAGCCACATCGACGCACCCATTAGGATCGGCATGACATAGTAGGGATCCATGACCGAAAGGTCGTGTATCCAGAGGATCCATGGCGCCCCTTTGAGCTCGATGGCGTTGAGAAGGACGCGGTAGATCGCGAAGAAAACCGGAATCTGGAGTATCATCGGCAGACATCCGCCGAGCGGGTTGGCTTTGTGCTTTTTGTAAAGTTCCATCATGTGGGCATTGAGCTTCTGCGGATCGCCTTTGTATTTGGCCTGGAGCTCCTTGATTTTCGGTGCCAGCTCTTTGAGCTTGTGCATCGATACCATCCCTTTGTAGGTGAGCGGGTAGAGAATGATGCGAATAAGAAGCGTCAATGCAACGATCGTCCAGCCCCAGTTGGGAATGAAATTATGCAGCCATATCAGCACTTTGAACATCGGTGCGGCGATGAACGTGAACCATCCAAACTCGATGATCTTGCTCAGTTCGGGATGGATGCCGTGGAGAATTTTGTACTCTTTAGGCCCTATATAGCCGTGCAGTGTCCGCTCCGCGCTTTCCCCCTTGACAAAAAGAATGGGATTCTCTTCGGCATCTTTGTTGACGACCACATCCATGCCGTTCTTGAAATCGTAGAAGGCCGTGGCATAGTAGCGGTCGAACGCGACGGCGATACGCGCTTTTCTGAACGCTTCCGTACCTTTCGCATCCCCATCGTCGATGATGGTGAGCGTACCATCAGCCTCTTCGATCATCGCGCCGTGTACCGTATAGTTGTCGATGCGAAGATCGGGACGGACACCAGGAGAGATGAAGTACGGAACAGGGCGGCTGAGTTTGACGTCGATATCGTAATGGTGGTCGGGATAGATCGTAATGATCTTGCGGACAGTCAGATCGCCCAGGTTTTGGGTAAAGACCAGATCGCCCGGGCCGTTTTGGCCGATTTGCAGCTGGTGTGCAGAAACGGTATAGGGGGTCTTGAACGCGAGTTCGTTGAGTTTGGGATCGCTGAATCGGATCTCGAGCGGTCGGGGAATTCGCGGCGAGTTGAAGAGTTTGAGCTCTTTGCCCTCTTCGGTGCGGTACTGAATGTCTTTGAGGTACATCTGGCTGATGCGGCCCAGATCGTCGAACTCCAGCCGGGCGTTGGATGTTTCGACCGTCGCGATCACCTTGGCATCGATGCCCGGTGCCGCGGCGGCACTTTTGACAGGTTGCTGCACCGGCGTTGCCGTTGGCGTCTGTGCGGCGGGTGTCGTTTGGGGTGTCGTAGCTGTCGCAGCGGCACTTTTTACCGTCCGGTTCTGTTCGGGTGCGACCTGTGGTTTTGGCATGAAAAAGTAGTCGTAACCGATGAAAACGAGCAGAGAGAGCACGGTGGCGATGACGACACGTGTTTGGGTATTCATATTCTCTATCACTGTGGGCCTTTCGAAAAAATATTTTTGATGACACTGCATCCCTTTTGATCCGGAACGAACCAGAACGAAATGGTCGGCGTTGTATCGTTTTTATAGACAGGATGCAGATGCTTGCAGGAAATTTTCGGATAGTCGATGCCGCCGACGAAGAGCTGGTTGCATCGAAGAATCCTTACAATAGAAGAGATGATCGCGTGAAAAATGTTGGGGTTGGTCTGGATCTGCCATTTGGCGTATTCTGAACAGGTGGGGTAGTATCGGCAGCTTCCGAAACCAAGGAGGGTGATATACCTCTGGTAAAATCTCAATCCGCCCGATAGTGCTTTCCTGATCATTTTATCGCCTCATTGCCCGATATCCAGTCTTTTGATCGCCCGCCTGAACGCCTTTTCGAGTTCTTCGAAAGGCGTCTCGAGGATCGGTGGTTTCGCGACCATCACATAGTCGCCCTCTTTCAGTCTGGGGGCCATTTTGAGAAAAAGGGCCCGAAGCCTGCGTTTGGCCCTCGCCCGCTTGACGGCATTGCCGATCTTTTTGCTGGCGACGAAGCCGACTCTGTATCCCCTCCGCTTCGGAAGAACGAAAAGGACGAACGCCTTGTCGTGCCATCGCCTGTTCGATTTATAGACTCGATCGAAATCCGCCGAAGTTTTGAGGGAATCGAAATGGATTAAACCGCCAATCGCTTACGACCTTTTGCACGGCGTGCATTGATGATCTTGCGACCGTTTTTGGTCTTCATGCGGGTTCTGAAACCGTGAGTACGCTTGCGCGGAGTGTTGTGTGGCTGATAGGTTCGTTTCATCTATCTGTCCTTCTATGATTAAATTTTAGCCCGATATTTTAATTAAAATTCGCTTAATAGCAGTTTACACGGCCCTTTCAGTTGGAATTGTTCGTCTATTGGCATAGAATGCACTATAATTTGGAAAATTTGGAAGAAAGCAGGGAGAAGAAGATGATTTTCGACTATTCGGATACCAAAGCGATAGAAAACTACAAACTGATGGCACAGACCATCATACCCCGTCCGATCGCGTGGGTCGTGACAGAACGAAACGGCGTGGTCAACGTCGCGCCTTTCAGCTATTTCACCGGCCTATCGTCGAACCCGCCGACGATGATCGTCTCAGTCGGCCACAAAAGCGACGGAAGCCCTAAGGATACACTCAAAAATCTGCGGGAAACAAGAAAGTGCACGATCTGCATGGTTTCTCCCAAGCATCTAGAGATGATGCATATGAGTTCCAAAGAGATGGACGAAGCGCTCAGCGAAGCCGAAGCCTTCGATATACCGATCGTGCCAGTGGTCGAAGGCTATCCGCCGATGGTCGAAGGTGCGCCGGTCGCATTCGTCTGCGATCTTTACAAAGAGATCGATCTTGGCGGCAGTAAAACGGTCCCCCTCATCGTAGAGATTCGCCACCAGTATGTCGATGACGACTGCATCACCGATAAAGAGCGTCTGACGATCGAATTCGAACCCGTCGCCCGTGTCGGGAAAAGTTACGCGCTGCTGGGCCAAGAGATCGTCCCGCCGAAAATTCCCTGAAAAGGTACGTGCGATGGCAAATATCGAACCTTTCGAAAAACTGACCGACCACTACGACCACTGGTTCGAAGAACACAGCAAAGTCTATGCCGAAGAGCTCAAAGCGATCAGAGACGTGTTGCCGCCTTTTGAAAACGGGATAGAAATCGGTGTGGGTACGGGCCGGTTCGCCGCGCCGCTTGGTATCAAAACGGGCCTCGAACCTTCGAAAAAGATGGCGAAAATCGCCAGAGATCGCGGTATAGAAGTGATCGAGGGTATCGCCGAAGCGATGCCGCTACCGGATAACAGTTACGATCTGGCCCTCTTCGTGACGACCATCTGCTTCGTCGACGACGCCGAACGCGCCCTTGAAGAGATCTACCGCATCCTCCGGCCGGGCGGTCATATCGTCGTGGGATTTGTCGACAAAAATACACCGCTGGGGAGGTTCTATCAAAAGCACAAGGAGCAGAGCCGATTCTATAAAACAGCCCACTTCTTCAGCGGCGCTGAAGTGATGGAGCTTCTCAAAAAAACGGGGTTTGTCGATTGCAAGGCGGTGCAGACGCTTTTTGGACCCGATCTGGACCATATGAAAGGCGGCATCAGGGATGGATTTGGCGAAGGGGCCTTCGTGGCGATGCGGTGCAGAAAGCCGAATGCGTAAACACCGAGGCCTCGCCCCCGAAGACAAAAGCTTTTTCGACAGCGGCCGCATCGAAAAGCTCCGCCACGCCGTGGATGATCTGAGTTGTCTTTTGCAAAGAGGCTACGCCCAAAAGGCGGCTTCCGAACTGGTGGGCAACCGATATCAGCTCAGTGCCCGTGAACGACACGCCCTGATTCACGCCGCCTGGGACCGCCGATCGCGGAGGGCGCCCATTAAACCGGAAAAGCTCAAAGGACGCAAACTCTGCATCGACGGCTTCAACCTGCTCATCACGCTCGAAACGGCACTTGGCGGCGGTATACTGATCCGCGGACTGGACGGATGCCTGCGCGACATCGCCAACGTCCACGGGAACTACACGTTTCGGATAGAGACCGAAGCGGCGGTGGCGTTGGCCGCCAAAGCGATCAAGGAACTTGGTGTCAAAGAGGCCGTATGGTACTTCGACCGGCCCGTCTCCAACAGCGGTCGCATCGCGAAACTCGTCAACGAGACGGCCAAAAAGCTCCATGTACCTATGCGCGCCAAAACCGCCGATCAAGTCGATTCTAAGCTCAAAGCATGTCCCGATGTCGTTGTCACAGCCGATGCCGTCATCCTCGACAGCGGTGTGGAGTGGTTCGATCTGGCCGGATGGATCGTGGAGCGCCGCCTTTTCGGTAAGCCGGTCGTCATCGATTTTTCCAAGAAGTCTAATGATCTGTCGTAGGTACGGCATAAGAGTGTGACACTCGGAGTCATCGGCTATCGAATGGGCAATCGCTTGAAACGAGTTTTCATACAACATTCGACCATTTCACAGAAAAAATGAGAATAAGGTACAATTAATTCTGTTCAGGTTATCATTGATATATCATAAATATGAGGAGTGTAACCATGAAGTCAAAAATGATCTTTTGTGCGTCATTGGCCTCTGTGTTGGCGTTGAGCGTTGGAGCTGCAAATATTGCAAAAATTTATCAAAAGCGATGTGCCAACTGTCATGGGATAGAAGCGAACGGTGTACCGAAAGCGAAGCCTTTACCAGGGGTAAACCCGAATGAAGCCAAGAGCGTAGGCGTCATTTCGGAAGGTGCTTCAAATATTTATGGACCTCCTCTCAATCATTTGAGTGCGGAAGAGATCGCTGCCAAGCTCAAAGAGATCAGAAGCAAAGGTTTCGAAACGGAAGCACATCACGAAGCGATGAGTTACAATCTTCAAGAAATAGAAAAAAGAGAAGGAAAAATTTCAGACGAAGCCATGGCTGAATATATTTATAGCCATTTCAACCCTGAAGCGAAATAATCACTTCATCCCTCTTTTTGTTCTGGTTGTCGCCTTGGCAACCAGAGGGTCTTCTGGCCAATAGTGTTTGGGGTACCGGCCCCGCATCTCTTTGCGAATGTCGGGATAGGCGTCCTGCCAGAATGTCTTCAGATTCTGCGTGATGGCCAAAGGGCGGCCGGCGGGCGAGAGTAGATGCAGTGTCAATGTCACCTCCCCTTCCATGATATTTGGATTTTTTTGCCAGCCGAAAAGCTCCTGAAGTCTGACCGGCAGTAGAGGGTTTTCAGGGTCGCTGTAGTCGATAGCGATTCTGGAGCCGCTCGGGACTTCGATGCGTTCGGGGGCGAGCCTGCCCAGTTCCTGTTGCCTCTCCCAGCCGATCATACTACTTACGATGGCGACCATGTCGAGTTTCTGCAAATCTTTCAAACTTCCCATGCCGTGAATATAGGGCAGCAGCCACTCTTTCATCGACCGACGTAGCGCATCATCACTCAAATCGGGAAATGGCTCGCCTCGATGACGTCGGACAAAGGCTATCCTCTGGCGCAGAGCGAGGCTTCTTTTCTCCCACGGTAGCGTGTTGATCACTTTTTGCGCCAACGCTTCGAGCAGCGCTTCGGCGATGAGGTCGGGATCGGGGTTCGAAAGTGGCTCGCTTTTGATCGTGATGGCTCCGAACCTGACGATACGGCGCGCCTCGATACGATCTCTTTCATCGTTCCACCGGATAATATCGGATGTTTCAAACCGGTCGGATAATGCCTGGAGATCCTCTACATTCATAGGGGCGGCTGAAAATATCGTCGATTCGGCGCCCATACCGCCCGCTTCGGCTACGGCGAGCCACGGGGTTCGCTCGAGTGTATCGCCCTCCCGTAAACGGAGCCCTTTGCCCGATACGCTTTGGTAGCGTCCGCCGTCGCCTCTGGATTTGGCGATTCGTTCGGGATAGGCCATCGCCACCAGAATGCCCGCTTTTTGCGGGTTTATGGCTTGATATGAATGAATATCAAGCTCTTTCATCACTTTTTGCACCAAATCTTTATATCGACGAAAGCTTTTGTCGTGGAGTGCCCGATGGAAATCTTCGAGCGAGAAGCTCAGATCGCTCTGTTTTTTGAGAGGGGGGCGATCCTGTAGCAAAACCGCCAGAAGCGCGGCTTCGTAGCCAAGGCCCATTGTCTTGGCTTTCAAGAGCATATGGGCGATGCGTGGATGGTGCCCCAGGCGCATCACATCCGTGCCGTGCGGCGTGAGTCTGTCTTTTTCATCGATGATGCCCAGACGGAGAAGAAGCGCTTCGGCGTGAGCGACGGCGTGCGGTGGTGGCGGGTCGATCCATTTGAGCTCTTCGGGGCGTGCGCCCCATGCGGCGAGACTCATCATCACAGGGGCGAGGTCGCTTCGGAGGATTTCGGGCTTGGCATATTCGACGAGCCTTCTGCTTTCATGCCAGAGCCTGACGCAGATACCGGGTGCCTCCCTCCCCGCCCGACCGGCCCGCTGCGTGGCGGAGTTTTGGCTGATGGGGATAGTCTCATAGCGGTTCATGCCCGAGGCGGCGTCGTAAAAAACGGTCCGCTCCAGCCCCGAGTCGATGACGATCCGCACCCCTTCGATCGTGAGACTCGTTTCGGCGATATTGGTGGCGAGGACCATTTTTCGCATACCCGTAGACGCGGGTTCGATGGCTCGCCGCTGCGCCTGGGTGTCCATCGTGCCAAAAAGCGGTGCTATGACGAGATCGGGATCGTTTCTCTTTTGCCGCAGAAGGGTTTCTGCACGGCGTATCTCCCTGGCTCCGGGGAGAAAGACGAGAATGTCTCCCTCCTCCTCTTCGAGCATTTCAATAGTTTTTGCCACCGCTGTTTCGGCGATCTGCTCAGGCATTGGAGGGGGCGATTTGATATCGAGATAGCGGTATTGGATGGGATGGGTGCGCCCTTCGCTGGTGATGACGGGTACCTCTCTCTTTTCATCTTGAAGAAGTTCGGTGACCATTTCGGTCTGCAGCGTCGCCGACATGACCAAAATTTTCAAATCTTCTCTCAAAATCTCCTGGGTCTGCAGAGAGAGCGCCAACGAAAGATCGGCATGGATCGAGCGCTCGTGAAATTCGTCGAAAAGAAGCAGTCCGACACCTTCGAGCGAGGGATCGTACAGTAGCATCTGCGTCAACACCCCCTCGGTCACCACTTCGATGCGGGTTTGGGGCGATACCTTCGTCTCCCCGCGCATCCGGTACCCTACCCTCTTTCCAACCTTTTCGCCGAGGCTTTGCGCCAGGCGCATTGCCGCACTCCGCGCCGCCAGCCGCCTGGGTTCGAGCATGACGATCTTTTGGCCTTTCAGCCAGTGCGCATCGAGCAGTTCCAGGGGTACGACGGTCGTCTTGCCCGCACCCGGTGCCGCCTGCAGCAACACCCGATCGTGATGCGACAATGCGTCGAGCAGTCGTGGGATAATATCGTGGATTGGAAGCATCTTAAGGTGATTCATTTTGGTATAGTAACGTGTAGTGACTATTGTGTCAATTTGAGAACAACTCCGAAAAGGATTATGTATGACAAGACTCACCATCGTTTTCGACAACTACGCCTATCTCGAAGGTTTTCCCACACCGTGGGGATTTTCATGTTTCATCGAAACGGATGAGAGCACTTTTCTGTTCGATACGGGAAGCAACGGACGGGTTCTTTTGAAAAATATGGAAAGGCTCGGGGTCGATCTTCAAAAGGCCGAAGCTCTGGTGCTGTCGCATCCGCACTGGGACCATATCGGCGGCGTCGATTCGGTACTCGAAGTTCATCCGGATCTGAAGATTTTCGCCCCCTCTTCCCTTTCGAAACATTTGATACGGGATCTGAATGCCCAGAGCCTGGGGGTCACCGTCATAGGAAAAGAGCCGCGCGAGATTCTTCCGAGTGTATGGTCCACAGGCGTGATGGGCGAAATCGGCGAGCAGTCGGTTGTGATCGATACTGATCAAGGGCTCGTCGTCGTGACAGGATGCGCGCATCCGGGTGTTGAAAATATCGCGGAACGCGCCATAGAGATGCTGAGCAAGCCGATCGTGCTTTTGATGGGAGGATTTCACCTGATGTATTCCGACGCTACCGAAATTGCGGCAGTCATCGAAAAACTCGAGGCTTTGGGTGTGCAGAATGTCTGCCCGACCCACTGCAGCGGCGATTTGGCCATCGAAATGTTCAAAGAGGCGTTCGGCGATCACTATCTGCAAGGGGGCGTTGGAAGAGTCATCGAAGTATGAAGCGAAAAAGAAGTTTTGCAAAATCGCTGAAAAAAGCGTTCATCGGGCTGGTGGCGATGCTTCCGACGCTGCTTGCCGTCATCGGGCTTGTGGGGCTTTTTCAGGTTTTTATCTCAAAAGAGATGCTCGCTTCGATGTTCACGGGCGATCCGGTCCGGGACACGATCACGGGTACGATCGCCGGAGCGATCGCCGTGGGACAGGCGCTTATCAGCTATATACTCGGCGGCGAACTGCTGCAGCAGGGCGTGTCGATGTGTGCAGTTACGGCCTTCATTCTGGCGTGGGTCACACTCGGCGTCGTACAGCTTCCTGCCGAAGCGGAAGTGCTGGGCGTGCGTTTTACTATTTATAGGAATATACTGGCCTTCATCTCGACGATCGTCGTCTCCGTCGCCACCGTTTGGACACTTGGAGCGTTGCGATGAAATTCAAAGGTGTCAAGTTCCTGATGGCGGTTTTAGTGCTCTATGCCGTAGTTGCGGCACTCCATCACGAAAAATTGATCACGGCACTTGAAAAAAGCGGCATGGTTTTGGTAAAAATCGGCCCGATTCTTCTGATCGTAATCTTCCTGACCGCGATGATCAACTACTTTTTCGACCCGAAGGATGCAGCGGTTCATCTGGGAGATAAGAGCGGGCTGAAGGGGTGGCTTATCGCTCTTGCGGCGGGCATCGCAAGCCACGGGCCCATGTACGCCTGGTACCCGATGATCGAAGATCTGAAAAGGCACGGCTTACGCGACGGCCTTGTGGCGACATTCTTTTACGCCAGGGCGGTGAAAGTTCCGCTGCTGCCGATCATGATCGACTATTTCGGGCTTACTTTTACGGCGATCATTACCGTTTATACGCTCATTGCAGCAGTGGTGCAAGGTATTTTGATTGATCAAATTCATAATAAATCCAACAAATGATGTAAAAATTACTCTTTTATACATCATTAATATTTATTAATTTAATTAGTTTATTAAATTAGATATATCTAAGAAAAAATAACATATAATTCCAGCCGATGCAATAGATAATTGCATGAAATACTCAACTGAAAGGTGGTTTCCATGAAAACACTTGCAAAAATAGCATTGGCTGCAACACTCAGCGCAGGCTTCATCTCTACAGCTGCAATGGCTGATGCCAATAAAGGCAAACGAGTCTATCAAAAAAAGATGAAAGAGGCATGTGGCATGACCGGTGGTGATTTGGCCATGAAACATACACAAAAAGAGTGGCAACAAGCTTACGAAAGCGGAAAATTCAAAGAACTGTTGGAAAAAGAGTGCCCTGCGGCCAAAGATTTCATCGAAAGCCCGAAATTTGAAAAAAAATATAAAAAACATATTTTTGATTTCATGTATGAATTCGGTAAAGGCAGCGGAAATATTCCTTCTTGCTGATCCGCAAATTAGAGATATAAAAGTTTGAAATACCGTGCCGTGAAACCCTGGTAGCTAATTTCTCCTCCTAAATTTGATGAACCGCCATGACAAGGGTTTCACGGCACAACCCATCCCTCTCAATCCACGAACAAGGAGAACTCCGATGCGTATAATCAGTGCCGCATGTGCAGCAATGCTCTTTTCTTCTATGGCTTTTGCGCAAGCCAGTGCAGATGTTCAGCAGCAGCTCAAGCAAATGCAGCAGCAGCTTCTCGAATATCAGAAAAAAGTCGACTCTTTGAGCCAGGAACTTGAAAAAGTCAAATCATCGAGCAAGAAGACAGTCGATGATCTTGGCTATATAGAGAAGCAACTCAATGTCGTCAAGGCTCATGATGCCAAAGACAATATCAAATGGAGCGCCGATTATCGTGTCGGTGTAGAAAATATCCATTACAAACTTAACGATGGCAGCGGCATGACCAACCCGTCACTGCTTACGAGCCGTCTCTGGCTGAACATGAGTGCCGAACCCATCAAAAATCTTCGATTTTTCGGTCAGATGGCTATGTACAAAACATGGGGCGGTAATAAAATATTATCGAGTGAACCTTTCCAGCAGGTCGATTGGAGAGGAAGTTCTCTTCCGGACGATGCCGTCTTTAAGATTCGTGAATCCTATTTCATCTACAGCATGAACAAAGATGGGAAAGTGCCTTTCGATATAAGTATCGGACGTCGTCCTTCGACCGAAGGATTTCTCGCCAACTGGCGTCAAGGTGACGACAAACCCGGCTCACCATTGGCACACATCACCAACATGGAAGTGGAAGCGGCTATGACGCGCCTCGATCTGAGCAAAGTGACAGGTCTGCCCGGTGCGTATGTCAAACTGGTCTATGGACGTGCACACGATCCGGTCAACCAAACGCACAGCAACGCCCCTTATGTCTATGTACAAAATCATGCTCCAAACTACGACGATGACGGTAGTGTCAACTTTTTCGTCATGCCGATGGCACTCTATAATGACGGCCAATTCGATTTGATGGGCCAGTATGCGGCTATTTTCAACTCGAAAGGTCGAAGAATCTCTGATGGTAAAGCAAAAGTCGCTGCGGGAACGACCCAGTTGGGTGCACTTTCTTTGCAGGTCACAGGACTGAATGAAGACAACGATTTTCTCGACGACTCCATTTTCTTCGTGAGTGGCGCCCTTACCAATACCAATCCCGATGACGGTTACGAAATGCTCGGAAGCACGAAGAGCAAAACAGGCTACAGCTTCTGGACAGGTTTCATCTTCCCCGATACCTTTACCGAAAATGGTCATATTGGTATAGAGTACAACTATGGCAGTAAATATTGGACGCCAATGACATGGGCTGAAGATACGGCGATCGGCTCCAAAATTGCGACACGCGGTAATGCGTATGAAGCCTATTGGAATCTGCCTCTTCTTGGAAGAAATCTTTCGGCGCAACTGCGATACACCTATCTCGATTACCATTACAGAAACAATACCATCTGCTATTGGGAATCACCGGATTACGATGCCAGTGAATATGGTGGCGGCAGCGACAATGCCCAGGATATCCGTTTCACGGTTCGATATCAATACTGATTTCTATAGATTTCTTCTTCATTGAGACGGTCGGTAGATATTCGGCCGTCCTCTTTCTCATATAAATAAATTAATTTTGCTGTATTATGATCGCAATTAGATATTTGCTATAAAATTTCCAAAAACAAGGAGCGTACATATGAAAAAAACAACGATGATCGCACTGTCTGTTGCAGTGATGACAAGCATGGCATTCGGGGCACAAAATATGAAAGAGAAAACGGCATCCGCCAATGGCAAAAAAAATAAAGGGGAAATCGCCGCGGTCGTCAAAACGGGAAACGCCGCGTCGCAGCTGCTTCTCAAAACGCTCGGGGGCAATCTCAAAAAACATATGAAAGCGGGCGGTCCCACCGACGCTTTGGAGTTTTGCTCGATGAAAGCGGCAGAGCTGACGGCGAAAGTCGACAACCAGCTCGGCAAGAACGTCAGTGTCAAACGGGTGACGCTCAAGCCGAGAAATCCGGCGAACGAAGCCACGGGCGACGAAAAAGCGGTCCTGGAAGCGCTCGAGACGCTCCATGCCAACCATGTACGTCTTCCGCGACATCTGGTAGAAAAGACGCAGAGCGGATACAAATATTACAAACCGCTGCTGATCAACAAACCAGTCTGCCTCAAATGCCATGGAAGCAACATCGATCCGGCGCTCAAAGCGAAGATCGACAAAACCTACCCGACCGACAAGGCGACGGGTTACAAAATGGGTGACCTTCGCGGGGCTATTGTCGTCACTATCAAACAATGAATGAAAAAGTATACAGACAGGAAGATTCCAAAGTCGAAGTGACGGGTTTCGAGGCCCGTTACTACGATACTTTGATGAATCTCATCACACTCGGGTGGTATCCGAAGTTTATCGACAAGGCGATCGCCGATATCGGACTCAAACCTGGCGAAAAGGTGCTCGATTTCGGTGCCGGCACGGGTCGAAACGCACTTTTGATGAAAAAGTATATCGGCGAGAGCGGCAAGATCACGGCGCTGGAGATCGGGCCGGAGATGAAGGCGCAATTTCTCAAGAACACGGCACCTTACGCCAATATCGAACTTGTCGATCGCCGCATCGACGAACCGTTGCCCTACGAAAACGAATATGACGTCGTTTTCATCTCCTTCGTTTTGCACGGTTTCGTGCAGGAAAAGCGGGATATCATCATCCAAAACGCCTACAGAGCGCTCAAACCGGGTGGACGTTTTGCCATACTCGACTACAACAACTTCGATGTGGACAAGGCACCATGGTATATCAGAGTGGCTATTCGCAAAGTAGAATGTCCGCTGGCGGAAGATTTCATTCAGCGTGATACAAAGAAGATGCTGAAAGATCACGGATTCGAACGTTTTGAAGAGTTTTTCTATTTTAACAATTACCTTCGACTGCTGAAGGCATATAAGATCACATCATCAAGTAACCATGTATAGTACTGCTGAAGCAAACCGCCCGAAGGCGGTTTGAAAGGTTACATTTCGGCGTGGAATTTGTAGTCGAGCTGTACCCAGTATTTGGTAGTATCTTGGATGTTCTTTGGATATTCATTACTAAATGAATCGTCACCTTTGCTGTACCATGCCCCTTTGAGCAGAAGGCCGAGACCTTTGGCGACTTTGATTTTGTAAGCAGCATCGATTTCCGATCCGAGGTCATCATCGCCCGCTGCATTCTTGGAATCGCTGCTGAAGCTGTGATAGATGGCAGCCAGTTTTCCATATTCACCGGCGTTATAGGCGAGTTTGACACTGGTGTCGATCAAGCCTTCCGCTGGCGTTGCAAGAAAGACATCGGCCCATCCGTTCATTGCGTGCAGTGTGGCAAGAGGCGTACTGAATGCAACATCGCCATCGCCTTTGTCGCTCAGGAACTCATATGCCACACCAAGTGTGAACTCATTCATGCTTCCTGAAAGACCGATTTTATAGTAACTGGCATCCTGTTCGATATCTGCACTGCCTACGCCCGTATTGGCGGCATCGTCATCATCGGTCATACTCGGGTCGTTTTGGACGGCATATTCCGCTTCATATCCCAGTTTGATATCTCCGACAGGTACTTTTCCCGTTGCACGGATACCGATATGATCGGCAAAGTTTTCAATCATATAGTCATACGCGGTCAATGTCAATTCGGGCATCGCCTTGTATGTGGCATGCAGCAGTACGCTTGCCGTGTCGAAATGATCATTTTTAAAGCCATTGCCCGGAGCGTTGAAAATACGGTTGACACGGTTGACATACGCGCCCAGAAGGCTCAGATTCTCGACGCCGTTGTAGATAGCCGCCGCGAGGTCGTATGTCTGAGGCATCTGTCTCCAGCCGACGTTACCGATGAAGCGGGCATTGTCGAGAA
The DNA here is from genome assembly GCA_030826715.1 of Hydrogenimonas sp. Lineage (GTDB taxonomy): Bacteria > Campylobacterota > Campylobacteria > Campylobacterales > Hydrogenimonadaceae > Hydrogenimonas. The sequence goes on along the minus strand of JAUUDL010000115.1, from coordinate 38,745 downwards.
CGACCATTTTACGACCCAAGATACCGGTGAAATCGTTGGCACTGTACGAAATATTTGCCTGTGTCATACGGGTCTGGGGCCCATCGGCAACAACATCATATTTTGAATCTACAGGTGCGTAGTCGGCAACAAGTCCGAAGTGGTCGACACTCATCGCCTGAAGTTGCAAGTTCAGGCCATCAACATCGAAAAGACCCGTTTGGACACCCAACGCGGTACGAACCGTCAGGGCACTGGCGGAATCTTTACCATTGTTGTCGACATCGGCATACTCGTATCTCGGTCGAAGTTCGATATCGAGCTTCGGATTGCTGAGGATGTTGTCGAGAGCACCTGCGTTGGCGCCTGTGGTGGCTGCAGCCGCTGCGATCGCTGCAACAAGACTCATCTTGATTTTGTTCATGTTTTACTCCTAATGGTGAAATTGAAAATGTGACATATCATTGGCACTATTCATCTTCTTTGGCAAATTTTTTATACAAAAATTCCAAAATAGCCTCACGGCACCTGATATATTCATGGTCCTCCTGCAGGGCCACTCTGTCTCGTGGACGCTCCAGATTAACCTCGAGGATTTCGCCGATCGTAGCGGCGGGACCGTTGGTCATCATGATGACCCGGTCGCTCAACAGCACCGCTTCATCCACATCGTGGGTGATGATGACGACCGTATTCTTGACCTTTTGCTGGATACGCATCAGATGATCCTGCAGGTTGGCCCGGGTGAGCGAATCGAGAGCACCGAATGGCTCGTCCATCAGCAGGACATCGGGTTTGATAGAGAGCGCCCGGGCGATGCCGACCCTCTGTTTCATCCCACCGCTGATCTCTCCGGGATATTTGTCTTTGGCCGGCCCCAGGTTTACAAGATTGATGAATTTTTCCACCCGCTCCCTGAGCTCTTTGGATGAGAGTTCCGGCATCACTTTTTTGACTGCCATTTCGATATTGTCGTAGACGGTCAGCCATGGCAGCAGCGAATGATTCTGAAAGACGACCGCCCTATCCGGTCCCGGCCCCGTGATCTCCTTGCCTTTGAGAAAGATATGACCGGAGGTCTGCATATCCAGACCAGAAATCATATTGAGCAATGTACTCTTTCCGCAGCCGCTGTGTCCGATGATCGAAACGATCTCATCTTTTTGAATCTCCAGATTGACCCCGGTGACCGCGACATAATCCTTTTTGCCAGGGACGGGAAACCTCTTCTCCACATTTTCCAAAACCAAAAACTTGTTTTTCATGATGCCGTTCCTCTTTTTCTATAGTCGAAAAAGTCTGAAATTTTTCCCATGACGGTATCGAGGATCCATCCGACGATACCGACAATGATAATGCCCACGATGATGTTCGGGTAATTGAGATTATTGTACTCATCCCATATCCAGAACCCGATACCTGTACCGCCGGTAAGCATTTCGGCCGCGACGATGACGATCCACGCAATTCCAAGAGAGAGTCTCATTCCCGTGAAAATATAGGGCACAGCGACCGGCAGCATGATCTGATAGACCATCTCAATGGGTGAGAATTTCAAAATTCTCGCGACGTTGATGTAATCTTTGTTGACATTTTGCACCCCCAGAATAGTATTGGAAATGATCGGCCATATGGATGTGATGAAAATCGTCGCGATTGCGGTCGGATTGATAGCCTGAAAGATCAACAAAAAGAGCGGCAACCATGCCAGTGGCGAGACCGGTTTGAGGATCTGAATGTACGGATTGAGGGCATAAAAGACCTTTTTGCTCATTCCGATGGCGAGGCCGAGGGGGACACCGACCACGATGGCCAGGACAAAACCGGCAAGCACTCTCTCCAAAGAAGCAAGCACCTGCCAGAATATCCCTTTGTCCTCATCGCTGTTGATATAGAAAGGGTCGGTCAGAACACCTGTGATGACATCTCCATCCGGTGTGATCCCACCGAATGCGGCCAACCATACATCATGAGGGCTCGGCAGGTTTTCAATATATGCCGATAGTTCCGCCCAAAGTGCGACAATCGCGATAAAGGTCAAGAGAGGGAGTATGATTCTCGACAACAGATCGTTCTTTGACATCGTCTACCTTTATTTCTGTTTCGTGACATATTTGGGGTCTGCACAGCCGGCAGGACCGTAGGGGCACTCGTAGGGCGGTTGCGCTGTCTTGAGTGTTCCTTCCCATCCATTCACTTTTTTCAGCTCAGTCTGGCCTACGGCGGGATGTTTCACGTTGAAGCTGTAGATATACTCCACTGCCTTGTTGGGATCATAGATCTTGCCATCCATGAATTTGTTGTATTTATCGACACCATCGACCTTCCAAGGGCTCTTCGGAAGTTTATAGCCTACCCCTTTCGCCACTTCCTCGAAGAGTTTGGGTTGATAGACCAATTCGATCACTTTTTTCATATCCACGGCCTTTTTCAGCTGACCCCACCGATACATCTGGGTGATGAACCACATACCGTGGCTATAGAATGGGTAGGCTGCATAGTTATTGGCGAAGACGTTGAACATCGGGTTCGGTTCTGATTTGTGACCCGCCACATACTGGAATGTTCCGGTCATGGACTTTTCAAGCACTTTCACCGGCGCATAGACATACTGCTTTTTGCTCAGAATTTTCGCGGCTTCCTTCCGGTGATCCCAGCTTGTATCGAGCCACATCTGGGCCTCCAAAACTGATTTCATGACCGCTTTGGTCGTCTCTGGATACTTTTTGACGAAATCAGCCCGTGCCTGAAGGACCTTTTCGGGATTGTTGTTCCAGATGTCGTAGTTGGTGACCAGAGCGCTTCCTTTTTTCGCCATCACGATCCGCTCGTTCCAGGGCTCACCCACACAATATCCGGCGATGTTTCCAGCGATAAGGTTCTGAGGCATCGTCGGAGGGGGAAAGGGCTTGAGCTTGGTATCCTTGTCCGGATCGATCCCGCTGGTGCTCATCCAGTATCTGATTTCGTAATTGTGTGTCGAATAAGGGCCGACCATACCAAAAACCAAAGGGGAGTAGTTCGAGCCCTCTTTTTTCTCCAGATCGGTGATATATTTTTTCAGCGGTTCGCTTCCTACTGGCCTTTTGTATTTATCGAGTCCATATTTCTCCATCTTTTTGACGAGTTTGTTTCCAAACGTAATGGCGTTTCCGTTATAGTCCAGACTCAGCAGAGCCACAAGATGCGCATTTCCCATCAGACTCAGAGTACCCGCGATCGGCATACCTGCCAAGGCATGAGAAAAGTCGTACTGTCCGTTGATAACCTTTTGCTGGATACCGGGCCAGCCCGCGCCCTCTTTAACGAGCCTCACCTGCAGACCATTCTTTTTGAAAAATCCTTTCTCTTTGGCGATGACTATCGGCGCACAGTCGGTGAGTGCGATGAACCCTATATTGAGTTTTTTCTTTTCAATGTCTGCCATCAAGCTAACAGCAGTCAGTGACAACCCTATTCCGATGGTAAGCAACTTCTTTTTCATTCCAGCTCCTTTTTTGTGAATACGTCAGTAATTGTATATCAATGCAGAAACAAAATAAACAATTAATTGATTATTATTTAATCAATAATATGACCAGTATAAAATCAAAAGAACTTCATTTTTGAATCTTCGGGAGTTTTAAGCGATTTCTCAGGCTATTGAAAGCCTACAAGCCGTAAAATCGCGTTTATGAAAAAGATGCGTGGATTCAGAAAATTTTTGTCGCTGTTGTTGCTCGCCGCGACACTACTGGGTGTGCTGCATCATCATGACGACCTCAAACCACACAACGACTGCCCGATCTGTGTATTGCAGTCGAATCTCTCCAGCGGCGATATGCCGCAAGAAATTCCCCTTTTAAAAGTAGAAAATCCGCCGGTTGACATTGCTGCGCCGCCGGTGATTCTGAAGCTTTCAAGCAGACCCACCCGCCTTTCGGCCCGTTCTCCGCCATACCTCTCCTGACCAATTCATCGATAAACATCATTATTCTATTTTCAGGAGACTATTATGAAAAAAACCGTTTTGGGTTCACTCGCCCTGGCGACGATGCTGTGCGCCGACAGCGATGTCGAACAACTCAAGAAGATCGTGGCCGATCAGCAAAAAGTCATTCATCAACTGCAACAGCGCATCGAAACCATCGAAAACCACGACAAAAACAGACAACAGCAGGAGTTGAAGGCGAAGATCGCCAAAGCCGATACCTTTTCGGCATCGTTCAACCAGACAGGCTTTCTACCCGATATCGCCTTTATCATCAACGGCTCGGCCGTGTCGCGCAATGTCAAAAACTCCGAGTATGAAAAGTTTGAGATTCCGGGATTCGTCGATGCAGGTGAAGCGGAACTTCCTTTCAACAAAAACCGAGGGTTCAATCTCAACTATGCCGAACTTGCACTCCATTCGGCGGTGGATCCCTATTTCGACGCCTTTGCATTCTTGCACCTCCATCCCAATAAACTAGAAATCGGAGAGGCGTATGTGACGACACGAAGCCTTCCTTACAGTCTTCGAGTCAAAGCTGGAAAATTTAAAAGTAATTTTGGACGCATCAACGCCAAGCATCAGCATAGCTGGCACTTCGATACCCAGCCGCTTGTTTACAAGGCGATGCTCGGCCCCGACGGCATCAGCGATCCTGGCGTGCAGCTGCAGTGGGTCGCCCCGACCGACAACTATCTGATGATAGGCGCCGAAGCGATGCAGGGCAATAACGAGAGAAGCTTTGGCGATCCCGAAGAGAACAACCTCTATGTCGGCTATCTGAAAGGGAGTATGGATGTGGGAGATACGACGCTTCTTGCCGGAACGAGTATCGCTCACGGACGCAACGATTCAGGCCACGCGACCGATATTTACGGTGTCGATTTCACGACGCGAACCTATCTGGATGCCTACAGCTTTTTGACATGGCAGACCGAAGCGTTGTGGCGTGATATGAACGATGGCAGCGCCTCGAACATGCAAGCGGGCCTCTACACGCAGCTTATCTATCAGATCGACAGGAACTACGGCTGTGGCGTACGCTACGACACACTATTTCGCAACCGTGACGGCCAGCCCGACGATCTCGACCGCTATACGGCGATGGTCGAGTACAAACCCTTTCCGATGTCGCGCCTGAGGCTTCAGTACAGCCACGACCGTTCAAAAATGATCGACAATCAACGGAAAGATATCGACGAGGTGATCCTGTCGATCAACATCGCAGCCGGTGCACACGGCGCCCATGCATTTTAATCAAAGGAATGCAAAACATGAGCAAAGCCCATGTTTTGGCAAAGGACACAAATGTCCTCTGCACTCCTCTAAAGCTTCGAAATCAAAGATTTCGAGACGGCCTTACGAAGTGTGTAAGGCCGAATTTCCAAAAAAGGATTGAAAAGTGAAAAAAATACTCTTTATCGTGCTCTTACTCACTACGGCAGTTTTCGCCAAAGTCAATGTCGCAGCCACCTACCCCTATCTTGGCGAGATCGTCAAGCGTGTTGGTGGTGATCATGTCAGGGTGACGGTGCTCGCGAGCCCCAAATATGACCCCCATTTTGTCGTACCCAAACCCTCTTTGCTCGGAAAACTGAGCCGTGCCGACATGCTCGTCATCAATGGTGCGGGGCTTGAGATCGGCTGGCTTCCGCCGTTGATCAAAAGCGCCAACAACGGTAAAATCAATCCAGGAAGCAGAGGATTTACCGATGCCAGCCAGGTGATCGACCTGATCAACAAGCCAACGGCGGTTTCACGTGCCTATGGCGATATCCACCCCCAGGGCAATCCCCACTTCAACACCGATCCACACAATATCGTTCCAATCGCGATGCTCGTTGCCCACAAGCTCGAAAAGATCGACCCTGCGCATGCTTCCGATTACGAAAGCCGTCTGCAACACTTCATCGACCATTGGAACACTTTTGTGCAGAGTTTCGATGCTAAAATGAAACCGTGCCGCGGTATGAAGGTGGTCCAGTACCATCAACTCTACAACTACTTTCTCGCACGGTACGGCATCGTCTCCATGGGAACGATCGAACCGTTGCCCGGCATTTCGCCCAGTTCGAAACATACCCTCAAGCTGATCGGGATGATGCGCCGTGAAGATATAAAGACCATTCTTCAAGACCCCTATCACGAAAAGAAGACGGCCCGCTTTATCGCCGACAAAACAGGGGCGCACATCGTCGTGCTTCCTCACGATGTCGGGGCGGTACCCGGTACAGATACGCTCGAGAAGTTCTATCTCAGCTACGCTGAGCGGCTATGTCGCTGATAGAGATTCTCTGGCCCGCCTTCGCGCTGGGGATACTGCTCGTCTTCATCCATGCCGTATTTGGCATCGAGATCATCCGGCGCGGGGTGATCTTCACCGATCTGGCGATCGGGCAGATCGCGGCGGTGGGGATGGCCATCAGCGTCGCCTTTTTAAATGGGGCGTACCAGACGCCGCTGACGCTGCTGTTCGCGCTGATCGCCGCCATTGTCATCGCGCTTGCAGGCCGAAGGGTGGTGTATATCGAAGCCTTCATTGGGCTTTTGTATGCGCTTGGCATCTCTTCGATCATGATGATTCTGGCCCAAAGCAGCGAAGGGATGGAGCTTTTCAACAAAATGAGCGCGGCCGACATCCTTTTCACGATGCCAGGAGATGTGGCCAAAGCCGCCCTTTTATATATGACGGTCGCGCTCGTGATGTTCTTGCTCTATCCAAAAACATCCGGCCTCTGGCGTGAGACACTCTTCTTTTCGATGCTGGCGGTCACCGTTACCTCTTCGGTCCAGAGCGCGGGAGTGCTGGTGGTCTTCTCTTTGCTGATCGCACCGGCCTATGCGGCTTTGCTGCAAACAAGGTTTCCGGAGTTAATCTTCGCATGGATCTTCGGTTCGGTGGCCATTGTCGCAGCCCTTGGAATCTCCTATGCGTTCGATCTGCCCACGGGATATACGATCATCTTCTGTGTGGTGCTTGCCTCTTTGCTCTTCGTCATATCAAAATCGAAACTTTCAAAACCGTCATCGTAGATTGTAATACAATGGTGCTATGAAAAAGATACTCGTTTTCCTACTTTTCACCCTGGCACTCTTTGGCCGGGAGTTCCGAGTCGCCAGTTACAATGTCGAGAACCTCTTCGATCTGCGAAAAAGCGGTTCGGAATATACCGAATACATTCCCTATACCGGTTACGGATGGGATGACAAGACCTTCTCTATCAAGGTGAAAAACATTTCACGCGTCATCTGCGATATGAAGCCCGACATCATCGGATTGCAGGAGATCGAGAATGACGATGCGCTGCGGGCGCTGCAGCGTGGTGTTAAAGCGTGCGGCTGGACAATGATCTACCGAGCCATCGCCGATACCAAAGCGAGTACCGTCAAAACCGCGCTTCTTTCGAAATTTCCGATCATTGAAAAGAGAGAGATCGATCCGGCACCAGGGAAGCTGCGCTATCGGAACATTCTCGAAGTTCTCGTCGATATCAGCGGCCATAGAGTACGGCTTTTCGTCAATCACTGGAAATCTCGAAACGGCGGGGAGAGTATGCGTATCGTCAGTGCGAAAGCGCTGATGAAACGGTTGATGCAGCTTCCAAAAGATGCCGATTATATCATTCTGGGCGATCTCAACAGCAATTGGAACGAGAGCCGAACGATCCGAAAATCGCCGCGCCTCAACGATACGGGCGGGAGAACGGGCATCAACGACATCCTCAAAACGTTCTGTGATGGCAAACCCGTCACCAAGCGGACGATTCATTGGCCATGCCATGTCGATCTATGGCTCGAGCTTCCGCCGCAGCGGCGGTGGTCACACAACTTCTACGGGATGAAAAGTTCGCTCGATCATATGTTGTTGCCTGCAGGGATGTTCGATGCCAAAGGGGTTAACTATCTCGATCGTTCTTTCCATCTTTTCAGACCGAACTATCTTTTCATGAAAAACGGCTCCATCTTCCGCTGGCAGATCGCCAAAAGAAGGCATGGAAAGCATCTGGACGCCGGCTACTCCGACCATCTTCCAATCTACGCCATGTTCACGACAAAACCTTTTTCACTTAAAGAGAGAGTTGAAGCGCCGAAAGAGACGCTTCCTGAAGCGATAAAAGAGATCCATGCGCATATTGCCGATCTCTATACCATGCCGATTGGGTGGACGAATGTCGTCATAGACGATGCTGCCGTCATTTACAAAAAAGGGCGTGTGGCCATTGTGAAAGAGAAAAACGGGCGTGCCATTTTGGTCTATGGCGATACGGCCAACCTGAAAAATGGGCATACCTATCGGCTCGGAATCCAAAAAATCTACGACTATCGAGGGCTTCGTGAAGTGACGAAGCTTAGAGTGCTGAAAGATTTGGGCAAGAGGGATATCTCCCCTCTTCTGTTGAAGCGCATTGATGATCCGAAAGATCTTGCGATCGTCAATGAGGTGGTCGAAAAGATAGAAGGCGTCTATCGACGGGGTTATCTTTATTTCAATGGCAAGAAGATAAAGGTCTATTACCACAAAGGAATAAAGAGACCCAAAAGCGGAGAAAAGATCGTTTTGTGTCATGTGCGGATCGGCTTGTATAGAAACCGTCCTGAAATCGTTGTAGAATAAATAGATATTTCAATAGACTTTTCATTGGAGGTTTCGAATGGGTAGTGTGGAGTTGAGTACGATCTTTCTGGTGGCACTGCTGGGCTCTTTTGGCCATTGCATCGGAATGTGCGGGGGGTTCGTTCTGGCCTATACGGCAGCAAAGGTCGATGCCAATTGGTCGAAGACCCATCAGATGATCGCCCATCTGCTCTATTCGCTCGGCCGCGTGACGAGTTACATGATCCTGGGTGCGATTTTCGGGTTTTTGGGAGAGAAGATCGGGTTCAGCATGCCGGCCAAAGGGATGCTCTTTATTGTCGTTGGATTGCTGATGCTGTTGATCGGCCTTTCGCTGATGGGAAAGCTGAAGTTTCTCAACTCGATCGAATCTTCCATCGCGCAGGGCTCGTGGTTCGGCAAACTTTTCCGCACGGTGGTCCACGCCAAAACACTGCCCAGTTTCTACTTCATGGGGATGCTCAACGGGTTCATCCCCTGCGGACTGGTCTATTTCTTTCTCACCGCCGCGATCGTGGCCGGATCGGCGCTCAAAGGGGCCATCGTGATGGGCGTGTTCGGTGTGGCCACGATACCCGCCATGCTTGGCGTGGGCATCTTCTCTTCGCTTATCAAAGGTTCGTCGGCACGCCAACTCATCATCAAGATCGCGGCGGTTATCGTGATGCTATTTGGACTCTTTACGGCGTACAAAGGGTATATGATGATCACCAAACCGGAAGTGATCCAGAAAAAGATGCACAAGATGCAAGAAGAGTTGAAATTGAAGAGTTGAAATTGAAGAGTTGAAGATTCTGCCCGATCAGGAGAAATAGAGCAGGTAGAGTGTCACAATCCAGACAACGATGGCAAAAAGAACGCTAAGAAGCACCATCGCCGCGCCGGCGTCTTTGGCATGTTTGGCGAGAGCATGGTGCTCTTTGGTCACCAGATCGACCGTCCGCTCGATAGCGCTATTGGCCAGTTCGGCGATCAGCACGAAAAGCAGCGAGAGTCCCAGAACCGCTTTGGCGATCAACGGCATCGGCATGAAAATGAGCCCGATCCAGACGACAATGCTCAAAAGCACCTCGATCTTGAAAGAGGTTTCGTGCAAAAGGACTTCCCACAATCCTTCCATCGCATAGCGCGCATTGTGGAAAAGGTGGTATTTTGGCTGGTTTCTCACTCTCGGCTCTTTAGAACGGATTGATAGAATTTGATCTTCTTTTTGAGCCTTTTTTGCAAAAAGGGGCTTGCGTCGCCGAGCATCTGCAGTACCATCAGGGCGTTGCCGGTGATGGTTTCTATTTTTTCCTTGGGCCATCCTTCCGGCGGCGGGAGCATACTGCTGATACGGTCGGCCAGTTTGGCCATGGCGATCTCTTTGGGCTGTTCGAGAATACGCATCAGTGAATCTCTCAGCTGTTCCTCTTTTGGTAGTTGCGGGTTTTTGCTCATCGCATCGACACCATCGGCGACCGCTTTGCCGAAATCTTTTCGGATCGACTTGAGGGTGACGTCACTCTTTTCCACGACATCGTGAAGCAGTGCCACCACGCACGCCAGGTCGATATCGGCCTCTTCACCGGCCATGACCGCGGCGGTAACTTCCGCTGCCGCCGCGACAGGATGGGTGATGTAGGGATCGCCGAATTTGGTCACCTGACCGTAATGGGCCCACGCCGCAAGACGCAGGGCTTTGTGATAAATATCTGTATTTGGTATCATTCATCTGCTTTAATTGAAAATTTATCAGTGATGTGGGTACGCCATTTTAGCACCGAAAAGGAAAAATTTTGTTGAAAAAACTGACGCCCGTCGTGATCGAGGCGGGGAAACTCTTCGAAGAGGGATTTCATGCCGCCAAGGAAGTACGCCATAAAGGAGTTGTCGATCTGGTGACACAGTATGACGTCGCCGTCGAAGAGCTTCTTAAAAAACATCTTGCGGAAGTGATGCCGGAGTTCACCCTGATCGGTGAGGAGAGCGGGGATGAACAGATGCGCGCCGGCAAGGCGATCTACATCGACCCGATCGACGGCACGACCAATTTCATCCACAAGATTCCCGTCTGCGCCATCTCGGTCGGTGTCTGGGTTGACGGGGTTCCCGCCGCCGGCATCGTCTACAATCCTATTTTGAACGAACTTTTCGCCGCGGAAGCGGGTGTCGGCGCTTTTCACAACGGATGCCCCATTCGGGTCTCCGAAACGGTCGAGCTGCAGCAGTCGCTGCTTTCGACAGGTTTCCCCTACACCAAAGTCGAGATGGGACGCGATTTCAGATGGGTGATCGAGACGATGAAAAGCCTGTTGCCGTTTACGCAGGATATCAGAAGATTGGGCGCGGCGTCGGTCGATCTGTGCTATGTCGCCAACGGGATATTCGATGGGTTCTACGAATGCAATCTCAAACCATGGGATGTGGCTGCGGGCATTCTGCTCGTCACGGAAGCCGGTGGGCGTATCTCCAACCATCGAGGGGAGCCCTATCGATTGGGTGACCCGATCATCGTCGCCACCAACGGAAAGAATCACGACGCACTGCTCGAAAAAATAGCCGATTACGAAAGGATAGAACATGAAACATCTTCCTAAAGAACAGACCGATCTGCTGATGCAGATCATCTCGACCCACTACCCTTCGCAACAGATACTGCACATCAGCGATCTTGAAAACGATTTGCACGAGGCGCTGTACGATTTTACGAAAGAGAAAGATTTTGAGTACGATCTCAAAACGATCGAGAGCCGGCTTCCCGAAGAGAGCTTGAAGGATACGCACACCGGTTTTACCGTCGAAGCGCTGGATCTTTCGGCGAAAGGGTATAATAAACATGCCAAAAAGTATGAAAATATTTTTGTGACGCTCGAACCCGAACGGCTGACACGATATCTGGATACCTTTTTCAAAAAATCGTACAGAATCATGAAAAACGCCGCTGTGATCGCCGTGATCGTGCCGAAAGGCTCCCCGGCCAAAGAAAAGATCGAAGCGCAGCTTGAAAAAGACTATTTCGTGGCGCTGAACACCATCGATATCTTCGACGACTACGATGTCATTACGGCCAAGAAGATGCACGGATGGGGTGCGTACAGCGTCGGTTTTTAGGAGTACACAACACTTATGGAGAACGATATGGAAGAGAAAAGATATACCCTGCAAGAAGCGATCGATCTGTATGAGAACGACCGCTACGAAGAGGCGTTCAAAGCCTTGAGCCAGCACAAGAAGGATGCCGAAGCGCAGTACTATCTGGGGATGCTCTATTTCGAAGGCTTCGGCGTGGAGAAAGATATCGAAACCGCCGAAAGGTGGTTTCGCAAAGCGGCTCGCCAGGGCAGCCTGGATGCCGAATATATGAGACTCTGCTGCACGGGAAATACGAGCAGCTGCTGCAAGGGATAATCTCAAACGCCTCTCTCACGGCCCCACATAGATCTGGCGGGGCCGCACGATCTTCTGTTCGGCGTCTTTTTTAAACTCGATCCACTGTGTCACCCACCCGATCGTCCGTCCGATGACGAATATCGGCGTGAACATACTTCTGGGAATCCCCAACGCCGTCAGAATCACACCACTGTAGAAGTCGATATTGGGATAGAGCTTTCGGCTGACGAAGTAGTCGTCGCTCAACGCGATCTCTTCGATACGTGCGGCGATACGCATGAGGTTGTTGTCCATATCGAGCTCCTCTTTGAGCTGGTCTTGGAGCGATTTGAGTATTTTGGCTCTCGGATCGAAATTTTTGTAGACCCGGTGGCCGAACCCCATCAAACGGAACGGATCGTCGGGGTCCTTCGCCTTCGCGATGAAAGCATCGACATTCTCCACACTCCCGATCATTTTCAGCTGTTCGATGACCGACTCGTTGGCACCGCCGTGCGCTCTGCCCCACAGGGCCGAGATTCCCGCTGATATGGCGACATAAGGATGCGCACCCGTCGATGCGACGCTTCGGACCACCGTCGTCGAGGCATTCTGCTCATGATCGGCATGGAGGGTGAATATGGTATCGAGCGCTTTGACTTCGATCGGTTTGATGAGCCTCTCCCCCTCAGGATCGATATGCATTTTACCACCCGGATAGGCACGCATCATATAGAGAAAATTTTCTGTAAAACTGCGTTCGATATCGGGATAGATGAAGGGGATTCCCTTGGAATAGCGGTACGCAAACGCCGCAAGCGTCGGCATCTTGGCGACGATCCTGCGTGCCATCTCCCGATACTCCTCTTCGGTATTCATTTCCAGATGCTCGTAATAGAACGATGACAGGGCCGCTACTGCCGAAGAGAGAGTAGACATCGGGTGGGCCTCTTGCGGGAACGCGTCGAAAAGATTGCGCAAACCCTCGTGGATAAAACTTCTGTGGCGAAGTTCGAGATCGTAATGATTCAGCTCTTCCTCGCTGGGAAGACGCCCGACCCGCAGGAGAAAACAGGTTTCGAGATAGGAGTGTTCCGTGGCGAGCTTTTCTATGGGAGTACCACGGTAACGCAATTCCCCTTTTTCGCCGTCGATGAAGGTGATGGAGGATTTGCAGCTGGCCGTGGAGGTGAATCCGGGATCGTAACTGAAACAGCCCGTATCTTTATAAAAGGATCGGAAATCGACCCCTTTTGGACCTCTGCTGCTTTCGACGGTAGGATAGTCGTAACTTTTGCCGCTTCGATGGTCTGTGACCGTAAATCCCTTTTTCGCCATCGGATCTCCTTTTATTTCATTATATCAGTTATAGCGATCCAATGTGCAGGGAGTGTGCAATTTATAATCATGTCATATAGTTCGGAGTCATTGCTTTGAGTTTTTCATAGATTTTTTGAAAATCGGTGCTGTAGACACGGGCATGTCCGATGGTGGTGATGAAATTGGTGTCGCGTGAGAACCTGGGGACCAGATGTAGGTGGATATGCTCGGCGATACCTGCTCCGGCAGCCGCGCCGAGATTCATCCCCAAATTCACACCTTCGGCACCGAAGCCCTCTTTGAGCATCGCCACGCCCCGTTGTGCCAGCGCGCTCATTCGCAGCCAGACTTTTGGATCCAGGCTTTCGAGCGCATCGGTGTGGCGATGGGGGATGACCATGAAATGGCCGGGGGTGTAGGGGTATCGGTTCATCACGACAAAACAGTCCTCATCTCTGAAAAGGACATGATGTTTTTCGTCGAGTTCGGCATGTTCGCTGATGTGACAGAAGACACAACCTTCGATCTTCTCTTCCTCCCGTCCTGTGATATAGGCGGTTCTCCATGGGGCATAGATATAATCCATCGCATTCTCTCCTTGATGGAAAATTATACACTACATTCAATACCAAAGGGATTATTAAATAAGAATTATTAATAATGTAAGAAAGGAGGTTATCATGATTGGGGGACAATATAAGAATATCGTACTTGTCACAGCGATACTTGGCGGTTTCGTACTCTTCATGATCGTCGCGAGTGCCTGGGTCATCAACGATGTCAGCAAAGGCCGTTCATGTTATCGAACCTGCGAAACCCCTCAGAAAGGGGCGAAGGAGATCGAAAAGTTCAAACATCTGGAGAAAACAAAAAAAGAGACCACTCCATGAGAACGGGCTATTTGAGCCAGTAGATGATCTGAGGCCAGAGCATGACAATGCCAAGTGCGGTCAACTGCAGCAGAATGAAAGGTATGACGCCTTTGTAGATCTGCCCGGTCGTCACTCTCTCACCGGCCGCCCCTTTGAGATAAAAGAGCGCGAAACCGAATGGCGGCGTCAGGAAGGACGCCTGCAGGTTCATCGCGATGAGTATCGCAAACCATATGGGATCGATGCCGAAACTCGCAGCGATGGGAACGAGAATCGGAACGACGATGAAAGAGATTTCAATGAAATCGACGAAGAAACCAAGCACGAAGATGACCGCCATCGTCACGAAAATGAAGGTCCATTTGCCGCCTAACTCTTCGGTAAAGAAGGTGTGAACGAAATCACCGCCGTCGAAAGCGTTGAAGACGAGGCTGAAAGCGGTGGCCCCTATGAGGATCATGAAGATCATCGCACTCAGTTTGACCGTCTCGAGTGCTGCATACCGGAGTGTCTCCCATCTGAATGTCTTTTTAGCCACGCTCAAAAGTATCGCACCCACCACGCCTACGGCCGCCGATTCGGTCGGGCTGGCGATTCCCGCAAAAATCGATCCGAGTACCGCTACGATCAGAAGCAGAGGTGGGACGATCGCCTTGAAGGCTTTGCGAAAAAGTTTTCCATAGGGAATATTTTCACGCTCCATCGCGGGCCCGACTTCGGGTTTGAGCCACGAAAGTATGAGAATATAGAGTATATAGAGCGACGTCAGCACGAGGCCCGGCATCACCGCCGCTTTGAAGAGATCGCCGACGCTGACGTACATTACGTCGCCCAGTACGATCAGTACGACCGAAGGTGGGATGATCTGTCCGAGCGTACCGCTGGCGACGATGGTGCCGCATGCAAGCTCCGGGCTGTAGCGGTGCTTGAGCATGATAGGCAGCGTGATAAGTCCCATCATCACGACACTCGCCCCGACGATGCCCGTACTCGCCGCCAGAATCGCACCCACCAGAACCGTAGAAATGGCCAGACCGCCGCGTACAGGCCCAAAGAGCTTTCCCATCGATTCCAAAAGCTCTTCGGCCATCTTCGACTTTTCGAGCACCAGCCCCATGAAGATAAAAAGCGGCACCGCCATCAGCGTAAAATTCTGCATGATGCCGTAGATTCTAAAAGGAAGGAGCTCGAAGACCTGAAGACCCACATCCCACGGGAAGAGAATTGCAAAAAGTATCGCGACACCGCCAAAGGCGAAGGCGACGGGTATGCCCATCAACAAGAAAACCAGAGCCGCCAGAAACATCAACATGCCGATCATTTCATCGCTCCCGAACGATAGAGACTCTTGATCGTTTCACTCACCGCCTGCAGTACGAGTAGCACGAACGCCACGATGATGAACGATTTGATGACATAGCGGCAGCAGAGCCCGCCGGGATCGGGGCTCATTTCATGCTGCGCGAAACTCTGGGCCACGAAATCCCAGCTGAACCAGACGATCAGCACCCCAAGCGGTATGACGAAAAAGATCATCGAAACGATCTTCACATACTCTTTCATCCTTGGAGAAAAACGGGTATAGAGGATGTCGACACGCACATGCTTGTCGTGTTTGAGGGCATAGGAGAGACCCAGCAGAAAGAGAATGTCGAAAAGATGCCACTCGAGCTCCTGCAGCGCCACCGACCCTTCATGGAAAATGTAGCGCATCGACGCGTCGTAGACGATCAGAAGCGCCAGCGCGATCGAAGCCAGTGCCCCGAGTGCCCCGGCCCATTTGCTCAATTCGTCGATCCAGTAGGAGAGTTTCAGCCATAGTGATTCTTTCATCGTCATGATTCATCCTCCGCTTCGTCATCTTCGGTATAAGGGAGCTCGAGCGCTTTCACATGGCCGACGGCGTTGCCGGCGATGCCGCGGATGGAGCCGTAAAGTGCCGTCGTGTTTTCGAGTACTTTGGTGATCTGTTTCTCTCTTTGCTTCCATATACGTGCCATCGCCCTCTTCTCGGCATCGAGATCGTTTTGCATCTGGGTGAATCCTTCGACGATCGCTTCGATCTGCATCCTGAATTCGTTGGATGTGAGGTAGTTGTAGAGCAGCCCCATCTTGTCGCTTCTGTTCTCCTCTGCGCTCGTCGCGTGGGCCAGGCGCACTACCTGCTCTCGCAGAATGGCTGAAAGTGCTTTGAACTCTTCGTAAGTGCAGACCCAGATACCCTCGACGAGTCCCATTCTTTCGAGATCTTTCGGCAATACTTCGGTCACCAGGACACCGATATCGGCACCCTTTTCCCTGATATCGGCTTTGAACTTTTCGATCCAGCTTTTCTGAAAATCTTTGGTTCTCTTGCTTTCGTAGTAGATGGTACCGCAGTTTTGCATCTCACGCGTATTGACGATCTGCAGGCAGTCGGCACCTCTGGCCCCCTTTTTGATCTCTTCGATCGTATCGAACGGAAAATGGGAAGCGAGCCACTCTTCGATCGCCAGCTCCTGCACCTCTCCCTGCATCTGCTGGCTGCCCTGCTCGGCCTTGCGCTTGGCCTCCTCGAGCTGGTGTTTGAGCTGTTCGAGCTGCTTCTCTTTCTCCCTGAGCTTCAGTTCGCTCTGTTCACTCAGACTCTTCTGGATCTTTTCCCGCTCGATATTCAGCTGTTCATTCAGCCGTTTTTCGGCTTCGAGCCTCGCTTTCTCCTCCGCTTCGCTCATCGCCCGTTTGAGCTGTTCGATCTGTGCCTGGGCACGGTTGAGCTCCTTGACCTGTTCACTCTTTTGGGCCAACTCCTTGTTGAGCATCTCGATCCGCTCTTTCTGCTCTTCGGTAATTTTCTCTTTAAGTGACGCTTCGAGGGCTTTGCGTTCCGCTTTCAGCTTCGCTTCGACCCTCTCTTCGGTCGCCTTCTCGAGCTCTTTGACAAAACGCGCCTCCTGCTCTTTGATCGCCTCTTCCTTGGCTTTGATCGCCTCCATCGCCTCTTTGTACTTGGCCCTATGCTCGGCCACCTCTTTTTGCAGTTTCGCCTTGGCCTGCTGCTCGAGCTTGACGTAGAGACTCTGGCTTATATCGATTTCTGTTCCACAGTTGGGGCATGTAATGGTCGTCTGTTTCATTGTTATTCTTTACTTATATGAAATTGGGGGCGTCGTTGGCGAAAAGTATCAGATCGCCTGGGCGTGTCAGTTCGGCAAGTGTCTGCTCCATTTTGCTTTTGTCATCGAGAATGTGGAGCTTTGAATTGTCGACGATCTTTTCGAAAACCGCTCTGTTGAGGCGTCCGGTGACAATGACGAGATCGAAGATTTCATTGGCTTTTTCGGCAATCTTCTCATTCATCGTCTCGTCGCTTTCGACAAGTCCGGGCGTGATCACCACTTTTCGGCCATTGTATTGCGACGCCAGTTCGAACGATGCAAGCATGCCGTCGATATTGCCGTTGAAACTGTCGTCGAGGATGATCTTTCCTCCGGCATCGATTCGCTGCAGGCGATGTTCGACAGGGGTCAGTTTTTCGGCATATTTGGCTCCTTTTTCGTAAGGGATACCGAGCGCATCGGCTACGTAGAGCGCAGCTGTGACGTTGATGGCGTTGAATGTGCCGAGGATCGGGATATGCATATGCACTTTTTCTTTCTCGAGTGATAGATCGAAGTCGACGCCATCCAGCGTCGCACGGATATTTTCAATTTCGTCACCAAAAACCGTCACCTTCTCATCGGGTTTGACATTGGCGGAGGTGTGGACCCACGCGTGCCGC
Organism: Hydrogenimonas sp.; assembly: GCA_030826715.1. Classification (GTDB taxonomy): domain Bacteria; phylum Campylobacterota; class Campylobacteria; order Campylobacterales; family Hydrogenimonadaceae; genus Hydrogenimonas. The sequence goes on along the minus strand of JAUUDL010000115.1, from coordinate 20,878 downwards.
AGGCGATCGCTCTGCAGTATCTCCATCTTGGTGTCGCGAATGCGCCCCAGTGTTTTGAAATATTCGATATGCTGCGGTCCGATGACGCCGACGACGGCGAAATGCGGTTGCACGAAATGGGTGATTTCGGCGATATCACCGGGCCCCCGGGCCCCCATCTCGACGATATAGACTTCCGTATCCTCAGGAAGCGATTCGTTGATATCCTTCATCACGCCGCCGAGCGTATTGACGCTGCGCGGCGTGGCGTAGACCTTTTTTTCATGCCCGACGATCTGGGCGATAAAATTTTTGATGCTGGTCTTTCCATAGCTGGCCGTGACGCCGACGACAATGAGATCGGGCATATTGTTAAGTTTATTTTTCGACTGCACTTTAAAGCCGTGGAAGAGCACCTTTTCGATCATCATCGAACCGGCCACCGCAAATGTGAGCGGCAGGATGACACCGAAAACTTCGCACGCCTCTTTGGCCATACAAAGAATGTCCTGAAAGAGTGTCAGCGCCAGAAGAAGTGCGAAAAAGCGTTTGATGCGACCTGTGAGTACCAATTTCCTGTCGAGCCTCCTGTGCCATAGCCACAACGATGGCAGATAGGCGAAATAGAAATAGATCCAGTAATAAAGACCTGTGAAGTAGTAGGCAAAAAGCGGGATCAGAAAGTAGATCAGATGCCATACGTAGTTGGTGTGGTGCAAAACGACACGCTCGATTTTGTAACTGTACCACTGCAGATTGGTCGCCAGGTACCAACCAAGTGCCATCACGAGCAGGATATGTGAAAAGAGCTGAAACCATATCATCGTATCACCTCGAATGTGGTGTAGGGTTTTTCAAAAGGAATCTCCTCGCAGGAGACGTCGGTCACGATCGAGAGGGGTGAGCCTTTGAACAAAATCGCTTCGAATGCCGGCAGGTCGGATTCTTCGACATCGGCGACGGCTTCGACGGTTCCGTCGGGAAGATTTCTGACATATCCTTTGAATCCGGCCTTCTTCGCCATGTCGGAGACATATTTACGGTACCAAACTCCCTGCACCTTCCCTTTGACGATACATCTATATCTTTTCAAGAAAATCCTCCATCGATTTGATCACGGGCGCACTGTTGTGCAGAAAGAAGTAGTGGTCACCTTCGAAAACTTTCAGCGTCGCGTTGGGCATCAACGAGGCGATCTTCTCGCCGGCTTCCAGCGGTGTGGCGGTATCATTTTTTCCCCAGCAAAGAAGCGCGGGAGAACGGAAAGATTCGAAGGTGTGGCTGAAATCTTCGTCGACGACCTTTTTGAAGGTTTCGTACATGTTTGGCGGCATGCCGGCGGCATCGGCCGAGACGAAGAGATTTCTGATCGCATCGGGTGCGAAAGGCTTGAGCGCTTTGTAGAGTGCTATCTTCAACCGCACTTTCCACGGTTTTGGCATGACGATCCCGGCACTTGAAAGCAGTATGAGCGCATCGGGCATCAGCAGCGTGGCGACTTTGCCGCCAAACGAGTGCCCCACGGCCACGTTCGCGCGCGTGTTGATAGCATCGAGGAATTCCGAAACGATCGCGGCATAGTCGGCGGTGGTGAGTACTGCGTCGTTGTCGCTCTTTCCGAAACCGGGCAGATCGAGATAGATATGGCGCCAATGCGGCAGCGCATGCGAAAATGCCTGCGCCATCAGCTCTTTGTTGCTTCCCCATCCATGAAGGAATACGATCGTTTTTTCGCCATTGGGATTTTTGATGTCGTAGGCGATCCGAAAAGTGTCACCTCTGTATTCGACGGGTTTGACGGCCATGCTACTCCCTTCTGAGCAGAACGTTGTTGACGAAATCGGAGAGGAAACTCTCCTTTTGCTCCCTGAAAGCTTTCTCTACTTCCTGGCGCGGCAGTTTTTCGGTCCACTCGAAGATGTCGGCATCGGGATGCTCTTTTTTGTATTTGGCGAATTCCTCGAAATAGTAGTCGATAATGCCCGCGTTGGAGCTCTTGATATGGCCGTAGGGGACGAATTTGAGCTGGTCGATCTTTTCGAGCGGCACGCTCTCTTTGTAGTAGAGGTAGAAGGTGGCAGCCAGGCCCGTACGATCGGCTCCCGCTTTGCAGTGCATCAGTGCGGGGTATTCGGCCTCTTCGAAGGCTTTGGCCATCATCTCGAGCTTCTCTCTTTCGGGAAGCTGTCTTGAATAGACCTCCACATCGATCATCTTGATTCCGAGCTCTTCGCAGGTCTTTCTTTCGAGCATGTAGACCGGGCTCTGCGGATGGGTGCCCCGGAGGTTGATGACGGTTTTGATCCCCTTCTCTTTGACGATTTTTTTGAGCTGCCAGGGCGTCGGCTGGCTCGACCTATAGAGTTTGTCGTTCACTTTATGCAGATTGAGGCGGAAGATGTTGGTGAAGTTGTGCTCGATGATCATCGAAACGAACCACACTTTGATCTTGTCCCAGAGGGTCTCGTATTTGACGCTTTTGTCCCGGCTCATGCTTCACCTGCCATATGGTAGAGTTTTCTGAATGTGTCGCAATTTTTCGAAAGTTCCGCCTTGCTCCCCTGGCAGACGATATGGCCGTGCTCGAAAACCAGGATCTTGTCGGCTCTTTCGATCGTCGTCAGACGGTGGGCGATCATGAAGACGATGAGATCGCTTTTGAGCCGGTAGATCGTCTCGATGATGGCGGCTTCACTCTTGTTGTCGAGCGCGCTGGTCGCTTCGTCGAGGATCAGTATATCGGGGTTTTTGTACAGAGCCCGCGCGATCGCGATACGCTGGCGCTGGCCACCCGAGAGGTTCGTGCCCCCTTCGCTCAGAACCGTAAGAACCCCTTCGGGAAGTTCAGAGACGAAATCCCACAGATTGGCCTTTTTGAGCGCTTCGATCACTTTTGCTTCGTCCGGTTCGACGCCGTAAGCGACATTGGCGGCGATCGTGTCGTTGCTGATGTAGATGCGCTGAGTGACGATGGCGATACGGTCGCGCAGTGTGGTGACGTCGATATCGCGGGCGTCGATGCCGTTGATCTTCACGACCCCTTCGGCGGGGTCGTAGAAGCGCAAAATCAGATTGACCATCGAACTCTTTCCGCCGCCGCTATCGCCGACGAGGCCGATCACTTCACCCTTTCTCGCCTGCAGCGAGATATCTTCGAGGGCGATCGTGTCGCCGTATCGGAGCGTGACATGTTCGAATTCGATCGCATCGACATGGTCGATCTTTTTTGTACCGCTGACAATCATCGGCTTGTAATGCAGAATCTGTTCGATCCGTTCGTTGGCGGCCACGGCATCCTGCAGATGGCTATACGCCGTCGAGATGCGCCTGAGCGGGTCGATCAGCAGCGAGAGCGCGGTAAGAAAAGAGAAGAACTCGCCGGTGGTCAGCTCTTTGGTGATGAGCACCTCCCGCCCGCCGATGACGATGACGGCGGTGATCGCTGCGGCGGCGACGAGCTCGAGAATGGGCACGAGCATCAGCTGGACCTTGACGGTCTTGATGTTTGTAGTAAAGAAGTCGAAGTTGCGCTTCTTGAAATTGGAGAGTTCGAAATCCTGGGCGTTGTAGGATTTGATCATTTCGTAATTGGCGAAAATTTCCGAAAGTGTCGAAAGAAGCTCGGAATTTTGCTCCTGCGAGCGGTGGGAGAGCTTTTTGATCTTTCTGGAGATCGTCTCGACCGGATAGATGGCCAGTGGAATGATGATGAGCGAGTAGAGTGCGAGCGTGGGGCTTTGATAGATGACGACGCCAAGGAGCGCGACGACGGTGACGAACTCCCTAAGCAAAATGGCGATATCCGAAGAGATCGCATTCTGCACCCGCAGAATGTCGTTGCTGATGCGGCTGATCAGCTCGCCGCTGTGGAAGCGGAAATGAAAGTCCATATCCAGGTGCATCATGTGCCCCAGCATTCTGTCGCGCAGTTTTCGGATGATATCCTGTCCGATGAAGCTGAGCGCGTAGGCCTGCATGAAGGTTCCCAACCCCTTGCCGACGAAGGCGAGGATGATGAACGCCGGCAGGATGTAGAGCATCTTCACGTCGTGTTCGACGAAGATCCTGTCCATCAGCGGTTTGACCATGTAGGCGATGGCGGCCGTGGCGGCGGAAGCGAGGACCATTCCGACGATCGCCATTATTACTTTGCCTTTGTAGGCGGCGTAGTACGGCAGGTAGGTGGCGAGAAACTTCTTCATCTACCCAACTTTCGGCCCTTTGGCCGATTGCACTTTGTGGATGTAGGCGTAGTCGGGACGGATGCGTCGTACTTTGGGCTGATGCGACGCCAAACGATCCAGCACGTTATCGAAATCGTCGAAAAGATAGTTCGCCATGGAACCCGGGATCGGATTGATCTCGTTGAGCAGTATCTCGCCGCTGGCAAAAAAGAAATCACAGCGGATCAGCGCTCCCTCGAACGCGGTGCCGTATACCTTCTTGAATTCATCTTTGAGATCCGATTCGAGCGAAGCGGGAATGTCGGCTTCCTGCACGCTTTCGGTTCTGGCGAAATCGAGGTACTTCTGCTCGAAATCGAGAAATTCTTTCTTTTTCGGTTTCTCTACACGGCCGAATACCCACTCGCCGCCGACACGGCAGCCGGCTACGTTGTACTCTTCGATCCCTTCGATGAACGGTTCGATCAGCACTTCGTCGTCGAATTCGAACGCGACATCGAGGGCGAAGTCGAGATCCTCCTCTTTTTTGACGATGCTCACGCCGATCGAACTGCCAAGCCGCAGCGGCTTGACAATGACGGGGTAGCCGAAGTCGAGCTTTCTTTCGTCGTCGATTCGAAGAAGCTGGTACTCCACCGTTTCGATCCCGATGCCCTCGGCGTAAAGTTTGGTTAGCCATTTGTTGTAACTGATGACGGAGGCCTCCTTGCGCGGACCGATGTAATGGATACCGTAAAAATCCAGGAGTGCGGCGATCGTGCCGTCTTCACCCTGCCCGCCGTGGACGAGGTTGAGCACCACGTCGAAACCTTCGAACTTTTTGGGTTTGAAAAGTCCCCTCTTTTCGAAACCGCCGCGTGTCAGATGCAAAGCGTCGTTCTTTTTGTAGTCGCCGGAACTGAAGTGGTCGGATCTCATCTGATCGGACGGAATGTGATAGAAATGTCCCTCTGCGTCGAGAAATATGAAGACCGGACTCTTTTTCATCACTTTTTTCAGTGCGATCGCACTGACGATGCTGATTTCGTGTTCGTAGCTCGCGCCGCCGAAGAGTATGGCTATAGTCATGGTCGTTTCATCCTGTTGTAAATTTTTATCATTTGCTCAACTTTTTCAAAGCCTCTTTGATGAGGCTTTCGGTATCACCGCTTTTACACTGCGCCAATGTTTTGGTGATCTGCTCTTTTTTGAAACCGAGGCTCTCGAGCGCCATCGCCGCTTCGTTGTGCGCACGGCTGGCGGGATTGCTCTCGCCGGCGAGCTCGAGTGAAAAGCCGCCAAGTTCGACGAGAATCCGGCTCGCACTTTTGGGTCCGATACCCGGCACCCGCTTGAGCATCCCCACATCTTTGGCTTCGACCACCTGGGCGAATGTCTGGGGGGTGAAGGTCGAACAGATCGCCATCGCCACCTTGGGCCCGACGCCGTTGATCTTGATGAGCGTATCGAACATCCGCTTTTCGTTGATGTCGAGAAATCCGAAGAGCTGCTGTGCATCTTCCCTGATGATGTGGGTGATATGCAGTTTCACCTCGTCGCTCTTGATCGCCGCGCTGCAATGAAGCGACACGAAGACTTCGTAGATCAGTCCCGAAGCGGTCAGAATGTGCAGATGGGTGGGATCTTTCTTTTCGATGCGTCCCGTGATGCCGACGATCATGCCTCCGCCTCCTTGACGGCGACTTCGTAGATGGGCTCGCCCTCTTCACTTTCACCCGATTTTTTCAGATAGACCATCTGGTTTTTAACCCCTGGTGTTGGCGTGAATTCCAGTTTCATCTGCGGATAGAGCAGATGAAATTCGATCGTCGTGTACTCTTTCCATTCGCCGCGGTTAACGATTTTTGCATGCAGTATCATCTCCTGATAGGCGAGCAGTCTGGCTTTTGATGCCTGGAGACTCTCTTCGGCCTCCCGGCGTTTTTTTTCGATTCCTTCGATCGTTTCGACAAGTTTTTGGAACTGTTTCACCTTCGCGACAAATGCCGGTTTCGGCTTGATCCCTTTCTTGATATCCTGGACGATTCTCTTTTTGAGTGTCGCTACCGCCGATTCGCTCTTCTGGCGGATCTGATTTTTGAGTTCGAGCTCGGTATCGATCTTTTCGATATTTTTCTCGATTGCTTCGATCTCTTTTTCAAGCGATGTTATCTCATCGTGGTAGGCGTCGATTTCAGAGGGGTCGATCACGATTTTGTTGTTCTCGCCAACCATCTTGTCGATCGTGATCTCGGTGACGCCAAAAAGCCTGGCATTGGCGGCAAGGATGCCCGCTTCGATCTTCATCGCCTTCACTTCGCCGCCGACGACCTGGGATATGGCCGCCTCTTTCGCTTCGACAATGCCCCCTTCCAGGCGTGAAATCTCCGCCCTTTCCAGGCATTTGAGAAAACCTCGGTGGACGTTGATGCGTGCCGTTTTCGCATAGATGCGGCTGCTTTGGTGCGTCATACCGCCGACGACGACATCCTCGGCTTTGACAAGGGCCGATGCACCAACGTTGCCCTCCACCTTCACTTCCGTCGCTTCCACCTCCACGCCGGTACCGATGGCATCTTTCATGAAATCGGTTTCGTTGACGTGAAGCTTCACTTCGGTTTCGACACCCGCGTCGATCGAACCGGTCTTCTTGAAGCTCACCTCTTCGAGTTCCATCTCGTCCTGAATGTCGTAGCTATTCTCCTTGAAGACCACGTAACCGCCCCTGGTCGCCCGGTAGAGGATGCGGTCGTCGTCTTCGATCACTTCGATGGCGTCGGTCACCTTGAATTCCGGACGGTGGGTCTCTTTCGGCTTTTCGACGGGAATATATTGCCCCTGACAGTTTCGGCCCGGTTTTCCGTGTTTGGGTTTGATGTATTCGATCACGACATCCCCTTTTTCGACCGCCTGGATGAAACCGCGTTTGGCGTGATCGATGCGGCCGTTTTCCGAAACCGCTTCGGCCTCTTTTTTGTAATGGTAGACAATGTCGTCGTCGATGGGCGGCTGGGAGGGGTAGCATACTGCCACATCGAACGTCACATCTTTGGGGACGATATACTGGCCCTGCACCTTCGCTTTGGCCGTCAGCTCCCTGATATTCTCCATGAAATCGAGATCCCACAGACCGATCAACATGCGTGACTTGAGAAGTTTGCTTTGGATCAGATGGGCTATCTTGGTATCGATGTCGTCGCTGTTTCGTATGATGGAGCCCGATTTGATCGTGCAGGCGATTCTGTTTTTCTCTTTGTTGGTTGCGATATGCAGTTGCAGATCAGACTCCCAGGGCTCTTCTTTATATTTGACTATTTCGATTTCATAGAGTTGCTTGATTCCGAAGTTCGGGGTCAGCAGCATTTCCGGCTTGTTGAACTTCTCCCAGTCATCACTTTCGACCTCGACCCAGTCACTCTCCGCTTCGTCCGTTTTGATCAGAGTCTGTAAGCTGATCAGACGGATATCGAGCGAAGCGGCGGAAATGTCGTGACGTTGTGCCGTCTCGTGAACAGTTTTCGGCACATCTTCGGTGCGTACCACCACCGGTGAGAAACCGGATGATTTCTTCGTCGAGTCCGATCTGTCCTCTTTTTTCTTCTTTTTTTGAAAAACTTTCTTGAAAAACCCCATAGGCCCGCTTTCGGTAAAGTAAAATGTTACTATTTTAATATATTTATCGTTAAAATCGCATCAATCGATAGAAGTTGCAAAAAATGTCGTATGAAAAAGGGAGAGACGTATGCGAATAGGCTCCATTTTCACCACAAGTGCGGGTATCCTGACATCCCGGATTTTCGGTTTCATCAGGGATCTGCTGATGGCGTCGGTGCTGGGGGCCAACATCTATTCGGATATCTTTTTCGTCGCCTTCAAACTCCCGAACCTCTTTCGCCGCATGTTCGCCGAAGGCGCGTTCGTACAGAGCTTCATGCCCACGTTCATCGCGTCGCGCCATCGAAGCGTCTTCGCCGTCGTGATATTGATGCGCTTTTTTCTTTTTCTGATGGCGGCGTCACTGGTGGTGACACTTTTTGCGGAGCCCGTGACCCGTTTCATCGCCATCGGCTTTTCCGACGAAGCCGTTCGCGCGGCCGCCCCTTTGGTGGCGATCAATTTCTATTATCTCGATTTGATCTTTCTGGTCACCTTTCTTTCGGCACTGCTGCAGTTTCGCGAGCACTTCGCGACCACCGCTTTCGCGACGGCCCTGCTCAATGTCTCGATGATCACGGCCCTGCTGCTCTTTCGCCACGACGAGCCCGATCGTATCGTCTATGCGCTCAGCTGGGCAGTCCTCGTTGGCGGTGCGCTCCAGCTCGTCGCCCATCTGTGGAGAGTCCGCACCATGAAACTCGACCGTCTGCTCGTTGGCGGGTTGTACTACATAAGAAAGAAAAAGGAGGCCGTGAGTGACGACATTCACCGCTTCAGCCGTGCCTTTTTCCCATCGGTTCTGGGCAACTCGACGGCCCAGCTCTCCTCTTTCATCGATACCTGGCTCGCCTCCTTTCTCGTGAGCGGTTCGATCAGCTATCTCTTCTACGCCAACCGTCTCTTCCAGCTTCCGCTCGCGCTTTTCGCCACCGCCGCCTCCACCGCCCTCTTTCCCACGATCAGCAAGCATCTCAAGCACGAGAGGGAAAAAGAGGCGATAGAGCAGACCCGTCGCGTCTTCTGGCTGCTGGTGGCACTGCTGGGCGGTGCGAGCGCCATCGCGCTGATACTCTCCGACGGAATCGTGGCCCTGCTTTTCGAACGGGGGGCGTTTGACGCCCATGACCGCATCCAGACCGCCACCGTGCTTCGGATGTATATCGCCGGCCTCCTGCCTTTCGGGATCTCAAAGCTCTTCTCGCTCTGGCTCTACGCCCGCCATCGCCAGGGCGAAGCGGCGAAGATCGCGGCGAAATCGCTGGGCGTGAACATCGTTTTCTCGTTGATTCTCATCGGTCCGATGGCCGCGCCCGGTCTGGCGCTTGCCTCCAGCATCAGCGGTTGGACACTCCTTTTTTGGACCCTCAAAGCGGTCGGACGCGAACTCTTTTTGGATATAATGCGCGCAAAACAGATACTCCCGGCATTCGTGTTCATCCTGCTCTGTGCAGTCGTAAGCTGGGGGCTCAAGAGGTTGTTGTATGGTTATCTATGATTCGGTTTTGAAGAAAAAGGTCCCTTTCGTTCCGGTATCGGACAACGAGGCGCGCATCTATGTTTGCGGTCCCACCGTCTACGACGACGCCCATCTCGGCCATGCCCGTAGCGCCATCGCCTTCGATCTGCTGCGGCGCACACTCATGGCGCTCGGCTACAAGGTGACATTCGCACGCAACTTCACCGATATCGACGACAAGATCATCAAAAAATCGCTCGAAACGGGTGAGCCGATCGAGGCGATCACCAAAAAATATACCGAGCACTACCTGCGGGACATGCACGCTCTCGGGGTGCTCGACGCCGACATCTCCCCCCGCGCCACCGAAGCGCTCGAAGCCATCGTTGATATGGTGCAAAAACTCCTCGACAACGGATGCGCCTACAGAAGCGAGGACGGTACGGTCTGGTTCGACACCTCCAAAGACAGGCAATACTGCTCTCTCTCGCACCGCTGCGGTGAAGAGGAGGATACGCAGGCGAGAATCTCGCACGAAGAGGGCAAACGCCATCCGCGCGATTTCGCGCTCTGGAAAGCGTGCAAGGTGCAGGATGTCTGCTACGATGCGCCGTTTGGCAGGGGCCGCCCGGGCTGGCATATCGAATGTTCGGCGATGATCGACCGCTACCTCGCCTACAAGGACAAAGCGTACGAAATCGACATTCACGGCGGCGGCGCGGACCTCTTTTTCCCGCACCACGAAAACGAAGCGGCCCAGACACGATGCGCGACGCATAAAAAGCTGGCCAAATATTGGATGCATAACGGATTCGTGAACATCGACGGCGAAAAGATGAGCAAGAGTCTGGGCAACAGTTTCTTCGTCAAGGATGCGCTGGACCACTACGACGGCGAAATATTGCGCTTCTATCTGCTCGGCACCCACTACCGCGCCAACTTCAATTTCAACGAAGAGGATCTGCTCGCTTCCAAAAAGCGACTCGACAAGCTTTACCGCCTCAAGAAGCGCCTCTACGGCAGCAAGTGCGGTACGCCCGAAAAACATTGGCAAAAAGAGATTCTCGACGCGCTCAGGGATGATTTGAATATCTCGAGAGCCTTGGCGGCCATCGACGAATTCATCGCCAAAGCCAACGAACACCTCGATGCGACACCCAAAGACAAGGGCTTCAAGGCTTCGGCCATTGGGACCATCGCATGGATCGATACGCTGCTTGGCATTGGAGGCAGGGATGCCTACGAATGGTTCCATCTTGGCATGAGCAAAGAGCAGATCGTCCAGATCGAGGCGCTCATCGAGGCGCGCAACGAAGCCAAAAGAGCCAGAAATTTCGCCAAAGCCGACGCGATCCGCGACGAATTGTCCGATATGGGCATCCAGCTGATGGATACCCCGCAGGGGACGGTATGGGAAAGGGTGCAATAAGGATGGGCGATATCACATGAAGTCCCTGATGCTCTCTTTGATCGTACTTCTTGCGGCCCAGACGCTCCACGCCGATATATGGGATTCATGGCGAAGTTGGCATATCGACCCCGTCGCCGTCTATCCCGAACATATCGGCATCGCTCAGTTGGAGGAGAATGCCACCGACGAGGTCGATGACAACATTCTCGTCAAGCATCTTCAAAACGCGCTTTCCGAATACGAAACGATCGAAGCCGCGGGGGGTTGGCCGCGGATCGCTCCTTTCAAAGGGCTGTTGCGCGAAGGCGATGTCCATTCGGCCGTACCGACAATCAAAAGACGCCTCTATGTCACTGGCGACTATGTAGAGGTGCCGGATACCAATATGACCTTCGGTCCTTCTCTTGCCGAAGCCGTCAAACGGTTCCAGGCGCGCCACGGCCTCAAAATAGACGGTATCGTCGGTCCGAGGACCAGGCGAGCGATGAACGTCACTGTACAACGGCGCATCCGAACGATCAAGATCAACCTCGTTCGTCTGAAGTGGTTGACACGAAACGAGAAGGATTTTCTCGTCGCTAATATCCCGGCGTTCACTCTCACCCTCTACCGAAACGAAAACCCCGTCCTTTCGATGAAAACGGTTGTCGGCAGGAAAAGCCGTCCGACACCGATGCTTTCGGACCGACTCACCTACTCGGTACTCAACCCATACTGGCGCGCGCCCAAAACGATTGTCGCCGAAGATATCCTGCCCAAACTCAAAGCCGGCCGATTCGATTATCTTCAAAAGGTAGGCATCATCGCGACACGCACCAACGACGGCAACGACTCGATCGATATGTGCAGTGTCGACTGGAACCGATACGACGAAGAGAATGTTCCCTTCGTATTCATGCAAAAACCCGGGCCCAAAAACTATCTCGGTTTCGTCAAATTCATGTTCCCGAACCCTTTCGATATCTATATCCACGACACACCGGACGACTATCTTTTCAACCGCAGGTATCGAGCCAGAAGTTCGGGATGCATCCGTGTCGAGCGGCCCCTGGAACTCTTTCACGCCCTCTACGACCCGCAAAACAGTGGAAAATGGAGCTATAAAAAGATTGCCGAAAAACTGGTGGGCGGCGAGGAGAAGCTGGTCGGTCTGCCCGGCGGCATACCCGTCTATGTTCTCTATATGACCGCATTTACCGATGAAGAGGGAATAATCCATTTCGTTCCGGATATCTACGGGTACGACGAAATGATGATGAAATATGTTAACCAATATCAACGAGGCGCGTCGGCGCGGACCGTTTTGCTAAAATAATAGAAAAAATAGCCGATATTAAAGGTATGAAAACAGATATGACACGAAGAAATTTTTTGAAAAAAGGGGCGGCGGCCGCAGCCGTCATCGCTTTTCCCAATATCATTCTGGCCAATAGCGCGATCAGCCATTCGGAGAAACGCCTATCTTTGTACAATATACATACAGGCGAATCGGTCCGCGCCCTCTTCTGGAGCGAAGGAGCGTATGTCGAAGAGGAGATCGCCGCACTCAACCGGTTGCTTCGTGATTTCAGGACCGGCGACGTCAAGCCGATGGACCTCAGACTCTTCGATCTTCTGCATGATCTACAGGGCAGGCTGGGGGCCGAAAAGAGTCCTTTTCATATCATATCCGGCTACCGCTCGCCGAAGACGAACGACTATCTCCGGCAACATACCCATGGTGTCGCCAAGCACAGCCTCCACATGGAGGGCAAAGCGAGTGACATCAGACTCCCGGGCGTCGAATTGACCCACCTGCGCAACGCCGCACTCCATCTGCGACGCGGCGGAGTCGGCTTCTATCCCAAATCCAATTTCGTCCATGTCGACACGGGGCGCGTTCGCCACTGGTAACGCGCCACGCTACGCCATCTTTCAGATATTACAGGCCAGAATCGAACAAAACCCCTCGCCCGCGCCGTCGCTTCCTGCAAAACGGCTCCAGTCGATCGTCGGCATCCGTCGGAGCCTTTTTTCGTAACCTTCTTTGTCGATCGGCTCGATCGGCATCTGCTCGTAGATGCCCTTGAGCCTTGGCAGCATCGACGCCGACTTAATGACGGGTGCGAACATCGCCAGCATATGTTCGATCTGCCCGCCCTCTTTCGCTTCATCGAAACTTATCGTACAAGAGACCATATTGTCCGACCACTCTCTTTGCAGCATCGCCAAAAGCGCGAACTGCTCCCACGCGCTCACCTCATTCTGGGAACGGGGATTGGCGTATTCGATCGGAAATTCGAAGACGGTGGTGTTTTCGCTGTACTCGTCGGGGGCGTGGGGGACACCGGCTTCTATCAGAAAACGGGTCAACTTCGAGCTGTTGCCCGACCGTAGCCGCCGGATGGCGTAACGGCTGACGGGATAGTGCATACCCGGACTCGTGCCGGCCAGCAGGCTGATAGTCCCCGAGGGTTTGATCGCCGTCACCTTCAACGAGACGGGAATGCCCGACTCTTTGGCCAGCTTTTCGTTGATCCGCCGCACTCGTTTGTAGCTGTCGCGCAGAATCCTCGTCACACGTGCCACACCGATCGTTTCGATCCAGTCGGCGATACCGGAAATACTCACACCCGTACGGCGGTTGCGCGCAACGACGGCGTTGGTTTCGCTTCGGTGTGTAGGAAGCAGCGAGACGGTCACGGCATAGAAAGCGGCATATTCGACCGCTTTGTCGAAGGCATCGCGCGATGGGCACCGTGTCGGAAAAATTTCGGCCAGATTGCAAAGCTCGTGACTCTCGAGCGCGATCTCTCCGCATGGGTTGGTGAGCCATGCCCTGTCATGGATCTCCTGGCCGAAACGGCCGTATTTCTGCACGTTCACGAGGTTCAGAATGCCCGGCTCGCCATTTTTTCGTATCAACGGTGCCAGATCGGGGAGTTTTTCGAAATCTTCGTGTTCATGCAGCACGACGGAGTTGTTGGAGATCCAGCCGATATCCTTGCGGTCGGGGAAGCGGTCGTAATCTTTGAGGTGCAGAAAGGTTTCGTCGTGGGGGGACCCGAGCGCGATTTCGGCTGATCGCCTCACGTTGCCCGCTACGACGCAGACGCCGATGGCGTTGAACACGTCGACGATGCAACGGGTGGTATCGATCTTTTCATGGCAGTAGTCGTCCATGATCTTTTCGAGCCTTTGGTGCAGTTCGATCAGCGGTTTGGGCCCCGAAGCGGTGCCGCCGAAACCTCTGATCGGCGAGCCGGCGGGACGGATCCTGGAGTAATCGTATCGGTAGAACGGCCCGCCCCTGCAGTAACTTTCGAGCATCAGACGGACCGATCTGACCCACCCCTCTTTGCTGTCTTCGACCACATAGAGTTTTGGTTCGCTTTTGTCCGGGATGGAGGCACCTCCCTTCCATGCCGTGTTGAATCCCACGCCCACGCCGCTCATAAGCATATCCATCGCCCAGTCGGCCGAATCGACGAGATCGGTGGTATCGACCGCACCGCAGTTGTAGAGTGCGGCACTTCCCCGTTCATAGATATACTCGGTCCCCATGATCCAAAGCCCCCGGCCCGGCGGAAGCCAATGCATCGAAAAACAGCTCTCGGCCATCGATTCGGCGAAAGGCCGCCATCTGGTATCGTCCCAGGCGAGCCCCTGCTCTTTGTAGTGCTGTTTTCTGATCGAGAATATCCCTTCGATGACGCGGATGACGGTATCGGCCCATCGCTCCTGCGAACCGTCGGGTTTGCGCCGGCTGTAGGTACGGTAATAGACCGCTTCACCGAAACCGTTGAATCCGAATTCGGCTTTTCGTTCGCGAAGCCTCTTTTTGAAACCTTCCTCAAGTGCAAAACGTTCTGTGACGATCATGGAACGGGCCTTCTTTTGATATGGATTGTTGAAATTATTGTACCTAAAAGCACCCATTCTGTGGTAATATTATCAAATATCAATGAGAGTTCCATCTGTTTGTAGCCTATTACAACCACCTTTTAAAGCACGGTTAGGGACTTTTTAAGTATAATTGATCCCAATTTTCAAACGACTGGATGCACTGAATGATTGATTACGAAAAGATCAAACCTCTCTTTTTTCGGCTCGATCCCGAATACGCCCACCATCTCGTAACGGGAATGCTGCAGATCGGCGAATCGGTTCCGCAGCTTCTCAATCCGTGGGTGAAGAGCCATTTTATCGATGATGAACGCCTGCATCAGCGTCTCTTCGGGCGCGAGTTTCTCAATCCCGTGGGGCTTGCGGCCGGTTTCGACAAAGACGCCAAACTGATCCGTGCGATGACGGCGCTGGGTTTCGGTTTTACCGAAGTGGGTACCGTCACCCCCCGTCCCCAGCCGGGCAATCCCAGGCCCAGACTCTGGCGTCATATCGACGAAGAGGCGCTCCAGAACGCGATGGGTTTCAACAACGAAGGCAGCTACGCGATGCAGATAAGGCTCAAAAAGCGCTACCCCTATGTCACCCCCATCGGCGTCAATATCGGCAAGAACAAGACCACGCCCGAGCGGGAGGCGCTGAAAGATTACGAGCACGGCGTCAAAGCCTTCAGAGACCTTTGCGACTATCTGGTCATCAACATCTCATCGCCCAACACGCCGGGCCTTCGCGACCTGCAGAACGAAGCTTTCATCGACACCCTTTTCTCGATGGCCAAATCGATCACCGACAAACCGATACTCCTCAAGATCGCACCCGACATGAGCAAAGAGCAGGCGGTCGCCCTCTGTGCCAGAGCCGTCGAAGCGGGTGCGGACGGCATTATAGCGACCAACACGAGTATCGACTACTCACTGGTCAAATATCCACAGAAAGTGGGCGGCATCAGCGGCCGGGTCATTCGCGAGAAGAGCTTTGAAATTTTCGATGCCATCGCGAGTGAACTCTACGGCAAAACGACACTCGTCTCCGTTGGAGGCATCGACAGCGGATTTGAGGCCTATCGGCGCATCAGAGCCGGCGCCAATCTCGTACAGGTCTATACCGCCCTGATCTACAAAGGCCCCGAGTTGGTCAAAAACATCAACGAAACCTTGCTGAAACTTCTCGAAAAAGACGGCTTCAAAACAGTGAACGAAGCGATAGGAGCCGATCGAAAATGAGACCACTTCTCAAACTGTTCACCGTTTACTGTTCACTATTCACCATTTTAACAGGAGCCCTGATGGCAAGCAGCACATTACCCAAGCACTACACCAAAACCCTCAAAAACGGCCTCGAGGTGGTGGCCATTCCGCTCAAGAACGAGAGCGGTGTCATCACGACCGACATCTTCTACAAGGTTGGAAGCCGCAACGAAGTGATGGGCAAGAGCGGCATCGCCCACATGCTCGAGCACATGAACTTCAAGTCGACCAAACATATGCAAGCGGGCGAATTCGACCGTATCGTCAAGCGCTTCGGCGGGGTTGACAACGCCTCGACCGGGTTCGACTACACCCACTACTTCATCAAGAGCGCCAGCAGAAATCTCGATACCTCCCTCTCGCTTTTTGCAGACATGATGGCCAATCTGAGCCTCAAAGACGAAGAGTTCCAGCCCGAACGCAAGGTCGTGGCCGAAGAGCGTCGCTGGAGGACCGACAACAATCCCGTCGGCTACCTCTATTTCCGTCTCTTCAACAACGCCTATCTCTACCACCCCTACCACTGGACGCCGATCGGCTTCATGAACGACATTCTCCACTGGAGCATCGAAGACATCAGGAATTTCCACAAAACCTACTATCAGCCCAAAAACGCCATCATCGTCGTGGCGGGAGACATCGAACCCGAGACGGTTTTCGAGGCGGCGAAAAAGCACTTTTCTGGCATCAAAAACTGCTGCGACATTCCCGAAGTCCATCAGGTCGAACCCAAGCAGGACGGCCCCAAGCGCGTCATCATCCACCGCGACAACGAAGTCGAAATTGTGGCGATCGCTTTTCACATTCCCAATTTTCAGCATGCCGACCAACCCGCGCTTTCGGCACTGAGCGAATTGCTCAGCCACGGCAAGAGCAGCCGTCTCATCGAAGATCTGGTCGACAAAAAGAAGATGGTCAACCAGCTCTACGCCTACAACATGGAGCAAAAAGACCCCGGCCTCTTCCTCTTCCTGGCCGTCTGCAATCCGGGTGTTACGGCCGAATCGGTCGAAAAGGAGATCTGGGCGCAGATCGAGAAGATCAAAAAAGAGGGTGTCAGCGAAGAAGAACTCAAAAAGGTCAAAGTCAATACGCGGGCCGATTTCATCTTCAGCATGGAGAACTCCAGCAACGTCGCCGATCTTTTCGGAAGCTATCTCGCACGCGGAGACATCGAACCGCTTCTGCATTACGAAGAGAACATCGAAAAACTCAAGCCCGAAGCGGTGCGCGATGCCGCACAGAAATATTTGAATGTCAATCAGTCGACCACAGTGATTTTAAGGAAAGGTGATAAGCAATGAAAGAACTCATAACCGGTGCGATGACCGCACTTGTGACCCCGTTTAAAAACGGCAAAGTGGACCACGAGCAGTACGCGAAGCTGATCGAGCGCCAGATTCGAGGAGGTATCGATGCCATCGTACCCGTCGGCACGACAGGCGAAAGCGCGACTTTGACGCACGACGAGCACAAAGCCTGCATCGAAACCGCCGTGGCCGTCAGCAAAAAGAGCGGCACCAAAGTGGTGGCGGGTGCCGGAAGCAACTGTACCGCCGAAGCGATCGATTTGGCGCAATTTGCACAAAAACACGGTGCCGACGCGGTCCTTTCGGTCTGCCCCTACTACAACAAACCGACCCAGGAAGGTATCTACCAGCACTACAAGGCGATCGCCAAAGCGGTGGAGATTCCGGTGATGCTCTACAATGTGCCCGGACGTACCGCGCTCGATATCGCACCGGAGACCGTCTTTAGGCTTTTCGACGAAGTCCCCAACATCTACGCCATCAAAGAGGCGACGGGTTCGATGGAACGGACGATCCACCTCAAGGCCAAGCGCCCGCTGCTGGTCGTCGTCAGCGGTGACGATGCCATCAACTACCCGATCATGGCCACGGGCGGCAATGGATGCATCTCGGTCACGTCGAACCTTCTGCCCAACATGATCGCCGACCTGATCCATTCGGCGCAGGCGGGCGATTTCGCCTCGGCCAAAGCGATCAGCGATGCGCTCTACGATATCAACAAGGTGCTTTTCATCGAGAGCAATCCCATCCCGATCAAAGCGGCGATGTACGCGGCGGGACTGATCGAAACGCTCGAATACCGTCTTCCCCTCACCCCTCCGACAGCCGAGCATATGCGTAAAATCGAAGAGGTGATCAAAAAATATGAAATTGCAGGAGTCTGAATTGGAAAAAGAGTATAGCCAGTGTGAAAGTATGAAAGGTAAAACCCTCGTCATCAGCGGCGCCACGCGCGGCATCGGAAAAGCGATCCTCTACCGCTTCGCCAAAGCGGGGGCGAATATCGCCTTCACCTACAACTCGAATGCCGAAGAGGCCGAAAAGATCGCGCAGGATGTGAAGGAGAAGTACGGTGTACGCGCCATTCCCTATCAGCTCAACATTCTCGAGCCCGAAACCTACCGGGACCTTTTCAAGCTGATCGATGAAGATTTTCTGAGAGTCGACTACTTCATCTCCAACGCCATCATCTCCGGCCGCTCCGTCGTCGGCGGTTTCGGGCCGTTCATGCGCCTCAAACCCAAAGGGCTGTGCAATATCTATACCGCGACGGTGACGGCCTTTGTGATCGGTGCGCAGGAAGCGGCCAAAAGGATGGAAAAAGTGGGCGGCGGAAGCATCATCTCGCTCAGCTCCACCGGCAACCTGGTCTACACCACCAACTACGCCGGACACGGCACCAACAAGGCCGCGGTCGAAACGATGGTCAAATACGCGGCGGCGGAACTTGGTGAAAAAGGGATCCGCGTCAACGCCGTCAGCGGCGGGCCGATCGACACCGACGCGCTGAAGAAATTCCCCAACTACGAAGAGGTGAAGGCCGAAGTGGTGGCGCGATCGCCGCTGGGGCGCATGGGCGAAGCCCGGGATCTCGCCGGTATGTGTTGGTTTCTTTGCACCGACGAGTGCTCATGGCTCACAGGACAGACCATCGTCATCGACGGAGGCACCAGCTTTCAATGATGAACCTCCCGAACCTGCTCGCTTTTTCGCGCCTGCTGATGGCGCCGCTGCTGCTCTGGCTTCTGGCCTATCGCGACACCGCGCCCCTGCAGGGCATCCACACGAGCTGGCTCGACTATTTCGCCGCACTCGTCTTCGTGCTGGCTTCGGTCACCGACTTCTTCGACGGCTACATCGCGCGGACCTGCCACCAGATCACGGCGCTTGGCAAAGTGATCGACCCGCTCGCCGACAAGATGCTGACACTCGCGGCCTTTCTTGGGTTGGTCGTACTGGGGCGCGCCGATGTTTTCGCCATATTCCTGATCCTCAGCCGCGAATTTTTCATCACCGGCCTTCGGGTGATGATCGTCAGCGAAGGGCGCGACGTGAGCGCGTCGTGGATGGGCAAAGTCAAGACCGTATCGCAGATGTTCGCGATCGGCTTTCTGACGATGGATTGGCCAGGAGGCACGCTCCTGCTCTGGATCGCCGTGGCGATCACGCTTTATAGCGGATACGAATATGTCCGTGACTATATGAGAGGCAAATGATGGGTCTTCTCGTCTCCCTTCTGGTCCTCTCGTTTCTTATCTTCTTCCACGAGCTGGGCCATTTTCTGATGGCGCGGCTTTTCGGCGTGCATGTGGAGCGCTTCTCCATAGGGTTCGGCAAAGTGGTCGCTTCCAAAGTCGTGAATGGCACCGAATACGCCCTCAGCGCCATTCCTCTGGGCGGATACGTCAAAATGAAGGGGCAGGACGATACCGACCCCACGAAGATCAGCTACGATCCCGACAGTTACAACGTCAAGCCGCCGTGGCAGCGCATCCTCATACTTCTTGGCGGCCCGCTTTTCAACTTCATGCTCGCTTTTATCCTCTACTACGCCGTCGCTCTAATGGGTGCCAATGCGCTTCAGCCGGTCGTTGGCGTAGTCGAGCCAAACTCTCCGGCAATGGAAGTGGGCCTCAAACCGGGTGACAGGATCATCGAGATCAACGAACGCCCCATCCATATCTGGGATGAACTGAGCGAAGCGATCCGTGAATCGGAGGGTCCTGTGGAGATGGTCGTGGACCGCAACGGTACGATCCGGTCTTTCGTCGTCGCTCCCCGCGCTCTGGAAGCCAAAAACATATTCGGCGAAACGGTCAAACGGCGTATGGTCGGCATCGGACCCAGCGGCGACATCGTGACGGTCACATACGATCCTCTGCACGCCTTCTCCTATGCCTGGAAGCAGACGGTACAGGCGAGCAAGCTGATCGTGCTCAGCGTGGAAAAGATGGTCGAAGGCGTCGTGCCCGCCAAGGAGATGGGCGGCGTCATCTCGATCGTACAGATCACGGCCGATGCCGCGCAGCACGGCATCGCCGCCCTCTTCGTGCTGACCGCACTCATATCGGTCAACCTCGGTGTATTGAACCTTCTTCCCATCCCCGCGCTCGATGGCGGCCATATCGTATTCACCCTCTATGAGATGATATTCAGAAAACCGCTCAACGAAGAGGTGATGTACCGGCTCACGCTGGGAGGATGGGCCATACTTCTGACTCTGATGGCCTATACCATCTATAACGACATCGCAAGGATTACCCATGGATAGACTCACAATGCAAAAAAAGCTCGACGAACTGATCTGGCGCATCGAACAGGCGCGCATCAGGCGCAGCGAACACCACATCGTCAAACTGGTGGCGGTCAGCAAATATACCACCGAAGAGAATATCCGGCTTCTTTACGACCTGGGGCAACGCGCTTTCGGAGAAAACAGAGTCCAATCGCTGGCCGAACGCGAGGAAGCACTGGACGATCTGCCGATCGAGTGGCACTTCATCGGACGTCTTCAGAAGAACAAGATCAATCAACTCATTCGTCTCAACCCTTTCATGATGCAGTCGCTCGATTCGCTCGAGTTGGCCGAAGCGCTGCAAAAGAGGCTTGCCGAACACGAGACGACAATGGAGTGTCTGATGCAGATCAACAGCGCCCGCGAAGCGACCAAAGCCGGCGTCGACCCTGACGAAGCCGAAGAACTCTATCTGCAGATCAAAGAGCAGTGCCCCAACATCGATCTTCGCGGCGTCATGACGATCGGTGCGCAT
>JAUUDL010000142.1 GCA_030826715.1 Hydrogenimonas sp. | reverse complement strand
GGTGCTCGTCTCCTTCCTGAACAAGGATTTCAGCGGCAAGGATGCCGACGCCGCGCTCGGCCGTGCCGGCATCACAGTCAACAAGAACACGGTTCCGGGAGAGACGCGCAGCCCATTCGTGACCAGTGGCATCCGCATCGGATCGCCCGCACTGACCGCACGCGGCATGAAAGAAGCGGAATTTGAAACCATTGCCAACGCCATCTGCGACGTCCTCGACGACATCCACAATGAAGAGAAGCAGGCGAAGATCCGCGAAGAGATGACCGAACTCGCCCGCCGCTTCGTGATCTACGACAGACCGACTTATTAGGGAAGAGGATGTACAACGTCGATATTCAGCTCATCAAGATGGTGACCGACCACTACTATATCCAACGACCCACCATCGTCGACAAGATCACCTATAACGGTCGCACCTTCTACAACAAATTCGAGCGCATCGACGCCCCTCTGACCCGAAGCGTGATGAATGATCACGCTGACGGGAAAATCGTCGTCGCGCACGACCTGATCAATCGATTCGACAAGGTCGAGAATATCGTCTTCGACTACAACGGGCGCAATCCCGAACGCTTCTGGCACCGTGCGCAACTCCTTCTTCGTGATGAAGGGTTCATCAACTTCACCGCATACGAATCGAAGACCCCCGGCCACCTGCATCTGTATGTCCATAAAGGCCATACGACACACCAGGAAGCCTATCAGCTCGGCCGCCTCCTCTCGTCGAAGCTGGCGACGAAGCTGCCGAGGGAGTGGCGGATGTTTCCGACGTCCGATCTGCCAAGAGAGTACAATATACTCATACTGCCCTACAAACTCTACGCCAAGGAGCGAGGTGCTTCATGGTCGAAGCATATGTAACGCCGAGCCCGGCATAAGCCACAAGGAGTCACCATGGAAGAGAACCACATCGAAGAGCATCAAACGAAAAAAGAGAACGTCGACACACTCGACGATCTGATCATCAAGTCGAACCGATCGTCCGGACTCAAGAAGCTGCTTCTTGCGGCGGCGATCCTGCTACTGGTGCTCATTCTGATCATACTGATCACCAAAAGTCTGGTGCAGAGTGATCAAAAACCCCAATCGTCGGTGATATTGCCGCCAGAGCCTGCCACTGTGCAGCAGAGCCAGAAAAAAGAGCCTCTCTTCGAACAGGTTCCCATCGAAGAGGAGAAGAGCGGCAACAAGAAGATCGATCAGGTGATTGAAAAACTCAAGAGCGAGCCCCAGACCTCAGCACCCGTCGAAACGACACAGCAACCCGCACCAACGAAGCCACAGGCGGCCTCTGCTCCCGTCAAACCCGCGGAAGAGCCAAAAGCCGCCGCTC
This sequence comes from Hydrogenimonas sp., assembly GCA_030826715.1. GTDB lineage: Bacteria > Campylobacterota > Campylobacteria > Campylobacterales > Hydrogenimonadaceae > Hydrogenimonas. The sequence continues at coordinate 5,049 of JAUUDL010000142.1, read as the reverse complement.
CGGTTCAAAAGAAGAGTGTGGCAACCCCTCAGCCAACGGTGAAAAAAGAGCGAGCGCGTCAAGGAAGCGGCTATTTTATCCAAGTGGGCGCCTTCTTCCGGTATCCACCGGACAAAAAGTTTCTGAACGCCATCGAGAAAGAGGGTCTGCACTATGTCATTGTCGAAGGTGTCAAGAGCGGCAAGAAGTACAAAAAGGTGCTGGTGGGTCCCTACAGCACCAAATCGGCGGCCAAAAAAGATCTGGCTCTCGTCAAGAAGCGGATTAACCAGAACGCCTATATCACCTACAAGAAGTGACATGATATTCGTTAAAAAAATATTGTTCGACCAGTTCGCGCCGCCGGCACTCTATGCCAAGGTGAGAGATCACTACAAGGACGAGATCACGATGCTCTTCGAAAGTGTCGGAGGCAACGAGGAAGGCAATTTCAGTTTCATCTTCGTCGGCGCCAAAGAGCGGCTCGTCTACAAAGAGAACCAGACCACCTATACCGACGAACTCGGCCAGCAACACCTGCTCGATGTTGACCCCTTCACCTTTCTCAAGAGCTACTATGCCAAAATCGATCAGCAGAAATACCGGCAAAAACGTCTGGAGACCGGGCTTGGATTCCTCGACGGGTTCATCGGCTACATCGGCTACGACATGGTCAAAGTCTTCGAACCCGTCCTCAAACCGTGGATGGACGCCCTCGAAGACCGCGACCATATACCCGATTTCGACATGATCCGCCCCAAACTGGTCATGGCCTTCTCCCACAAAACGAGCGAACTGAGCCTCATCACCTCCGACGAATCGACCTATGAGACCTTCGATGCATTGATCGATCTGATTGAATCGCCCTACAGCTACCTGACGATGGCGCCGATCGAAATCGATGAAGAGAGCCGGGCCGGAGAGTTCGCCTTCGATGAGGCAAGATTTCACGAGATGGTCGCCAAAAGCAAAGAGATGATCCGTAGCGGCGACGTCTTCCAGATACTGATGTCCAACCGTTACAGCGAAAAGGCGAAAGTGGATCCGTTCAGCTTCTATCGGATTCTGCGCTCCAAAAACCCATCGCCCTATCTCTTTTTGCTCGAATACGAAGATTTCTCGATCGCCGGAAGCTCCCCGGAAGTGATGGTGCGCCTCACCGACAGGAATATCCTTCTACGGCCGATCGCCGGAACACGCAAACGTGGCAAGACGCTGGAGAAAGACCGGGCCATGGAGATAGAGATGCTCTCCGACCCCAAAGAGCGGGCCGAGCATATCATGCTGGTCGATCTGGGACGCAACGATGTCGGGCGCGTCGCGAAGGCCGGGACCGTACAGGTGACGGCGCTGATGCGTGTGGAGCGCTACTCCCATGTCATGCACATGGTCAGCGACGTCGAAGCGGTGCTTGACGATGACAAAGATATGTTCGACCTCTTCGCCGCCACTTTCACTGCGGGCACGATGACGGGTGCGCCCAAAATCCGTGCGATGGAGCTGATCGCCGAATTCGAGGGGATCAAACGCGGCTTCTATAGCGGGAGTGTCGGGTATTTCGGCTTCGACGGCAACATGGACAGCTCCATCACAATCCGTACCGCCCTCGTCAAGCCCGACGAAATCGTACTGCAGGCGGGTGCCGGGATCGTCGCCGACAGTGTGCCCGAGCTCGAATATCTCGAAGTCAAAAACAAGCTCGCCGCGCTGCGCAGCACGCTCGATGACCTGCGCAATATGGTGAACGGTGAACGGTGAATGGGAAAATGGAGAATGGAAGGATATGAGAATATGGTAGATAGGGAGCTGTTCGCCCTCTTCGGCAATCCCGTCTACCATTCCAAATCTCCGCTGATGCACAACCTCGCTTTTCAGACACTCGGATATCCGGGGTGCTATACGCGGTGGCTTCTGGAAGATGGCGAAAAGCTTCGCGACACTTTTTTGGATCTCGGCTTCAAGGGCATCAATATCACCGTGCCCCACAAGGAGGCGGCGATGCGGGCTGCCGATGTGGTGGAGCCTTTCGCCGCCGAGGTACACGCCGTCAACACCCTCGTGCTCATAGAGGGAAAGCTCTACGGCTACAATACCGATGCCCCCGGATTCTATCGCGCGCTGAAAACACTGGGGCCCGTGCGAAACGTTCTGATCATGGGTGCCGGCGGGACGGCACGCGCTCTGTCGCTCTATCTGCGTAGCCAGGGAATCGATGTCGAAGTGGTCAACCGCTCCGCGCCGCGCCTTGAGTGGTTCAAAAACGAGGGTTTCATATGCCATACATGGGAGAGCTTCGAAGCGCACGGACACGACGCGATTATCAACGCCACATCCGCCGGTCTCATCGACGACAGCCTCCCGATGCCAAAGACGCTGCTCGATGCCGCCCTTTCGAAGGCGAAATATGCCGTCGATGTGATCTACGGAAGAGAGACACCCTTCCTCAAGGAGGCGAAGCGACTGGGGCTTCCCTATTTCGACGGAAGTGAAATGCTGCTGCAACAGGGCATTATCGCCTTCGACTATTTCACCGATCACCGCTACACGCTTGACAAGATCGAAGTGGCGATGCGTCCGTTTCTTGAACTTTAATTCAATACAAAGCATGAGCAAAGCCCACGCTTTGGCGGGGAGCAAGTCCCCTGCACCCCTCTAAAGCTTCGAAATCGAAGATTTCGAGATGACATGATGCGCTTCGTATCATGTCGGTTACACTTTGATGCGATCCTGAAGCGCACGCGAGAGTGAGAGCATATCGATATTCTCCAGGCTCACGCCTGTCGGCACCCCCTGGGCGATCTTGGTGAAGACAAGATCGTAATTTTTGAGCTTCTCTTCGATGTAGAGGATCATCGCATCGGTCGCGATGCCCGGTGTGAAGGCAAAAATCACCTCTTCGACCCCCTCCTCTATTCGCTCCCGCAGTCGCGACGAATCGAGCGAGTCGACCGATTCGACAACGAAATAGGTCCCGTCATATTCACCGGCCGATTCGATCTGGAAAACATCTTTGGCATTTTCGACGATGCAGAGCTTCGTATGGTCGCGCGCCATATCGCTACAGACCGGACAGAGCTCATCTTCACTCATCGCGCCGCAGCGGTCGCACCGCTGGACACGCTGCACCGCCTTTTCGATCGCATGCGCAATCTTCATCGCGCCGAAATGGTCCTCCATCACCATATGGTACGCCATGCGCTGGGCCGACTTTTTCCCGATGGATGGCAGCGCTTCGAGCGCGGCAACAAGATTTTCGAAACTCTCTATTTTTGCTTTCATGAGTGTGATTTTACACTAAAAAGAGCCCGTTCGGGAAAGATGACCGCTTCGCAATACATCGAGAGATGTCAGTTGATAGAGGCGTTCTTGAAAATAGTCGATCGGGCGAGGCGCCTCTTCAATAAATTTATACTGAAATTATGCTAAAATCGCGCGAACATATTCCACATTTACTACTCATTATCATAGATACTCAGGAGAAAAATTGACAGAACTCGACTATTACCAGATTTTGGAGATCGATCGCGGCGCCGACCAGGATACGATCAAGAAAGCCTACCGGAAGATGGCGCTCAAATACCATCCGGACCGAAATCCCGACGACCAGGAGGCCGAAGAGAAGTTTAAACTCGTCAACGAAGCCTATCAGGTTCTCAGTGACGAGAACAAACGGGCCGTTTACGACCGGTACGGCAAAGCCGGCCTCGAAGGCCAAGGTTTCCACGGCTTCGAAGGGCAGAGCTATGAAGATGTGATGGACGATCTCTCGGCTATCTTCGAATCGGTTTTCGGTGGCGGTTTTACCGGACGACGAGGCACCTCACGCGGTGCGGGCGACAAATACAACCTCGATCTCTCCGCCCAGATGGAGCTCAGCTTCAAAGAGGCGGTCTTCGGCACGAAAAAAGAACTTCGATACCGCTACAAGAAGCCATGCGAACCATGCAAAGGCACGGGGGCCAAAGATGGCAACGTCAGCGTCTGCGAATACTGCAACGGACAGGGGCAGGTCTATATGCGCCAGGGATTCATGACATTCGCGCAGACCTGTCCGCAGTGCCACGGCAGCGGCCAGAGCGCCAAGGAGAAGTGTAACGTCTGCAAAGGGCGCGGCTACGAAGAGGTGGAGACGACGATCACTGTCGACGTTCCCGAAGGGGTGGACGACGGTAACCGCCTGCGTATTCCCAATGCCGGCAATGTCGGTCAGGGCGGCCGCCGCGGAGACCTCTACGTCACCTTCTATGTCGAAGAGGATGAACACTTCATCCGCCACGGCGACGACATCTATCTCGAAGTACCGGTCTTCTTCACACAGGCCGTTCTGGGCGATACGATCGAAATCCCCACGCTCAGAGGGAAAAAAGAGCTCAAACTTCCGCAGGGCGCGAAGGACAAGCAGCAGTTCGTCTTCCGCCACGAAGGGGTCAAGAACGTCCACAGCGGACAGCTCGGCAACCTTATCGCGCAGATCACGATCGTCTATCCGAAATCCCTGAACGAGAAACAAAAGGAGCTTCTCAAAGAGCTTCAGGAGAGTTTCGGGATCGAAAGCAAACCGCACGAGAGCGTGTTCGAATCGACATTCGAAAAGATCAAAGGGTGGTTCAAGAAAGAGAAATGAGGGTTGAGCCCCATTTCTTTAGGCATGGAGTGTAAAAGGGTCTCTTTAAAGACCCTTGTTTATTTGTTCGCTCTGTTGAGCGGAAGCAGTTCGCGTTTGCGATAGGCCAGCACGATCGTCACGATGACGACGGCGATCACATACCACACGAAGGTGGGAATCGGCACCGGATCGCCTTTGGCGTAGGAGTGCATGCCGCTCAGGTAGTAGTTGACGCCGAAATAGGTCATCACGACGGAGCTGAAAGCCAGAAGCGAGGCGACACTGAAGGCGAATACGCCCTTCATGGATTTGACGAAGCGCAGGTGAAGCACGACCGCATAGACCAGGATCGTCACCATCGCCCACGTCTCTTTCGGGTCCCATCCCCAGTATCGTCCCCAGCTCTCGTTCGCCCAGACACCGCCCAGAAAGTTGCCGACCGTGAGCAGCGAGAGTCCGAATAT
>JAUUDL010000093.1 GCA_030826715.1 Hydrogenimonas sp. | reverse complement strand
TCGTGAAAAGTACAAGGAAAATTTCGAGATCGCCCACGAAGTGCTTGGTGTCCCGATTCCCGAAGCGACCTTCTATGTCTGGCTGGAGGTGGGTGACGAACTCGAATTTACCAAACGCCTTTACGAAACCTACAACGTGAAGGTGCTGCCGGGCAGTTTTCTCGGGCGTGAAGGGATGGGGCAGGGTTTCGTGCGCATCGCCCTGGTCGAAGCGCCGGAAAAGACGATCGAGGCGATGAAGCGCCTCAAAGCGTGCCTTGAATCCGAATGAAAACTAATTGAAAAAATGGAGAAAAAGAGAATGATACAACCCAACGAATTTGAAGATTTGAAAAAGAACCCCGAGTTCATGATGGAGCTGGCCAACAAGGAAGAGGCGGCGGTGAAAGCCAAGGATGTCGTCGGGATGTACGATGTGCTCGATACATCGGTGATGCTCGATCTTTCCAGCGAAAGGCTCGACCGTATCTATACCGAAATTTTGCAGACGGTCTTCGACCGGCTGGCCGAGAAACTCAGCGCGCAGGAGTTCTTCGACGTCAGCGACAAAAAAGACCTCTACACGTTGCGCGGCATCTACGAGCACGGCATCGAGCGCTACAGCGACAACGATTTCAAAGGGGCCAAGGAGATCTTTTTGATTCTGCACCATACGGCCAACGACGAAACGATCTCCAACGCGATGATGCCCCATATCGCTGCGGCCGCGTCGCAGATGAAGTTCGACGATTTCATCGACGAGCTGGTCGATGTGGACAATCCCAACCAGAGTGAAACCTACGGCTTCTTTCTGACCAATTTCAAGCCGAGTGTCGAAGGGTTCCTGCAGGAAAAGGCCGAAGTGCTCGAAAACGCCCTCAAAGAGCTGGAGACACTGAAGAAGTGAAAGTCCATTTCATAGGCATCGGAGGCATCGGGATATCGGCACTCGCCAAATTTATGGCGGGCGAGGGGCATACGATCAGCGGCTCGGACATCAGGCAGAGCGAGATCACCGACGAACTGGCGCTCAAGTACGGTGCGAAGATCACGATACCCCACCATGCCGACGCGGTGGAGGGGGCCGACATGGTGATCCACTCGGCAGCCGTGCGAAAGAACAACCCAGAATATATCCGCGCCAAGGAGCTGGGCATTCCGCTCTACGCCCGCAAGGAGGCGCTCACGTTTATTCTCAAAGACAAACGTGTCTACGCCGTAGGCGGGGCGCACGGCAAGAGCACCACATCCGCGATGCTCGCGGAACTGCTGCCGACGACCAATGCGCTCATCGGCGCCATCTGCAAGACCTTCCACTCCAACGTCCGCACCGCACCCAACGACCGTGTCGTCTTCGAAGCCGATGAGAGCGACGCCAGCTTTCTCAACTGTAACCCGTATATGGCTGTCGTGACGAATGTCGAGCCCGAGCATATGGAGTATTACGAATATGACACCGACCGCTTCTACGACGCCTACCGCCAATTCATTTCGCTGGCACAGGTGCGCGTGCTCAACGGCGAAGACCCCTTTCTCTCGACGCTCGATAGTCCGGCGATTCGCCTTTTCCCGAGCCGCGACATTACCGATGTCGAATATGTGCTCATCGGCGGTGAGCCCCATACGCGCTTCAGGCTCAAAGATTTGGGAAGTTTCGATGTGTTCGGCCTGGGCAATCATATCGCCGTGGACGCCTCTTTGGCGATTCTGGCGGCGCTGCACGAGGGCGAGCCTCTCGAGAGGGTGCGCGAAAACCTCAAAAACTACAAAGGGATCAAAAAGCGGTTCGACATCATCGAAAACCGCGACGACTGGGTGGTGATCGACGACTACGGCCACCACCCCACCGAGATCAAGGCGACGATGGAGGCGCTCAAGACCTATGCGCAAATGAGAGGATTCACGAAAATCCGCGCCATCTGGCAGCCGCACAAATACAGCCGTACGATGGACAATCTCGCAGGCTTCGTCGACTGCTTCGACGGCGTGGACGAACTGGTGATTCTGCCGATCTGGGCGGCGGGCGAAGTGGAGGTGCCGATCGACCTCAAGGGCGCCTTTTCGGGTTACGATCTGACGATGGGCGACCGTGTAACCAAAGAGGGCGGCGCGGTCAAGGTGCTCGATGCGCAGGGGCAGGTGATGAAGCGCTTTGAGAGCGACCTTGTCGTCGCCTTCGGTGCCGGCGACATCACCTATCAGATACGGGGGCTGAAGTGAGCCGACTGATCAAACAGCTCGATCTGGTTGGCTACATCGGCCGGTTCGAAGGGCTGCTGGCGCGGCCGAAGCCCCTCTATCTCGAAGGGGACCGCGCGTTGCACTACCGCTTTATCAGGGCACTCGAGAGCGTGGAGTTCAAATCGCCGCCGAAGGTGAAGAATCTCGACGATGTATGGATGCGCCTGAGCAAGCAGGGGACGCTGCGGCTGGACGAGATATTCGAAGCGGTCAAGATCGTACGCTATTTCGGCTATCTGAAGCGTCTGAAGATCGAAAACGAACTCGGTGCGTGGCTGAACGAGATCGAGATTCCCGAACCGATCCGCGAGATCGAGAAGATCTTCGACGACAAAGGGGAGGTTCTCGAAAGCGTGGATGAGCGTCTGGCATCGTTGAAAGCGGCGATGAAACAAAATCGTGACGCGATACGCCAAACCCTCTCACGAATGTTCAACAACGCCAAGCTGATCCCCTACCTCGTGGACCGGCAGATCCACTACGTCAACGACGAAGAGGCGCTTCTGGTGCGCGGCGGTTTCAACCACGTGCTCAAAGGGACCGTCATCGGCCGAACGAGCGGGGGGTTTTTCTATGTCATCCCCGACGCGATCGGCAAACTCAAGGAGAAAGAGGCCGGCATCGTGAGCCGCCTGGAGGAGGTCTACGACGACATCGCCAAACGAAGCTCGAGCGTGATGGCCGGATGGCTGAAGTTCTGGCGCTTCATCGACAAGGCGTTTGACAGATTCGACCACTACCAGGCGCGGATGCAGATGGCGCGTCTGGAGGATCTGTCGTTCGTACTTCCGGGCAACCACGATGCGATCAAACTCGCCGATTTCGCCCATCCGGCGCTGTCGCATCCCAAGCCGGTGACGATCGACTTCTCCAAAGATGTGCTGATGATTACGGGTGTCAACGCCGGTGGTAAGACGATGCTTCTCAAATCGATACTCGCCTCGGCGTGGATGGCCAAATATCTACTGCCGATGAAGTGCGACGCCAAAAAGAGCAGAATCGGCAGTTTCAAACATATCGAAGCGATCATCGAAGATCCGCAAAACGTCAAGAACGACATTTCCACCTTCGCCGGACGGATGCGCCAGTTTTCGAAACTCTTTGGTATGAATGGTGTACTGGTGGGGGTGGACGAGATCGAGTTGGGGACTGACAGCGACGAAGCGGCATCGCTTTTTAAAGTGATGATCGAAGAGCTGATGCACCGCAAGGTCAAAATCGTCATCACGACCCACCACAAGCGCCTGGCGGCGATGATGGCAGGGGACAATCGGGTGGAGCTGGTGGCCGCGGTTTATGACGAAAAGAACCAGGTGCCCACCTACACCTTTTTGCAGGGTATCATCGGCAAGAGCTACGCCTTTGAAACTGCCGAACGGTATGGGGTTCCCAGAAACATCGTGGCCAAAGCCCGTGTCGAATATGGTGAGGACAAGGAGCGCCTCAACGAACTGATCGAGCGCTCAAGCACGCTTGAAAAGGAGCTTCGCGAAAAGCGCGAAGCGCTCGAAAAGGAGATCGAAGCGCTCGAAAAGGAGAAGGAGCGCTACAAAGAGCTCAACGATACGCTCGAAGCCGAACTCTACGCCAAGAAGAGAGAGCTCGAAAAGATCTACGAAGAGGCGACGAAACAGGCCAGAGAAGCGCTGAAAATGAAGGATGAGAGGCAGATCCACCGCCAGCTCGGACGCGCCCATAAGACGGTGCAGAAAGCGAAGATCGAAGCGCCGAAGCGGATCGAAAAGTTTTCAGTTGGCGATATGGTCAAATACCGCAAGAACCGCGGGAAGATCATCGCGCTCAAAGCCAAAGAGGCGACGATCGAAGTGGAGGGGATGAAGCTGAGAGTCCCTTTGAGCGAGCTCAAGCGGTCGGGCAATCCGCCCAAAGCGCCCAAACGGAAACAGACGACGGTGACGCTCGAGCGCGCACAGGCCACTGCCGGCGTCAAACTCGACCTGCACGGCCTGCGGGCCGAAGAGGCGATCGAAAAGCTCGACAAATTCCTCTCCGATGCGCTGCTGGCGGGCTTTGACGAAGTGCTTGTCTATCACGGCATCGGCACCGGAAAACTGGCCCATGCCGTCAGGGAGTTTCTTAAAAAGCATCCGAGCGTCAAAGGGTATTCGGATGCGCCGCAGCACATGGGCGGTTTCGGGGCCACAGTTGTGGAGTTATAATATAATAAAAGGGAGTGAAGATGGAAAAGATGCACAATCTCGTGATCGTGGGGGCGGGACCCGCGGGAATCGCCACGGCGGTGGAGAGTTATATTCTGGGTATCCGCGATATCGTCGTGCTGGAAAAAGATGAAAACCACAACGCCACGATCCGCAAATATTACAAAGAGAACAAACGTGTCGACAAGGATTGGAAAGGACAGACGGTAGAACTCGACGGCAACATCTACTTCATGGACGGCACGAAGGAGAGCACACTCGACTTTTTCGACGAAATCATCGATCACCACTCGGTGGAGCTTCGCACCCATACCGAAGTGCAGAAGATCGTCAGAAATGGCGACCATTTCGACGTGATGATCGCCGGCGGCAGCATACCGGCGCGTTATGTCGTCGTGACGATCGGACGGATGGGCAAGCCCAACAAGCCCGACTACAAGATTCCCCCCTCGATCAGGAAGCGGGTCAACTACACCCTCGACAACTGCTCGGAAGGGGAGAAGATTCTCGTCGTCGGCGGCGGCGATTCGGCGGTGGAGTATGCGGTGGATCTTGCCGAGAAGAATGATGTGACCATCTGCTATCGCCGCGAAACCTTTCGGCGGGCCAACCCGACCAACCAGCAGGCGATCGCCAATGCCATCATGCACGGCGAGGTGCGCCCCTACCTTGGTGTCAATATCGAAGGGCTCGAAGATGACGGCGGCCGTGTCCGGGTACTTTTCGCGGAACGGGAGCCCGAAACGTTCGACCGCGTCATCTACGCCATCGGAGGGACGACGCCGAGCGCCTTTTTACAAAGTTCGGGGATCCGCATCGAAGATGGCAAACCGGTCCATGACGAAAACTACATGACCGATATCGAAGGGCTCTATGTCGCGGGCGACATCACGCAGGAGTCGGGCGGTTCGATCGCGCTGGGGCTCAATCACGGCTACCATATCGCACGCCATATCCTTTCGCATATGAAGGACAAAGAGAAGCAGTGAGTGAAACTATTTTCGTGAAATGGTACGCCGGATGTTGAAACGAGTAGCCCGACTTTTCCAAGGGTTTGGCACACTGATCAAAAACCCGGACATCATGCACGGTTTTTTGCGTGATGAAGTCCTGTCGACACTCTGTTCGAAGGTGCCCGCGACGATGGCGGCGACGATCGTTGTCGCCACATCGATGGTGATACTTTTCTGGAATGTCATCGACCATCGATGGCTCGTGGGATGGTTCGCGGTGATTACGACGCTGGCGCTGGTACGCATCTACCACGCGATGCGCGGCTGCCAGTATCGCGACCGGCCGATCGAAGCGCGCTATCGGAGGTTCCGTGTCGATGCGCTGGTGATGACGCTGTTATGGGGTTTTGCCGCTTTCTTCTTCTTTCCCGAAAAGCAGATGGAGTATCAGCTGCTGCTGGCGCTGATCGTCGTCGG
>JAUUDL010000122.1 GCA_030826715.1 Hydrogenimonas sp. | reverse complement strand
GAAGAGACAGCGTGTCAACGCCGAAGCCTATATCGCCGTGCTTCGCCAGATCTCGGTGATGCTCGATGCCGGGCTTCCGATCAACCAGTGCATCGAAGAGGCGCGCGACACCACCGACAATCCGATGCTCGAGGCGATATTGGGTTCGGTGCTCACCGATATCGAACGCGGGCTCAGTTTCGGCGAGGCCATCAAGCCGTTCGCCCGGCAGTTGGGGAGCCTCTCGCTTTCGATGATCCATCTGGGCGAACAGACAGGAACGCTGGCCGAATCGATCGGAAAGCTGGCCGACATTCTCGAACAGATCGAAGAGAACAGGCGGATGCTGATCAAGGCGACCCGCTACCCGCTTTTCACGATCGTGGCGATGATGCTCGCCTTCGTCGTGGTGATCGTCATGGTCGTACCGCAGTTTCAGCAGGTCTTCGCCGAAAGCGGGGCGGAGCTTCCCTACCCGACGCAGTTTCTCATCTGGGTCGAGCATGCGGTGGTGCGATACGGTCCTTTCATCATCGTGGGCGCGGTGGTTTTGGCGGGTATTTTCAGCTATCTCTACAACAAATATCCCAAGGTGCGCTATCACGCCGACAGGTGGTTGATGAAGGTCTATATTGTGGGCAAGGTGATCCACTATGCGATGATCGGCCGTTTCATCTATATCTTCAACGTTCTGCTCAATGCGGGCATACCGATCACCGATGCGCTGGATGCTGCGATCGGGGTGGTGGATAACAGCTACATGCGCAGCCGGCTCGAATCGGTGCGGTATGCGATAGAAGAGGGGCGCTCGCTTCACTCGGGTTTTACTGAGAGCGGCATGTTCGCCAACATGATTTCGCAGATGATCAAGGCCGGAGAGCAGGGTGGTGCATTGAATACGATGCTGCAGAAGGTCACCAAATACTATCAGGACCGCTATCAGTATCTCGTCGACAATGTCGCCTCGATGATCGAACCGATCCTTATCGCGGCCATCGCGGGTTTCGTGCTGATTTTGGCACTCGGAATATTCCTGCCGATGTGGAGCCTCGCCGAAGCGATGGGAATGTAAAAGAGGTGGGCATGGAACACGAAACCGGAACGATCGCCGTCGCTATCGTCAGTACCGTTATCCTGGCGTTTGGTCTTTGGATCATCAAAAAGATTACAGAGATTTGAGAGCTACCTTCTCAAACGGGTTGTGAACCCTTTGGGGCTCAATTGTCGATGAGCGTGAGCGTGCCGGTGGTGCTGTTGTATTCCCACCAGTCGTTGCCGTCGGGCTTGCCGGGAATATCGGGGTTTTTCGGCTTGATGGTTCGGGAAGCGGGCCCTTTATAGTGGCCTTGGTTGTCTTTGACCCATTGAACTGTTTTGCCGTTTTTAAGGATCAGGTCCAAAGGCGCGGTATCGCTGTTTCCGAGTACTTTGGGGTATCCGCTGGTCGCGTCGAATTGACTGGAATCGGAAGGATCGATGCCATTGCCGCAGGTGAAATCGCCTTCGTTGATGATCCATTCACCATGGCAGGCGTCGATTGCCGTCTGTACGGAAGCGGCGGTGGAGAGTTCGGAGGTGATTTTGGCATTGTCGCGCATTCCGGTGAACTTCGGAATGGCGACGGCGCTGAGCACCCCGATCACAATGATCACGAAGACCAGTTCGATCAGGGTGAAGCCGGATCTGAGAGAGCTATTCAAGATCGACATCGACTTCGTAGGTACCGTCCGTTTCACCGGTCAGCCGTTTGAGTTTTTGGAATTTCAGGTTTGTTGTATCGTTTGGCACATTGATTTCGACATGCAGTCGAGTCGGATTCGAGCTGTGATCAATCGCGATTTTGGCGGTCAAGTCGCCTTTTGAATTGTTGTAGTCCCATGAAGGGTATCCATTATAGGATTTGATCGCCCATTGGTTGGAGCCTTTCACTTCGAAGATATCGGTGATATTGGCGTCGGTGCCGTTGAGGTCGAGCAGGTTGAGATAGGCCGGCGGTACGGAAGAGACGGCATCCTGGACCACCTTGAAAACGTTGGTCACTTCGGCGTTCTCTTTCATCCCTTTGTATTTTGGAATGGCGACTCCGGCGAGGATGCCGATGATGATGATCACGAAGATCAATTCAATCAGGGTAAAACCTTTTCTTCGCATGGTATATCCTTTTTTCTTTTTTCTACTTCTTTAACGGTTCTATTCGCTGGCAAGATCCAGTGTTGTGGTATTTCTGTCATTACTGAATATGAGCCCAAGTTTTTTATTCAGGGCGTTTTGAATATCACTTTTGTGAGTTCCCGCAATAACAGTATAAATCTGTACCTGTCCATTATTGAGATAGTTAAATTGCATATAATCACTAGCATCTATGTAATATCTGAAATAATCTTCATTGTTTTTCCACCAACCTTTTCCAGCATTTGGATTGATGGGAGATATTTTCATAAGTGTAGTCATATTAACATCACCTGGTGTCAAGCCGTTGAGTTCTGTGGCATTCAAATAGGATGCAGACCCGTTGCTTGCAAGTGTTGTGTAGGCTTTGACCATATTTGCCACTTCCGCATTCTGCTTCAGATTGGTGAACTTCGGAAGGGCGACAACGGAAAGTACTCCGATAATCACGATAACGAAGATGAGCTCTATAAGGGTGAAACCCTTTCGCATGTTGAATCCTTTTATGTGTTGATTGATGCTACCAATATCGGCACAATCCAGAAAGTATTGAGCCTTTTTTGAAAAAATTTCTTCTCTTTTTTGCATTTTTCACTGTGCTTGCAATTTGGCTCTTTTTGAAGTATAATTGCATCCTCCCCCTATGTAGCAGCGGTCTCGTACATTGTCGAGCCGCTGTTGTATATGACGCCAAATCAATACACAAGGAACAACAATGAAAAAGGGAATCCATCCGGAATATGTCGAATGCAGCGTGACGTGCGCCTGCGGGAACCACTTTACCGTGCTTTCAAACAAGCCTGAAATGCGTATAGATATCTGCAATATGTGCCATCCGTTCTTTACCGGCTCTGAAAAAATCGTCGATGCCACCGGCCGCGTCGAGAAATTCAAAAGCAAATACAAACTGGAAAAATAACCGATCCGATTTTGCTGACACTTCTGCCTACCCCGATCGGCAATATCGAAGATATCTCTCTTCGTGCCCTTCGGGTTCTGGGCGACACCGACGTGCTCCTTTGCGAAGATACGCGCGTCGCCAAAAAACTGCTTCATCTCCTTTCCGAACGACACGGGCTCGTCCACCACATCACGGAGTTTCATTCACTTCACTCCCATAACGAAGCCGAATTTATCGATCGTCTGACCACCGATTTTTTCGACCGCAACGTCGTCTATATGAGCGATGCTGGTATGCCGTGCATCAGTGACCCGGGCGCACTTTTGGTGGCGTGGTGCCAGGCGCACGGCGTACCCTATACGGTGCTTCCCGGCCCCAGTGCCTTCACGACGGCCTATGCCGCCAGCGGTTTCATGGAGCCACGATTCACCTTCTACGGTTTTCTTCCCCATAAAGGGAAGGAGCGCGAAAGCGCTTTGGAGATGCTTTTGCAGGAGCGATGGCCCGTCGTCCTCTACGAAGCGCCCCACCGCCTGGAGAAACTGCTGGACGAACTGACGCGGTTGGCGGCCGATCGCACCGTTTTTGCGGCCAAAGAGATCACCAAGCGGCACGAGCGTTTCTTCAAAGGGAGTCCCGAAAAGCTCAAACGCGAGATTACGGGCCCTCTTTTGAAGGGTGAATGGGTCGTCGTCATATCCGCTGGCGAACGGATGGAAGAAGGTGCGGCCCTTTCAACAAAAGAGATCGAGTCACTTGACATTCCTCCCAAACAGAAAGCGAAACTGCTCGCCAAAATGACGGGTCGCAGCGTCAAAGCGTGCTATGAAGAGCTGATCAACGGGTAGGAAGCGTTTTTAATCAAATTTTCGATATTATCCCATTATGATAGTTTATGGAAAACAGATATGCCACCAGTTGATGGCGCGCCACCCGGAACTGATCGAGCGGTTCATTCTGGCCAAGGATCTGGACAAAAAAGAGTTCGCTAAGATCCGTCAGACGGGCAAGCCGATCGAGAGGGTCGATGTCAAAAAGGCACAAGCGCTCGCACGCGGCGGCAACCATCAAGGGTGGCTCTGTGACATCAGGCCCTACCGCTACGCCGATTTTTCATCTCTCAAATCGGGCGATTTCATCGTTGTACTGGCGGGTTTGACGGATGTCGACAACATCGGCGCGATCATTCGAAGCGCCTATGCTCTGGGTGTCGACGGCGTGGTCGTCACCGGTGTCAAACAGCTTGCGAGCGAAGCGGTGGTGCGTACGAGCGCGGGGGCGATGTTCGACCTTCCCGTGGCGGTCGTACCCAATCTGCAGGATGTGCTCAACGAGCTGAAACAGAGCGGTTTCACACTCTACGGGACGGCGATGGAGGGTGAACCGATCGATGAAGTGGCCGTGGCACCCAAACGGGCGTTGGTGCTCGGCAGTGAAGGGAGCGGTATCCCGAAGCGGGCACTCGAGAAGATGGACCATATCGTGACGATCGAAATGGCGCGGCCCTTCGATTCGCTCAACGTCAGCGCCGCCGCCGCGATATTGATCGACAGGATGCGGCATGCAGGCGATGGCGCAAAGCACAGGCAAGGTGAAATGCAAGGTGAAAGAAATGTTTGAAAAGATAGTGACGCAGTACAGTATCGAAGTGGTCTCCAACCGGACGAAAATTTCGAAAAAGAATCTCGAAAAACTGATGGCTGGCGATTTCTCCGGCATGACCAAGCCCCAGGCCTACGGTTTTCTGAAAATCTTGCAAAGAGAGTTCGGAGAAGATGAATTTGGCGACCTGAAATCGCAGCTCGATGCCTGGTTTTCCCAGTCGCAGCCCGGGGAGAGCGAAATTTTCGTCACGTCCGAACCATCCGAAGATGTGAAGGGCAAGCGTTGGATCGTCATAACGCTGGCCATACTCGTGCTTCTGCTGGGTCTGTATCTGATACAGAAGGAGTTTTCGGGCGCGCCGAAACAGGCCGTGGATATGAACGCGACAGCGGGGCAGACACACGAAACAGCGCCTCTCGCGGAAGCGGGCAAAGCGGCGACGGCAGAGGGTACGAGTGAAGTGACGCAGGCGGCAGGAGAAGCCTCATCTATCGCCGAAGCTTCGGCGGAGATGGCGGAGCAGCCTGAAGCGGCGGCAGAACCCGAAAAAAATGTGACCGAACCCTATGTGCCGATCGAAAATGCCGTGATCGTACCGCGCGTGAAACTCTGGCTGGGCATCATCGACCTCAAGACGAAGCGACGAGTTGCCAAAGTGACGGCCGACTCCTATGAGATCGAATCGCGCGGCAAGAAACTGCTGGTCACAGGACACGGACGTTTCGAGATCAGCGACGCCTTCGGCAACCTCTTCAAGTTCAACGACGCCAAAAAACACTATTTCCTTATCGATGACGGAATGGTCAAAGAGATCGATTTCGCCGAGTTCAAGCGTCTTAATGGAGGGAAAGGTTGGTAAGAGCGCTTCTTTTACTCTCGATCGTCTCGGTTTTCGCCTTTTGTGAAACGGTGTCGGAACGGGCGGCCTCGCTGATGGATGCGAGGGATTGCCGGGCGCACGAAAAGCTGATCGGACTCCTTTTTGAAAACGAGAGGGCCTACCGGAAGGGGTCGGGTTACGATATGGTGAAGGTGGCCAAAACGCTCGAGGAGAACGGCCTGCTCAAACTCTTCCTTCCCAAAGCCCAGACCGTGGAACTCACTTTCGAATATGGCGGAGAAAATCCCCTCTTTTTTATGAAAATGATGGGCGACACACTCAGGAATATCGGGCACGACGGCGGTATCGCCCGGGTTGGTCACCGCCTGCACGAGGTGGACGTACCCCTCCTTGCTTCCCATCGTCGCCACCGCTTCAGTCTCCGGATCGAGCGCCACACCATAT
>JAUUDL010000157.1 GCA_030826715.1 Hydrogenimonas sp. | reverse complement strand
CTTGTCGTCTCCTTTTGATCATCTATCATATTTTATTATCATACTGCATAAGAGTTTAAGCTGTCGAACGACCCGATAAGAGTCTCATATCCACGGATCCGATTTTATTGTATATGATTTCTATGTACGCAATGTGCAAAAGATTGTGATATGATCGAAAAGATACATCGACGAAGGAGACGGAATGAAAATATGGGTAAAAATGGTGATGCTCTTCGCCCTTGCGATCATGCTTTCCGCCGAGGAGAGACCGAACGTTCACAAGGTGGTCTTCGACCTCACCACCGACAGTGTGGCAACGCTGGAGAAAAGAATCATTAGCGGTATCATCACCCACTACGACCACCACCAGAGCCGCCTGGAGTCGCTCGAGAGTGTCGTCGTCATCCATGGCGGCGCCTACCGTTTTTTCATCAAAAGCATCAAAGACACACCCTATGCCGACGACGTGAAACTCAAAATGGTAAAGAAACGGCTCGCGAAACGGCTCGCTTCGCTCCACGAACACTACGGCGTTGTCTTCAGGGTCTGCTCGATCGGAATGAAAAAGAAAAAGATTCCGCTTTCAAACTTCTACTCGTTCGTCGAGCCTGTCTTCAGCTCATTGACGGAGTTGATCGAACGGCAAAACGCCGGATACGCCTATATTCCCGTTCGATAGTCTATTTTTTTAGCATCTTTTTGAGTTCGGAAAGGGAGTGGGCGTTGAGCACGTCGCCTTTTTCGAGCCATCCACGCCTGGCCTGGTTGAGGCCATACTCCATGAAATCGAGGCTCATCGGATCGTGAGCGTCGGTGGCGATGGAGATTTTGATCCCCTCTTCTTTGGCCGTTTTGGCATAGACGTCGTTGATGTCCAGCCTTTCAGGCTGGGCATTGATCTCCAGTGCCACCTTTTCATTTTTGCACACTTTGAAAATTTCGCTCATATCGAGTTCGTAGGCATTTCTATGGCCGATGATGCGGCCCGTAGGATGGGCCAGGACATGCACGTAGGGGTTTTGAAGCGCCTTGACAACACGCTGTGTCTGCTCTTTTGTCGAGAGATTGAATTTGTAGTGCACGGCCGCCAGCACGATATCGAGTTCCTTGAGCACACTGTCGGGCAGATCCATCGATCCATCTTCGAGAATGTCGCATTCGATCCCTTTGAGAATCGTGATGCCTTTGAGCGAATCGTTGAGTCTGTCGATCTCCTCCATCTGCGCCCTGAGCCTCTTTTCATCGAACCCCTTGGCCACCGTTAAATGTTTGGAGTGATCGGTGATGGCGATATATTCGTATCCTTTGGCCATGGCGGTACGCGCCATCTCCTCGATCGTGGCGTGGCCGTCGGTCTCCTTGGAGTGCATATGCAGATCGCCGCGGATATCGGAGAGTTCGATCAGTTTTGGAAGTGCATGCGCCAGACACGCCTCCACCTCACCCCTGTCTTCTCTGAGTTCGGGCTCGATGTAGCACAGGCCCAACAATTTATAGATCTGCTCTTCGGTTTCGCCGCCGATACGCTTGTCACCTTCGAAAACGCCGTATTCATTGATTTTCCATCCGCGATCGACGGCCATTTTTCGTATTTTGATGTTGTGCGCCTTGGAACCGGTGAAGTAGTTCAGAGCCGAGCCGTAGCTCTCTTTCGCCACGCTCCGAAGATCCACCTGCAGGTCGTTTCGCAAAATGACGGTGGAGCGCGTCGGACCTTTGGAGACCACCTCTTTGACCTTTTCGTATTTGACGAACCAGTCGGTGACCGCTTCCCAGTTTTTCGCCACGACGAGTATATCGAGATCGCCCACCGTCTCTTTTCTCCGCCGGTAGCTTCCGGTGATCTCCACGTTGATGACGCCTTTGAAATCCGACAGATAGCTTCGAAGCCCTTCCGCGAAGGGTTTGGCGATATCAAAACGAAACCGGTGGCCCGCTTTCTTGGCCAGCTGGACCCCTTTGAGTATCTTTTCGACCAGTTTGGGACCAAACCCCTTGAGCTGGTAGATTTCGCCGCTTTCGGCGACCTTGGCGAGCTCTTCGAGCGAGGCGATGTGAAAGGTGTCGTAAAGCTGCTGGATCCGCTTGGGGCCCAGACCTTCGATGGCCAGTAGTTTGTCGAGCCCCTCGGGCATCTCCTGTTTCAACGCCTCGAGTTTGGAAAATTTTCCCGTTTCGATGATTTCGCGTATGGCGTCGGAGAGATCCTGCCCGATCCCCGGCAGTTTGGTCAGATCCATCCCCTGCGCCACGAGATCTTCGAGGCTCTTGCCCAGATTTTGTACGGTTCGTGCCGCATTCCGATAGGCACGGACCTTGAAGGGATTTGCCCCTTTGATCTCCAGAAGATCGGCCATCTGATTGAAAATATCGGCGATTTCACTGTTAGAGAGGGCCATCGCCTATCTCCTTTTGCAAATGCATCGGCTGGGCGAAATGAAAACCCTGTACATAACAGCAACCGAGCTTTCGAAGATATTTCGCCTCTTCGGGATGTTCGACCCCTTCGGCGACGATATCGAAACCGAAATGGCGGGAGAGGTCTATAATGGTTTCGACGATTTTCGCGTTGTCGGCATCCTGGTGAACACCCCGAATGAACGAGCGGTCGATCTTGACGATATCGATCGGAAGCCGTTTCAGGTAGGTCAACGAAGCGTATCCGGTACCGAAATCGTCGATCGAGAAACGTATGCCGTGCCGTTTGAAGAAATGAATCTTTTCGATGATAATATCGAAGTCGTGGACCAATACGTTTTCGGTAAGTTCGAAGGTCAGCAGCGAAGGCTCGATGCCGCACTCTTTTATGAGAGAGACAATTTTTGTCTCGAAATCCGGTAATCTGAATAGATTGGCACTCAGGTTGATCGATACACTGCCGATATCCGGAAAAGATCTTTGCAGCCTTCCCTCTTTGATATCCCAACACACTTTTTGGATCACAAAACGGCTGATCTGAAGGATCAGCGAACTCTCTTCGGCGATAGGAATGAAATCGGAGGGCTGATGCATCGTTCCATCCTCTTCCCATCGAACCAACGCTTCAGCTCCTGTGTGCCGTCCCGTCACCATGTCGACGATCGGCTGGTAACATACGGCGAAACGCTCCTCTTCGAGTGCCTTTCGCATGCCTGTGTCCATCTGGAGACGTTTTTGGGCCTTCTCGTCGAGTTTTTCATCGAAAAACCGTATCCGGCCCTTTCCCTCACCTTTGGCATGGTACATGGCGGTATCGGCACGCTTGAGAACCTCACTCGCATCCCACTCGCCTTCATTCCCGCCTTTGGAGAAGATCGTGATGCCCACACTCGCATCGGTATGGAGTGTCAGATCTTTGATCTCTATCGGCTCGCGGATGACACGAACGATCTTGTCGGCAACAAGAAGGGCATATTCGGCGGCCTTCTCCTTTTGAAGATCGGTCAGCAGCACGACAAATTCATCCCCGCCGAAACGGGCGACCGTATCCTCTTCGCGCACACTCTCCTTGAGCCGCGACGCGATGGCTTTGAGCATGATGTCACCGGCTTTATGACCCAAAGAGTCGTTGATGTGCTTGAAATTGTCCAGATCGATGAAAAGAAGCGCGTTGTATGTGTCCGTTCTGGCCGCATGCGCAAATGCATGGTCGATTCGGTCAAAAAGGAGCGTTCTGTTCGGAAGTGTCGTGAGCGTATCGTGAAACGCCATATAGTTGATCTTCTCTTCACTCCGCTTGCGCGTCTGTATATCCTGATGCGTTCCGGACATCAACAGCGGCTCGCCGCTGTCGTGCGCATACTCCACCACGCCTCCGCTGGAGAGTATCCAGACCCAATGGCCATCTTTGTGGCGCATACGAAATTCGGCACTGAAAAGCGTTTTCTTCTCAATCGCCGTTTCGACCAGCTTCTGGACGCGCGGCAGGTCGTCGGGATGAACACGGCTGCGCCAATCCTCGATCCTCTTCTCCAGGTCATCGCGTTGAAGCCCCAGCATATTCATCCAGTGTTCGTTGACTTCATGGTAGCCGGTCTGCAGATCCCATACCCAGTACCCCAGACGGGCCCCTTCGATCACATTTTCGAGCTGTTTTTTGTAATACTCCTGCTCATGGATATCCATCAGGTAGCCGTGAAAGTAGCGGGGCATCCCCTCATCGTCACGCTCGATCGTCGAAAAGGCCCGCATATAGCGTAGCTCCCCATCGCGGGTGATGAGCCGGTAATTCATCGAAAGCTGTTTGATCTCGGAGTTTTCATACAGAAGTTTCGTTCGCAGTCGGAGTATCTCGTAATCTTCCGGATGGAGCATCTGCTGCAGGGTGACACGCCCCTCGACGATCTCTTCAGGTGAATAGCCGAGATATTCGACAATATTTGGAGTCCCGAACCTCCCTTTCGGATTTTCAGGGTCGGATATATCGATCGAATAAAGAAGAACGGGTCCACTTTCAAAAAAATTGATCTTTTCACATGGACTCGTCACTTTGTCGGCTCTACTCATCGGGCTCTTCTTTCGGTATATTTCTGTCACTATGTAGGTTAAATATTTTTTAATTTTTGACCATAGAATGAATTTTAACAATTATAGCGAATATAGCGAAAGATTTTTTGAAATCCCTCCTCTCTTTACCCGCAACAGCTTCCACCCCCGCAGGCAGGCTTGGAAGAGAACCGGGGTTTCGCGACAAACCACAGCACCAACCCCCACAGCAAAACCGATGAGAGAGTGGCGACAATGCCCATATGTTCGCTCACGTGCACCACGGATCTGGGATCGATCTGCATCGAACCGAAAAGCCAGTCGATCGTCAGCCCGAACAGCAGCGATCCACCCACGATCGTGACTATATAGATCGCCAGGGCGCGGTTGCCGAGCATCTTTTTGACCACGCCCATCGTCACGGTGTTGGTCGCCGGGCCGGCGCTGAGAAACACGAAGGCCGCGCCCAGGCTCACACCCCCAAGCACCAGCGAGGCCGCGATCGGCAGGCTCGCCGTGGCGCAGACATACATCGGTACCGCGATGGCGATGACGATCAGATACCCCAGCCATGTGTACTCGGCGAGCCATGCCCCGATATCTTCGGGAATCGCCACAGTGATCGCCGCACCGATCAGCAGTCCCCACAGAAGCGGTTTGGCAATATCACCCAGAAGCGTCACAAAGCCGTATTCGAGTGCGCCGCGCATCGAAAACCGTTTTTTCGTTTCGCCCGCACGCGACCCATTGCAGCCGCATCCGGCCTCATTGTTATCTTTTTGAGGTGCCTGTGTTGCGAACACCACAGGCCCGTTGCCGGGCGATGCGGCAGCGGTCTGAAAAACCGGCGCATTCATCGGGGCCCTTGTTTCCGACGCTCCGGCCTGCCTTTCCACGGCGTAAAAGTTGCTCAAAACGCCCGCGACGAAGGCGATGACGATGGAGCTGACAATGCGGTAGAGGGTAAACAGCCAACCGAACATCCCAAAAGTCGCGAGTATCGAATCGATGCCGGTAATGGGCGTGGAGATGAGAAAACTGAGCACCGACCCCCGGCTCGCACCCTCCTTTCGGAGTGCGGCCGCAAGCGGTATCACCCCGCACGAACAGACCGGCAGGGGAATGCCGAAAAGTGTCGCCTTCAAAACAGAGAGCACATTGTCATGCCCCAGATGTTTCTGCACGAAATCGCCCGGTACCAACTCGTGCAGTATGCCGGCAAAGAGAAGCCCGAAAAGGATGTAAGGCGCCATCGCGCCCGTCAGCTCCCACAATGCCATCATAAAATGCCATAGAATGTCCATGATTATCCTCTTGCGATCTTTCGGTAGAGGGTATAGAATTTACAGCCGACACAGTAACCGAAAGCCGCTTCGAAAAAGGCGCACACCAGCATCACACCCGTCACCGCCATCGCGGTGGGGAGATGGCCTGCCAGATGCAGCACCATCGCCGCCAGCGACATCGCCAGACCGATGCGTGCCGCGAAGATTTTCGGTGCCGCATCCACGATCAACGGTTTTCCGAGTCGTACGGCGATCGGACGGGCGATATTGGCGAAAAGACTGTAAGGCCGGTAGAACGATCGCGCCACAAAGTCGAGAATCAATACCGCCAGCCACGGCCAAGCGGGGTGAAACAGATAACAGGCCGCGAACAAAAAAACCAAACCGCCCACGATACGGGCGACCCTTTCATTGACACGTTCGTTGGATATGGGACAGCTCGACATAGAGAACCTTTTATAAATTTTATTTATCGAAGTTTATCCCGCTTCCGTTGAATGGAGGTTTAAATTTCAAAACTGACGATATTCAATAAACATCGTCGTGACTACCTATGTCGACAAGAATGATGACGTCATCGATGACGACGAAGTCCACGACGATTCTATATTTCATATTGATGGAGACGGAAGAGAATCCTTGAAGTCTACCCTGAAGCTTATGCGGACGCAAAGAGGGATGATACGGATCCATGGCCAGTAAAGCGATCGTCTTTTTGTACTGCGGATATATCTCTTTATGTTTTTTGAAAAATTTGGAGGCACGTTTCTCGTAACTCTCGGTGGAACGTATCTCATACATCACCGATCGCTTTTTCTATCGTATCGAAATGCTTTTTTACATCAGTGTGGTAACGTCCATTTTCGATATCTTCAATCACCTCTTTGTAGGCTTTGTCGAGTTTATAGGCCCGATACTCTTCGTATTCGTCGAAAGGGATAACACAATATTTCTTTTTTCCCCGCACGCTGATGACAACCTCATCGAACTTTTCAAGTATTTTGTCAAAGAGAGAGACGCCTTTGGTTTTCACTTCGTTTGCATTGATCGTCATAACAATACCTTTAATAGTACTTTTAAAAGTATTATAGCAAAATTATTCCAGGCCACCGGCGAGATAGCCGCTGGCGAAGGACCACTGCAGGTTGTAGCCGCCGCAGGGGCCGTCGAGGTTCAGTACCTCGCCGCAGAAATAGAGCCCGACGATCTTTCGGCTCTGCATCGTATTCGGATCGACCTCTTTGAGCGGAATGCCGCCGCGGGTGATCATCGCCATCTTGAAGCCCTCATGCCCTATGACGGTGAGCGGTGTCCATGCCAGCGCAGTTTGTAGAGTCTCTCCCTTGACGGACCCGCCTGTTTAGAAGATGGGGTGCACGGATCGGCCTTCGCAAGGCCGCAGAGAGCTTTCGACGCCGATTTCGGCGAAAAAGTCCCGAAGCGGCCGACTGCCGAAGGCCAATGCGCCCCATCTTTTCGAGCAGCAGCACCCGCCACCCCTGCCTCAACCACGACAAGATCATAGGCTCCCGAACGATTTTTCATACTCTCTGCGGATAATTTTTTTCTGATTTTATCGTCTTGTACCTTCCACTTCACATAGGCCAGGAACAATCATCGGGCTCGAAATACCGAAGCCACGACACCCATTTCCTACACCATTTTACCGATTGGCTTGATGGCATTGTGAAGTCATGTGTGGAATGACAATACACACACTATGCACGTTGTATCGGTAACATTCAACATAATGAATCAGCACAAGGAGAAGATCGATGTCTAAAATGACGAGAAGAACGTTTTTGCAAAGTGCCGCCGTAGCGACGCTTTTGTACGGAGTCTCCCCGTCGGTCTCGCGCGCCGACGGGAGAAGAAATCAGACCGATTCCTTCGGAAAAGGGCCGTCGGTTTTAAAAGGGAACGAATTCCATCTGACGATCGACAGGACGCTCGTGCATATCACCGGCAAACCGGCGATCGCCACGACGATCAACGGGATGATGCCCGGTCCCACGCTCGTATGGCGGGAGGGCGACGAGGTGACGATTCACGTCACCAACCAACTGTCCGTTCCGACCTCCATCCACTGGCATGGCATCATCTTGCCGACCGAAATGGACGGGGTTCCCGGTATCAGTTTCGACGGTATCGCCCCGGGCGAGACTTTCACCTACCGCTTCAGGGTTCGGCAACACGGTACCTATTGGTACCACTCCCACACCGGCTTCCAGGAACAGACCGGACTCCACGGCGCGTTGGTCATTCTGCCCAGAAATAAAGAAGAAGAACCTTTCGAGTACGACAGGGACTACGTCGTCTCGCTTTCGGACTGGAGCGATGAAAAACCCGAATCGATCTACCGAAAGCTCAAAATCCAGAGCGATTACTACAATTTCAACCAGAGGACCGTTGGTGACTTTTTCCACGAGGTGGCCGAAAAAGGGTTCGTCGAAGCGTTCAAAGCAAGAAAAATGTGGAACGAGATGCGAATGAGCGATCGAGACCTCTCCGATGTCACGGCCTACACCTACACCTTTTTGATCAACGGCCACACCGACGCCGAGGATTGGCGCGCGCTTTTCAGTTCGGGGGAAAAGGTGCGGCTACGCTTTATCAACCAGTCGGCGATGACCATTTTCGATGTACGTATTCCGGGGCTAACCATGCGTGTCGTGGCAGCGGACGGCAATCCGGTGCAGCCGGTGGATGTGGATGAGTTCCGCATCGCCGTGGCCGAAACGTATGACGTCATCGTCGAACCGGACGAGGGACATTACTGCCTTTTTGCCCAGAGCATAGATCGGTCGGGATTCATCGGCGGAACCCTCTCAAGCGGGATGCGCGGCCGCGCCAAACGACCGCCGATGGACAAGCCGCAACCCCTGACGATGGCCGATATGGGGATGGGTGGCATGGGACCCTCCGGTGAGATGAAAGGTCACATGATGAATATGGACCATTCGAAGATGAAAATGGCGAAACCTGAGAAAAAACCGTGGCCTGTCACGTCGTTGCCGATGCAAAAAGGGGTGGGTTGGACGATGACGGCGATGAATCCCGGCTACCGCCTGGACGATCCGGGTGTCGGACTGCGCGGCAACGGGCGGCGGGTGCTCACCTATGCCGATTTGCGTAACTACCACTGCACGGCCGACGATCCACAGCCGGACCGTGAGATCATACTGCATCTGACAGGCAACATGGAGCGCTATATCTGGTCGATCAACGGAATCAAATACGCCGATGCCGAACCGCTGCGCTTCCACTACGGCGAGCGTCTGCGCATCACCTTTATCAACGACACGATGATGCTCCACCCGATGCACCTGCACGGGATGTGGAGCGACCTGGAGACCGGTGACGATACAAGGCTCGTTCGAAAACATACGGTCCTGGTTCAGCCGGGGGCGAAGATCAGCTATCGCGTCACTGTCGACGCCAAAGGGAGCTGGGCCTACCACTGCCACATGCTCTACCACATGCTCGGCATGTTCAGAAAAGTGGAGGTGGTGTGATGAGAAAGTTGCTGTTATCCACGATATTGGCCGCATCGCTCTTCGCCGAAATGAACGACGATCCACTTAGGGCCACACTGCTCGTCGACCGTCTGGAGTGGCAAGCTACCGAGGGAGATCCAGTCACCTGGGATGTGGCCGCCTATGTGGGCTACGATATCGACAAAATCTACTTCTACTCCGAAGGATCGACCCAGAACGACGAGACGGAGAGCGAGAACGAACTGCTCTACAGCCACGCCGTCACCCCTTTTTGGGACCTTCAGGGCGGTCTGGAGATGGATACGATGGGCAGTGGACGCAACTACTGGGGGATCGTGGCGATTCAGGGACTGGCACCCTACTTCATCGATACCCGCATCCGTCTCAAAATCTCGGACAAAGCCATCGGGGCCAATTTCGATTTCGAGTATGAAGCCCTCCTCGCCCAGCGGCTGATTCTCACGCCCCGCATCGAGATGGAAGCCTACAGCGACGACGTGCCCGATCTTGGTATCGGGTCCGGGTTCTCGTCGCTGGCACTGGGCCTTCGGCTCCGTTATGAATTTATCAGAGAGTTCGCTCCCTATGTGGGCGTGGAATATGTCAATGGTTTCGGAGATACCCGAAAGGTATATGGGATGAAAGAGGATGCGCGCTTCGTCGCAGGTGTTCGATTCTGGTTTTAAGAACATCGTTCACTCTATGGGTGCCTTGTATCCCATAGATTGCTGTATATATCAGCCGCCTTCGCGTTTGAGCCACTGGGCGTTGAGTGCCACGACGACGGTGCTCACGGACATCAGTATCGCACCGACCGCAGGCTCGATGACGATGCCCCATGGGGCCATGATCCCGGCAGCCAGTGGAATCGCGACGATATTGTATCCGCTCGCCCACCAGAGGTTCTGCACCATCTTTTTCGTCGTCGCCACGGAGAGCCTGATGGCATGGACCACACTCATCAGATCGCTTTGTGTCAAAATGATATCGGCACTTTCAATGGCGATGTCGGTACCCGCTCCGATGGCGATGCCGATATCGGCCGTCAGAAGCGACGGGGCGTCGTTGATGCCGTCACCCACCATAGCGACGGTTTTTCCATTCTGTTGAATGTCACGGATCAGCCGCAGTTTCTCGTCGGGCAGAAGATTGGCCCGGTAGTGGTCGATTCCGCAACGTTCGGCCACCTCTTTGGCCACCTCTTCGTTGTCGCCCGTGAGCATCCAGGTTTCGATACCCAGGGCCTTAAGTGACTCGATCGCGGCGATAGAGGTTTCACGTATCGTATCGCTCAACAGAATGACACCGATCACTTCACGATCGACGACGACCCACACTTTCGTCGATCCGCTCGATTCATAGGGTTGCAGGCTCTTTGGCACCGTCAGAGACTCTCTGCTCAAAAGCTGAGGGCCGCCCACCATGACGCTTTGACCATCCACTGTCGCTTTGGCCCCGATGCCCGGAAACGCCGTGAATCCCTCCGTATTTCCTGGGACCACGCCCTCTTCTTTGGCATAGGAAACGATCGATTTGGCGATGATGTGCTCGGAATTTTGTTCGATCGAGGCCGCATAGTAAAGAAGTCTCTCCTGCGCTGCCGTGGAGATCGCTTCGGAGACGGCCAGATGTCCCTCGGTGATCGTTCCTGTCTTGTCGAAGCAGATGGCATCGATGGTGTGCATCGTTTCGAATGCCTTCCTGTTTCTGATGAGAATGCCGCGCTTGGCGGCCAGCGATGTTGAGATGGCAACCACCAGTGGCACCGCGAGCCCCAAGGCATGGGGACAGGCGATGATGAGAACCGTCACAGTCCGTAAAACGGCATCCATCGGTGAAGCGATCGCCGACCAGACGGCGAAAGTGACGGCACCCGTAGCGGTCGCGCCATAAAAGAGCCATCCTGCCGCCTTGTTCGCGAGATCCTGCGTTTTAGAACGGCTCGACTGCGCCTCTTTGACCAGTCCGATCACCTGGGAGAGGTAGTTCTCTTCTCCACTCTTGGTGATGAGTATGCGTAGCGCACCGTCGATGTTGGTACTTCCCATGAAAACGTCACTGCCGGCTTTTTTGAAAATCGGTTTCGACTCTCCCGTCAGGAAAGATTCGTCCGCCATACTCTCACCTTCGACAACCTCGCCATCCGCGGGAATCTTCTCTCCGGGACGTACCACTATTGTGTCGCCTTTTTCGAGCATCGAGACGTCAACCTCTTCCATCCTGCCGTCCGGTGCGACGCGCAGTGCGGTTTTGGGCATCATCTTGACCAGTTCCTGCAGCGCATTCGCCGCCCCGAGTACGCTTTTGGCTTCGATATAGTGGCCGATGAGCATGATATCGATCAGGGTCGCCAACTCCCAGAAGAACTCCTTGCCGCCCGGTATGACGAGCGACATGGCCGAATAGAAGTAGGCAACGCTGATCGCCATGGAGATGAGCGTCATCATACCGGGTTTTTTGGTCTTGATCTCTTCGACGGTCATAATGAGAAACGGCTTGCCGCCATAGAGGTAGATGAAGGTGGAGAGCACGAAAATGATCGCTTTGCGATAGGGAACATTCAATGAAAAACCGAACCACTGCTGGATCATCGGTGAAAGAAGCAATATCGGCACGGTGACGATCGCTGAGACGATGAACCGTCGTTTCATCTCTTCCATGTGGTGCATATGCCCCATGGTGGCGTGATCGCTTTGATGATCACCGTTTCCTTCATGGTTCTTCGATCCCGACGCTTCTTCATCATGAAGCCGATGCCGATCCGTCATCACTGTTTTATCTTTCATGAAACAACTCCCGAAATTTTCGATTTGAATTATTGTATATGGCGAATATGCAGGCTGTGTGCAGAGATCTTGCACATTGATTGCACGAAATATGCGTATAATAGAGGCATGAAAATTCTACTGCTCGAAGACGATACGATGCTTGGGGAACTGATGGCGGATCACCTCCGTGACCAGGGCCATGACGTGAACCATTTCGTCGATGGGGAAGAGGCCGAAGAGGCCATTTTGTCGGACCGGTACGACCTTCTGCTGCTTGATGTCAACGTTCCGGGTATCGACGGGTTCGAACTGCTCGCGTCGATGCGCGGACGAAAGGATATGACGCCGGCGGTCATGATCACCTCCAGAAACACGAGTGGCGATCTGAAAGAGGGGTTCGATCTGGGGTGCGACGACTATATCAAGAAGCCGTTCGAATTTACCGAACTCGACGCCAGGATCGAACATATCGC
This sequence comes from Hydrogenimonas sp., assembly GCA_030826715.1. Lineage (GTDB taxonomy): Bacteria > Campylobacterota > Campylobacteria > Campylobacterales > Hydrogenimonadaceae > Hydrogenimonas. Next base: position 1,489 of record JAUUDL010000157.1, on the reverse strand, counting down.
CCGCGTCTACAACATCAAGACATTCGACACTATATCGCTTGGCAACGACATCTTTTTCGAACCGTACGCCCACCGTCTGATCGTCAAGGGGGAAACGGTCACGCTCACGCCCAAAACTTCCGAAATTCTCCACCATCTCTATAAAAATGCAGGCCGCATCGTATCGCGCGAAGAGCTTGTCGGGAGTCTGTGGACGTTCGACGAAGCACCGACCGATGCCACGTTGCGAAGCTATATCAAAACACTTCGCAAACATGTGCCGAACATCGTGACCGAAAGGGGGGTGGGCTATGGCTTTGAACCGGGATGAGAGACGCTCGCTTTTTCGATTCATGGCCGTCTACCTCGGTGCCGGGCTTGCGATCGTCATCACCTTCTCTCTGCTCTTCTATCGTATCGACTCCCAATCGATACGCGACAGAACGCTTTCGAACCTCCGTATGACGGCGATGAAGATCTCCTCTTCCGCCGTCGCCGCACAGATGCAAGGAACACCTTTTACCATTCCCGAATCCATAGGGTGCGACTATCTCCTGCTCGACGCGTCGAAAAAGCCGATCGAAGGGTGCATCACGGAGCCTCTCGATCTCGAGAAGGAGTTTGACGTACGAAACGGCTGCGCCTATTATGTCGATCGCACCGCCCACGGCCATATGAAGATCGAGTATATCGTCTTGAGAGACTGCAGCTACGCCCAAAAGTTACGCCACTGCGCCGTGCGTGTCATCGCCATGGGAACAGTGGCCTATATTTTCCTGATACTGGTGGGATGGTACCTCGGACGCCTCTTCCTGAAACCGATGCGCGAAAAGCTCGAACAGATGGACCGTTTCATCAAGGACAGCACCCATGAACTCAACACACCCGTCACAACGATGCTCCTGGCCCTTGAAAAGATCGAAGCCAAAGAGTGCAAACCGGTCTATCTGCAGTCGCTTCAGATGAGCGGCCGGCTCATCTCCCGCATCTACGAAGATCTCTCTTTCATGCTCCTTCAGGAGAAGCGGTCCGAAAAAGAGCATCTCAAGAAGGTCGATTTGCAAAAGGTGGTGAAAGAGAGTGTCGCATTCTTTTCGATCCTCGCCGAACGGAAGAGGATCGACGTGCAGATGCACACCCGCCCATGCATCGTCGAAGCCGATCCCCACCATATGGCGCTTCTGGTGAAGAATCTGCTCGACAACGCACTCAAATATACCCGAAGTGGCGGGCATGTAGAGATTCTTCTGGAGGATTGCCGGCTGATTGTCACCGACACCGGCAGCGGCATCCCCAGCGACAAACTGCAAACCATCTTCAAACGTTTTCACAGGGAAAACAGTATAGAAGGGGGATTTGGCATCGGGCTGAGTATCGTCGAACGAATCTGCCGCATCTACGGGTACGAAATAGAAGTTAAATCCGAGCCCGGAAGAGGGAGTCTCTTCACGGTCCAGTTCCGATGAGAGACATTATGCCTTTTTGAGGAATTTGCTCAAAAGGACGATTT
>JAUUDL010000105.1 GCA_030826715.1 Hydrogenimonas sp. | reverse complement strand
GCCGCTCAGCACAAAAGTGATGATCATCGTCACCGAATCGAAATAGACCTCCCCTTTGCCCGTCACCATCGCCCAGAGCGAATAGAGATAGGCCAGCGTCGCACCGGTCGCCACGAGCACGTCCATGTTGACGAAACGGTTTTTCAGCCCGTACCACGCGCCGCGGTAGAAGACCCATCCGCTGTAAAAGAGTGTCGGCGTCGCCAGGACCCATTCGGCGATGTTGAGGACGTTTTTCACGTCCGAACGCATTCCGGTGAACATCCCCGTATATTGCGCGATCGCGATCCACATGATGTTCATCGTCGCGAAGATCGCCACCAGAAGGCGGCTGTAGTAGTCTCGACGCGCCTTGTTGGCCCGCTCTTCCTGAAGCTTCGGGTCGTATGGGTAGGCGTTGTAGCCGATGGCCCGGATCTTTTCAATGATCTGCGAGAGTTTGATCTGTTCGGGGTCCCATACCACATGCGCCTTGTTGGTCGAGTAGTTGATCGTCGCTTCGATGACACCAGGCGTTTGATGCAGCACCTTTTCGTTCAGCCAGACACACGCCGCACAGTGAATTCCCTCGATGATCAGATAGATTTCATACAACCCGTCGCTTCGCTCGAGAATATACTTCTTTTTAAACCCCTCCAGATCGAACTTGTGAAGGTCGTCCTGCAGCTCCTTGGGCGGCTCGAGCCGGTTTTTCCCCAGCTTGTCGTAAAAAGTGTCGAGCCCTTCGCTTCGTAGCAGATGATAGACGCCCTGACACCCCTTGCAGCAGAAATAGTGCACATCGCCATTTTCCTCTTTTTCGGTGATCATCACCGATTCGTCGAACTCCAGATGGCAGTGCGTGCATGGGACTTTGGCCACTCTCAACCTTTCTCACGTTGATTTTTACAGAATATGAATATAAACTTTTTTGCGAAATTATACCCTACCCTTGTCAATATCTGCGCGAATTCGATAAAATCGGGCAACTTAAAATGGCAGCAAGGAAGTTATATGGAGATGAAAAAGATATTCGTCACCGGCGGGGCAGGGTATATCGGTTCGCACACCTGCGTGGAGCTCCTGAACGCCGGGTACGACGTCGTCGTCTACGACAATCTCTCCAATGCCAGCGAAGAGGCGCTGCGTCGCGTGAAGAAGATCACGGGCAAGCCTCTGAGCTTTATCAAGGGTGACATTCGCGACGCCGATACACTCGAAAAGGCGATGGAAGGGTGCGACGCGGTGATCCATTTCGCCGGCCTCAAGGCGGTGGGCGAATCGGTCGAAAAGCCGCTGGAGTACTACGACAACAACGTCTGCGGCACGGTCACACTGCTGGAAACGATGCAGAAAATCGGAGTGCAAGCGATCGTCTTCAGCTCTTCGGCCACCGTCTACGGCGATCCGGATTTTCTGCCGTTGACCGAAGATCATCCGCTGAGAACGACCAACCCCTACGGCCAGACGAAACTGGTGATCGAAGAGATACTGCGCGACCTTTACCGAGCCGACTCTTCATGGCGCATCTCGATACTGCGCTATTTCAACCCAGTCGGCGCGCACGAAAGCGGCCTGATCGGCGAAGACCCCCAGGGTATCCCCAACAATCTGATGCCTTTCGTATCGCAGGTCGCCGTCGGCCGCAGGGACGAACTGCATGTCTTCGGCGGCGACTACGACACGCATGACGGTACGGGCGTTCGCGACTTCATCCATGTCGTCGATCTGGCCAAAGGCCATCTGGCCGCACTCAAGGCGCTCGAAAAAGGCCCGCAGTGCGAAGCTGTCAACCTCGGTACCGGCAAAGGCTACAGCGTGCTCGATGTGGTCAAGGCGTTCGAAAAAGCCTCCGGCAGAAAAGTTCCCTACCGCATCACCGATCGGCGGCCCGGCGACATCGCCGCCTGTTACGCCGATCCGACGAAAGCGAAAGAGGTGCTCGGCTGGCAGGCTCAATACGGCATCGAGAAGATGTGTGAAGATACCTGGCGGTGGCAGAGCAAAAATCCCGAAGGGTACGGAGTGCAATGACGGTCGATCCCTCACTTGTTCTCCTGCTTCTCGTCGGATGCGAGCTTTTCGAAAGCTGGTGGCAGCATGCACCCACACTCGGGGGCGTGATAGAGAATATCCGGCACTGGTACCGCAAAAACGTCTTTCTGCTCTTTGCGATGCACCCTTCGTTTTGGCTCGTGCTCTTTTGGTTTCTCTATCAACAGGGCCGCGGAACGGTGCTCAGCCTGATACTGGTGATGAAAGCCTCCGATATCGTCTTCAAGCTCTGGATCGTCAAAAAGATCGAGACAAAGAGTCTATCAGAAGATTTCAAAGCGATGCTCACAATCCCCCTTTCGCCCTGGATGCCGTGGATCAATGTCGTCATCTACCCCGCCCTCATGGCGATCGCGCTGCATGGTTGACAATTTTTCTTTAAAATTGATACAATAGTGCTATCAAAAATGATCCAATCCATTTTATGTGCCTGAAAAATCAAAAGGCACATCTTCCATATTTCTACCGGAATTCCACAAATTTCAAGTCCACAAAAGAAGGAACCATGAGCGAAACCTCGACCCGCAACAATAGCAACAATAAATCCAGAACGCACATTCCCGTTGAGGGGTACAAGATCGAAGATCTGCGCCAAAAGAGTCTCGAAGAGTTGATCGCCATCGCCAAAGAGCTTGGCGTCGAGCACCCCAACGAACTCAAACGACAGGATCTGATGTTCGAAATCCTCAAATCCCAGGTCAACAAAGGGGGATACATCCTCTTTACCGGGATTTTGGAGATCACCAACGAGGGGTACGGCTTTCTGCGGGCGATGGACGCCAACTTCTCGAACTCCAGCAACGACGCCTACGTTTCAAGCACACAGATTCGCAAATTCGCGCTCAGAAACGGCGACGTCGTCACCGGACAGGTGCGCCCGCCCAAGGAGCAGGAGCGCTACTACGCCCTGCTCAAGATCGAAGCGATCAACTATATGCCCGTCTCCGAGAGCAAGAACCGTCCGCTTTTTGATAACCTGACCCCCCTCTATCCGCAGGAGAAGATCAAGCTCGAATACCATCCCACCAAACTCACGGGCCGCGTGCTTGACCTCTTCACCCCGATCGGGAAAGGACAGCGCGGCTTGATCGTCGCACCCCCGAGATCGGGAAAGACGGAGCTGATGAAAGAGCTCGCCCACGGCATCAGCCACAACCACCCCGAAGTGGAGCTGATCGTCCTGCTGGTCGACGAGCGCCCCGAAGAGGTGACCGACATGGAGCGCAGCGTCAACGGCGAAGTCTACAGCTCCACCTTCGACCTGCCGGCCCAAAACCATGTGAGAGTCGCCGAAATCGTCATCGAAAAAGCCAAACGCCGCGTGGAACTCGGCAAGGATGTCGTCATACTCCTGGACTCCATCACAAGGCTCGCACGCGCCTACAACACCGTCACCCCGAGCAGCGGCAAAGTGCTCTCGGGCGGTGTCGACGCCAACGCATTGCACAAGCCCAAGCGCTTCTTCGGTGCGGCCAGGAATATCGAAAACGGCGGGAGCCTCACGATCATCGCCACCGCGCTGGTGGATACCGGCAGCCGTATGGACGAAGTGATCTTCGAAGAGTTCAAGGGTACCGGCAACAGTGAAATCGTCCTCAGCCGCAACATCGCCGACCGCCGCATCTACCCGGCCATCGACATCATCAAGTCCGGCACGAGGAAAGAGGAGCTTCTGACCGATCCCAACACTCTCCCGAAAATCTGGGCCCTGCGCAACGCCATGCACCAGATGGACGAGATCGAAGCCCTGAAATTCCTCTACTCCAAACTGCTCAAGACCAAAAACAACGAAGAGTTTTTGAGCATCATGAACGAAGGGGCGTAGCGCAAGGCTACACTCTGCTCTCCAACGCATGAAGCCATCATCCTCCATCTCGAACGCGTCGACCAAAGTGGGCGTATTCGACAGCGGTGCCGGCGGCCTGACGGTCGTCAAGAGCCTCGTGGCGCACCGGCTCTTTGACGAAATCATCTATTACGGCGATACGGCGCGGGTCCCCTACGGTCCCAAGGATCCGGCGACGATCACCCGTTACGCTCTCGAAGCGCTGGAGTTTTTCAAAAACTTCGACATCGACCTTCTGATCACCGCATGCAACAGCGTCAGCGCCCATGCGCTGCCCGAACTTCGTGCCAATGCCAACTTCCCGGTCTATGGCGTCATCGAGCCAGGCATCATGGCGCTGAAGAACCGCCATCTTTCGCCCGAAAGCCGCATTCTGGTGCTCGGGACCCGTGCCACGATCGGAAGCGGGCGCTACAAAAGCGGCATCGCCAAACTCGGGTTTACCAATATCGAAGCACTCGCCCCTTCGCTGCTCGTGCCGATCGTGGAGGAGGGGCTCTTCGACGGTCCCGTACTCCAAAGCACCCTACACCACTACTTCAAAGATCTCCAGCCGCCCGATGCGATCATTCTCGGATGCACCCACTTCCCCCTGATCGCCGACGCGATCGGAAACTATTTTCCCAATACACCGCTGCTGATCCATTCGGGCGAGGCGATTGCGGAGTATCTGCAAAGCCACGGCTATCCGGCACAGGCGCACCCCGAAATTCGACTCGAGATCTTCGCGTCGGAAAATCCGGATGGATTGAAAAAAATAGCTCAAAAATGGATTAATTATTGACAGAGAGACCATCTCCCGTTATACTTGTATGACATGTCATACAAAGGAGAGACATTATGATTTCAGTAAGACTCGACGAAGAGATGGAGAAAAAACTTGAAAGGCTCGCCAAAGAGACGAAACGTCCCAAAAGTTTTTTCGTCAAAGAGGCCCTTGGGAATTATCTTGACGATATGATCGATTATTACGAAGCGATGAAGCGGAAAAACGATCCCGATCGCGAATTGATTACGCTCGAAGAGATGAAAAAAGCCCTTGGATTATAAAGTTTTTTTCGATAAAAAGGCTCAAAAGGATCTCAAAAGCATTGACAAAACGCGGCAAAGGAAAATTTTGCATGTCATTACTGCAGATCTTGCCAAAAGACCTTATGATGGAAAAAGATTATTGGGGAATTGGTCGCCTTTTTTTAGATGGAGGATGGGGAATTATCGCATTATCTATGATATTGACGATACTACCATTACGATAGAGATCATTCGTATTCGCCATCGAAAAGAAGCCTATTAGCTCAGTTTCGATACACTGATTACATCAAATTGGAAAGAGGAAAGATTTGTCACAGGCTCTCGCACTCAAATACCGACCCAGGCGTTTCGAAGACTTGATCGGCCAGGATGCCGTATCGCAGACGCTGACGATGGCGCTCGACCAGGACCGTTTGGGGCACGCCTATCTCTTCTCGGGGTTACGCGGAAGCGGAAAGACCTCCACCGCGCGCATCTTCTCCAAAGCCCTGCTCTGCGAAAAGGGGCCCACCTCCAAGCCGTGCGATCAGTGCGAACAGTGCCAAATGGCCAACGAGGGGCGTCATATCGACATCATCGAAATGGACGCCGCCTCAAGCCGGAAGATCGACGATATCCGCGACCTCATCGAACACACCAAATACAAACCCTCGGTCGGGCGCTACAAAGTCTTCATCATCGACGAAGTGCACATGCTCACCAAAGAGGCCTTCAACGCTCTGCTCAAAACACTCGAAGAGCCGCCGGAGTTCGTCAAATTCATTCTCGCCACCACAGACCCGCTCAAACTGCCCGCCACCATTTTAAGCCGCACGCAGCACTTCAGGTTCAAGAAGATCGCCAAACCGCTCGTGGTCAAACATCTCGAACACATCCTCAATACCGAAAATATCACGTTCGAACCCGACGCGCTCGACATCCTGGCGCGCAGCGGCAGCGGATCGCTCAGAGACACGCTTACGCTGCTCGATCAGGCGATCATCTACTCCAAAGGCCATCTCAACGTCTCGACCGTGACGCAGATGCTCGGTATCATCGACCCAGAATTTCTCGAAAGGCTCTTTGACGTCATCCTCTCCAGGGACGAGAAGGCCGTCCGGACCTATCTGCTGGAGCTCGAAAACTACGAAGCGGAGATGGTGATCGACGAGATGAGCCTCTTTCTCAAAGAGAAACTACTGCAAAACGACCCCAAGTTCTCGCCGATGCTTTTGGAGCGTTTCTATCGCATTCTCGCCGACGCGAAGCCCCTCCTCTCGCTCGGCACCGACGGCGGATTCGTGCTCTCGCTCACCCTTTTCAAGATGATCGAAGCACTCAACATCAAGCAGATCGACGAAATGATCGAAGCACTCGAAAGTGAACTCGGCACCACACTCTCTCAGCCGGTCGCGGCCCACGCGAAGCCCGTTTCTGCGCCGGCCCATCCCGCCCAGGCACCCGAACCCCGCACCCCAGCCGTGTCGCCTCCCGCGCAGCCGCAGGCGACACAGGAGCAAACGCCCGTGCAGAACACGGTGCCCTCAAACGAAATACGCTTCAAAAAAGTGATCCAAAAACTCTACGACCGCAATGTCGATCTAGGAAGAGCCTTCGAAGAGAGCATCGAATTCGTGGATTTTGAAAACGGCGTGCTCTCGTGGGCCAGCCATGCCGAGGGTGAAAACCGCGAACTGCTGAAAACCCACTTCGGCATCGTCCGCCACTTCGTACAGGAGGTTTTCGGGGTCGGTACCAAGATCAATCTCGTCAAATCGGAGAATCCGCCGCCCCCAAAGATTGAGGCGCCGGAAACGGCGCCGGCATCCTCACAAAAGCTTCCGGACGCCAACGGCGCCACCCATACCGCTTCAATGGTCGAAGATGTCGATTGCAACAACGCCGGTTGCGTCACGGGCAACTGCAGCGAAGAGGAGCCGAGCAAAGAGTACGATGCCCAGGAGATACTGAACGATCCGATGGTCCAAAAAGCCAAAGAGCTTTTCGGTGCCAAAAAGATCGTCATCCGCTCCAAAGTGTAGCCATGGCGACGAGGATGCCGCGATTGGCCGCTTCGCTTGGCCTCTTCCTCATGCTTCTCTTGGCCGGATGTGCACCCAAAACGCCCATCACACCCCATCTGCAAAACGACATCACCCCATTTCTTAAACAACTTCCATCTCCAGTGGATGCCATGAGACTGCACACACGCTATGCCGATATGCTCGAACACCGTTACAGGCCCTGGCGTCTCGAAGCGCTCGACGTCACGCGTGAAGCGGCGAGTTGGGCGGAGCGTTTCTACGCCAAAAAAAGAGTCTATGGGATCAACCGCCTCCCCCTTGAGCGAAAACGTTTCAACCGGTGGCTTCGAAACGGTGCATTTGACGACTACAACAGTCTGAAACGTCACGCCCTCACCATCCATCCAACCGCACTGCGCCTCTTTCCGACCAAACACCCCATCTTCTACGACCCTTCGCTCGAGGGCGAGGGATACCCGTTCGACTATGCGCAACACAGCGCACTCAAAGCCTTCACGCCGCTGATTGTGTCGCACCTGAGCCGTGACGGCGGCTGGGCGTTCGTGCAGAGCCCATTCGCGCTGGGGTGGGTCCCGATGCGAGACATCGCATTCGTCTCCCGGGAGCAGATCGACACCCTCATGGCCTTACCGCTGGTGGTCGTAATGCAGGATGCATTACCAATCTACGATGGCAGACAGCGCTATCTCTTTTCGGCCAAAATGGCCACGATGTTTCCCATGATCGGGGAAGAGGATGGGTTTTACAAAATAGTCGTCCCCAAAAGATGTGACGAAAAGCTTGCGACCGAGGTCTCGCTGCTGCCAAAAGAGAGCGCCGAGCCGATGCCGCTGGTCATGAATGCGGCCCATGTGCGACGGGTGGTGTCACAGCTTCTTGGCGAGCCCTACGGCTGGGGCGGGATGGCCGAAGAGAGAGACTGCTCGGCGATGACGCGCGACTTTTTCGCCCCATTTGGCATCTGGCTGCCGCGCAACTCCAGAGCTCAGGCGCGTGTGGGAAAAGTTGTCGACCTGCATCGCATGGAGGCCGAAGCCAAAGAGCGTTACATCATCGAACACGCCATCCCTTTTCGAACGCTTCTCCATCTGCCGGGCCACATCATGCTCTATGTCGGCCACAAAGATGGCCACGCGTGGGCCATGCACAACATGTGGGGCATCCATACGAAAGGAAACGGGCGCTATATCATAGGCAAAGCGGTCATTTCGGATCTGTGGCTGGGAAGAGAGCTGCCGGAGGCGGAGAAAAACTCTCTCTTTATCGAAAAGATCGAAAGCATCAACTTTCCAGCGGAGTGATGTCGACTTTTTTGCCCTTTTTGTACCGCTTGCAATACTCCACGATCAATCCGTGAAAGAGAGCGTATATCTGCGCTTTGGGCTCGGTGGGGAAAAGTTTTCTGACTCTGATGTCGTAATCTTTGATCCCTTCGATCAGCCATGCCTGAATCGCTCTGTATTCGTCGAATTCGAAACCGAAAGCGCGCAAAAGAGCGGCTGTGTAGCTGTCGACGACCATCGCCTCCTGGTAGCAGGCGTAGTTCAGGATCGCATCGGCCGTCTCTTCGCCGATGCCCTGTTTGCCAAGCAGCCATTTTCTCTCCACTTCCGCCTGGAAGGTCTCGAAATCGCCGAATTTGTCGCCGATCGCCTGGTTCAGAAGCTTGAGGCGTTTGGCTTTGGTGTTGTAAAAGCCCGCGGGACGAATC
>JAUUDL010000044.1 GCA_030826715.1 Hydrogenimonas sp. | reverse complement strand
GCCAAATGCGCGGTCGAAACGCTTCTTGGGCAGAATGTCGTGCCGATCATCAACGAAAACGACGTGACGGCCACCGAAGAGCTGGTTTTCGGCGACAACGACCAACTCTCCGCGCATGTGGCCTACTATTTCGACGCCGAGATGCTCGTCATCCTCTCCGATATCGACAGCTACTACGACAAAGACCCGCACCGATACGACGACGCGAAACCGTTGAAAGTCGTCGATGCCATTCCCGAAGAGGCGCTGCAGGCCGAATGCACCCCCAACGGCAGTTTCGCCACCGGCGGCATCGTCACCAAACTCAAAGCCGCCGATTTTCTGATGAAACGCGGCCGTAAGATGTTTCTGGCGAGCGGTTTCGATCTGAAAGATGCCCACGCCTTCCTCATCGAAGGCGATCACAGGGGTGGCACGCTTTTCATTGAACGGCAAGAGAAAAAAGATTCCGAAACCTCGCAGGACCGTCTCTGTTGACCACGGTCCGCCCCTGCGCGGGTCTTTTACTTCTATCTTGAACCAAAGTCTTATAATTGAATAGATCCCCATTAAAAATTTTTCTTTCATTTAAATACAATATTAACGATTGTAAACACCCCTTTTTGCCTATTCAATAATTGATAAAATAGCCGATCTACTTTGTGGAGGTCATAAAGAGCGTCAATACATTTTATAGGAGTATATTATGAAGCATTTTATTCAAGTCTTGGCGTTTTCTGCTGCGATTCTCTTTTTTGGAGGGTGTAACGATAGCAAAACGGAAGGTCCGCATCTGCATGGGCTCTATGGGGATTACGAATCGACGAAAGTGTTCGATGTCGATACGAAGAGTATGAAACTGGTCAGTGAGCTGGATGTCTCACCAGCCGTTGGCCCCTACGGCGTAGAGTGCGATTCCAATCGTGAAGCGATGGCTTTGACAAGAAAAAGTGAATCAATCGCCATCATCGATTTCAAAAGCCATAAAGTCTCCGACGTCATCCCGTTGAAATTCAAGCCGCGATCGACTGCCACGCTGCCCAATCTCAATCTCGTGCTGGTTTCCGGTAAGAGCGAGCCGATGGCGGTGACGATCGGCAAGTACGACCATCAGATCAAGCGCTATTTCGGTGAGCCGACGAATGAGAGTGTCGATACAGCCAACTATTTCGGCGGTGGCAACAATACCGGCCATCCATTCTGGACCGGCCATCCATTCTGGCTTCCCGATGGTAAACGCTTTTTGCTGCTCGACCGTGTTCATCGAAAGATTTTCCTCTTCGACAAAGATAACAATGAATCAGCTCTCAATTCGATCGATACCGAAACAACGACCCACCACGTCATCTATACCCAAAACGATGTCGACAACCATGGTAACGGCCACTATTATGTAGTGCTCGAAGGGCCGAAAGAGGTCAACAATTCGGCGATCCCGGCCGCGGGCATCATGAAAATCACAATCGATGCCGACAATCAGATCACGATCGATAAAATCTTCCATGCCGATCATGCCGACGGCGGTGCCCACCATGCCAGATTCTACGGAGACAAATATATGTTCCTGCCCACTTTCAATGGCAAGGTCTATGTCGTCGACAAATACACGATGGAGTCGGTCGCGTCGTTCCAGGCCGGCAAGGGTGCGGGCCATATCACCTTTTCGCTTCCCAGAAAGATCGCCATCGTCACCAACCATAAAGATACCTTCGTCACGATGGCCGATGTTTCCAACCCCCCAGTCACCAAAGGTGATGGAAAATATCACTGTCGCCAAACCTCTAACGGCTGACGAGATTTCTGCCGGGAAAAACGCCCAGTCGCACACCTCCCGTTTCGACGACAGCGGCCGCTATTTCTACAGTGTCGCCAACTGCGACCACAAGTTCTACGAAATCGATACCGAATATGGCTGGATCTCCCGGACCTGCCATCTCGACGGGGACTATGTCCCGATGGGCGACTTCGTCAAATATTGATACCGCATATTTTATAGGGCCTGTATCGGATCGGTGCAGGCTCCTTAATGGCTTTAAGGCCGCGTTGCCATTATGTCGAGAAATATGGAGTAGCAGGTTAAGATTGGTATTATTGATTTAGTGTTATTATTTAACAATTCAAATCTAACTAAAAGGCCGTACCATGAAACCGGAAACAGATAAAAAAAAGGTGATCGAAGTAGAAAATGTGGATGAAGCCAAACGCGAATTTATGAAAAAATTCGGAAAATATGCCGCGACAGCACCGGTGGGTATGTACCTGTTGATGGGAGCGGGTGCTTCGAAGGCACAGGCTTCCACGACAATCTCGTGCCAATGCCCAGTGGGAGAAGTCAGCGCGACACTGAAAGACGATCAGAACATTTATTTTGAAGCAGATATCAATGGTAAGCACGAAAAGACGGTGGTCTCACCCACTGATCGTCTTTATGCCTGGCTGATCAGCTTTTTTGGCTGAAAATATCCATTTGCTGATATGATTTGAGCCGTTTCACAGCATGTCGATTACATTCACCGTATATGAGTGGATACTTCGACGACGAATCGTTGATTCTCTATCAGAACGAAAGCGGGAGAGTGTACGGCTTCGAACGTGAATCGGCCGCTCTTTTTCTGCAGATCGACGAAATTCTCGCACAATCTCCCGATGCCCGTTTAACGACCCTTTTCCCATCCATACCTGATACAACGCTCGAAGGGTATAGAAAACTGCTTCTTGGGGATGAAGAATATGGGGAAGAGTCGTATGAACCTCCCTTGAATATCGGCCGATGGAGAGCGGATGCCAAGGCGCGGGAGCACTTCAGCACCTCCGAAATCTCTTTTTCAATCCACTATCCAAACGACAAGTTCCGCCGGCTTCTGAGAAATCTCTTTTCCCATCTCCCCTCCAGTGACGATGCCCCAAAGCGTATCAATATCGATTTCATCGAAAAGAGAGATGGACTGTGGCAGGTGATGTTCAACGACCGTTCCATCGGCCGCCCATCAAGTGCCGAGTCGGTTCCGCTGATCGTGCAGGAGAATCTGATCATCGCCCACTATCAGGCGCAGCCCTATCTGATGGCTATGCATGCCGGCGGGATCGTACGGGGCGACCAAACCGTTATCTTTCCGGCCGAGAGCGGATCGGGAAAGTCGACACTCACGGCGGCGATGCTGAGTGAGGGTTTCGAACTCCTTTCGGACGAAATCGCTCTACTGGGTTACGACGGTCTGCTTCGGCCCGTTCCTTTCGCGCTCAATATCAAGGAGGGAAGCTGGAACGTCCTTGAGAAGTTCTATCCGAAACTCATGGAGGGACCGAGATATCTACGGTTCGATGGCCAATATGTCAGATTCCTGCCTCCTGATAATTTGACAAGGAAAAAGAGAAGAGTTTCTTCAATCATCTTTCCCAAATATACGAAGGGAAAAGAGGCGACGCTTGCACCCATCACATCGTGCGAAGCACTGCGCCGTATCCGATTGGCCGGTTATCAGCTCGACCGACCGCTCAGCCGGGAAAATTTCGAAAAGATCCTTGCAAATCTCCTCTCCGCACCTGCCTACACACTCGAATACGAATCGCTTCACGAAGCGGCCGAGACGATCAAAAAGGTGTGCGGTGCATAGAAAGAAAACACTTGAAAAAACGATTGAAACCCTCTGCCGGCTTCTTTCGGTGCGCAACGAAAAGAATCGAACCCAGCTTGTCGAAGAGATCGAAAGAGGTGACATGGCATGGCCCGATATCGTCGCGGTGGCGAACGGCCACTATCTGACACCTGCACTCTATTGTAAGTTGCGTGATTCGGGCCTCCTCTCTTCGATTCCCGATGATCAGCTCGTTGAATTTCTCCAGACCGTGGCCGAACACAACAAGAACAGGAGCCTCGGTATACTGGACCAGATCGAGGATATCCAGAATATCCTGGCGCCTCTTGGGATCACGCCGTTGGTGATGAAAGGAGGAGCGTCGCTGGTCGAACATTGTTATGGGGATCCCGCCATGCGCATGATGACGGATCTGGATATCATGATGGCACCGGAGCAGTTCGAGGATGGGCTTGCGGCTTTGAAAGAGGGTGGGTATATCGAGTTCGGACGAGATCTCGGGCGATGGCATCATCATACTCCCCGAATGTCCAAAGAGGGATTCCCTGCTGCGTTGGAGCCCCATTTCCGAATCATTTTCGATCGATACACGGAGTATATTCCATATGATGAGACCACCTCCAGGCCAGCTTCCGATCCACGATTCAGCAATATACGTGTTTTGAAACCCACATGGCATCTCTACCACACCTTCTTGCACAGTGCTATCATCGACAAGACGCATCAAAGGTGGCAGTTGCCGCTTCGCTATCTCTACGACTTCACGATACTGGTAGACCATTACGATCGAGAAATCGACTGGAATCTTTTTCATGGACTGGTGAAAAAATACCGTCATGAAACGGCATTGCAGGATTTTCTCTATCTGGCCAACAGACTCTACGGCCTCGAAACGCCCATCGCCTTCAACAGGCTTCGGGGTTGGTGGTTTTTCAAAAAATCGCTATGGGCATCCGCGCTTGAACCCGAAACGCGCATCCACAAACTCTACGAGGCCTATACCGGATTCCATGAAATCTATGGATATGAGCAACTCAAGCGATATTACGGACTTTCATCGAAAATGGAATACCCCTGGGCATTGACTAAGTATGTGATCTATCACAGCCGAAAGCATTTGATAAAGTAAAAAGAAGGGAAAATAGAGAAAATGTAGATGGTGGCGGGGGGGAGACTTGAACTCCCGACCTCCGGCTTATGAGACCAGCGCTCTAACCAGCTGAGCTACCCAGCCACCCAAAACCTCTGTTTTGTGGAGCGGTATTTTATCCTAAGACAGAGGTTTTGTCAAGTTTAGAAGAGCTTTTTGAGCAAATCTCCGGCCGGTGTGTTTTGAAGCTTGCCTGGGAGCCTCTTTTCTATCTCCTCTTTCGCTTTCGATTTTAGCATCGCTTTTTTGTCCACTTCGATCTTGGGTTTGGTCAATGGGCCCACGAGATGGACAGGCAGCATCATCTTTCGTATCTTGATATCAAGTGTCGTATCGATCGTCTGTTTCTCCAGGTCGATCACCCCATCCTTGGAGTTGATTTCGGTGAGCCGACTCTTCATATGAAGGTCGGAGGTGAGCCTTTTGCCCTCGATATCGGTATCGAGAGTGGTCCGTTCGTAGATTTCACGGGTGATGTCGAAATTGGCGAGCTGTTTGAGCAACAAGCTCATTTTGTTGGGGAGTATCTGCCCATCGAGCAGTTCGGCGTGCATCGTCCCCTTCTCGCGAAGCGTGTCGTAGTCGATCTTGGCATTGGCGCGTGAATCGAAAACATGCGGATAGAGCAGCATATCGGTG
>JAUUDL010000134.1 GCA_030826715.1 Hydrogenimonas sp. | reverse complement strand
TTTACGCAACTTTTGAAAAAAGAGCATGCGGAGAATATGGAGAATCTGGCGCGTACCCTGCTTACTTAAAACCGATATCGACAGTTGACGGTCACTGCGTCGCGGTCCACTCCTGCTGAAACACCAGACATACCGAGTGTTTTCGTGAAAATCCAGCTGCTCGCGGCACCTATGGCCGCACCTGCCGCGACATCGACACTGTCATGCCGGTCGCTCGTCACACGTGTATAACCGACACCCGCTGCCATCGCGAAAGACAATATTGTATAGGTATTGAACCCGTAGCGAATGGCAGCATGGGTGGCATTGGCGAACGCGATGGATGTATGGCCCGACGGAAACGAATCGTTGCCTGAACCATCGGGCCTCTCTTTATCGACAGTCGCTTTTAAAGCGAGCGTCACGGCCACATTCAGAGCCTGCGATTTTCCATACTCTCTCAATCCCTCATCGTCTTTGGTGCAATATTCATATCCGGGTGTCGCAGCAGTCTGAATGGCGAGCAGCAGATTTCCAACATTTTCGACCGTGCCGGCGAAAGCAAACTGCAGAGTGAGAAAACTTAACACGATATATCGAAACATCCTTAGTCCTCTAAAAAAAATTGGCATATTATATCCTTCATGATTAAGAATTGAATGAACAGTTTATGAAAAATATTTCATCATAGTTTCATCCACATTTCATTGAGCTTTGTCATACTCTCTATGCAAAAAGTGATCCTTCGAAAAACAGGATTTCCTCTTTTGCAATATCTCATGAATCTGCCGACATCACCAAACCAATGTATGAGGGGGTTAGTAGATTCGTATTTTAGGAGGGTAAAATGAAGCGATATATTGTTATTGCCATTGGTATGCTTGCTCTTGCCGGGACATCAGTTTTTGCCGATGATTTCAAAGGATCAATCAAGATGGGATTTTTCGAATCCGAGCACAAAGCAATGAAGCAGGTAAAGGTGCCGATGATCCAGGCAATAGAAGCTGCGAAAGCTGTTGTTTCCGGGCAGGTCGTCAAGGCCAAACTGGAAGAAGAAGATGATTATCTGGTCTATGAGATAAAATTCATCACCCCAAAAGGTGACGAAACAAAAGTGTTGGTCGATCCGGTGACTTCCAAAGTGCTAAAGGTCGAGAAAGAGGATTGATGGATGGACATCACATCTCTGGCAACGGCTCTCTATTTTGGTCAAATCGGCGGGGAGATGCCTGGAATGGGAAATGTCGTTCTCAAGCCGAAAATCGTCATCGGTGCCAAAGAGAGACTCAAAGTCGGAAAAGTGATCAACGATCTCGATATCAGACTGCTCTATGGCAAAGCGAAGACGGGTACGGGTCGGCTTTGATTGGCGCAACAGTTTCTGCCTTTATCGGGGAGGTCACCCACCCCAAACTGAAACTTTCGACCGATATGAAGTTCTGGTTTGCCAAAAAAGCCGGCGTTTCCGTCTTCAACATGCACGACGGCCTTGGCGAAACGAAACGGGAATTCGATTACGATATCCGAATGCGTTACTTTTTCGACAAGCATATCGATGCCTATATCACGGCATACGGATACAACAATCTCAACAGGGGAAGCAGCGCAAACGATCCACACGGATTCAGAGACGGCTACGGGGTCGGTGTGGAATATAAATTCTAAAGGCATTTTCATGAATGCAGTGAACATTATCGATTTGAAAAAATCGTACGGTAGCAATCTTGTGCTAGACGGTGCATCCATGCATATCAAAGAGGGAGAAATTTATGGTCTTCTCGGTCCGAATGGTGCCGGGAAAAGCACATTGATGCGTATCATTCTGGGACTTATGTCTTACGATGACGGAAAGATAGAAATATTCGGTCTCGAACGGAAAATCGCCGCAAAAAAATTGAGCAGACAGATCAATGCATTGCCGGAATTTTTCGAATTATACGGTTGGATGCAAAGTATAGAATACCTTCAACTGTTCGCTGATCTTTACGGGGTGAATTGCAACGAAACACGTATCAGAAAGCTTCTGGCAGAGGTGGGGCTCGATCCGTTCGAGCGAAAAGCCGTTGGAGACTATTCGCAGGGAATGAAAAAACGTCTCGGATTGGCACGGGCACTCATCAACGATCCTAAACTTCTGATTCTGGATGAACCGACCAATGGACTCGACCCGAATGGACGGCGTGAAATCCATGATCTTCTATTGGATCTCAATAGGAAAAACGGTACCACCATCATCCTCTCGACGCATATTCTTGACGATGTGGAGCGTCTTTGTAGTCGTATAGGGATTCTGTATAACGGCAAACTCCGATATGAAGGAATGCTTCTGCAAAACGAGAAGAAACAACGCTACCGCTATCGTTTTGAAGTCGCCGACGCCACATTCGAGCCGACTTCATGCACAACGGACCATATCCGTTTCATTCGCCAAGAAGATCGATGGGTCGAGTGTGAAATCGACGGCATAGCGCCATACAAAGCGATACAAAGTCTGTTGGAACACGATATTCCCATCAATCAAGCCATCTCTTTGGCCGGATCGCTCGAATATCTCTATTTCAGCGTGACCCAGGAAGAAAAGATGGAGAAAATATCATGAAAAACGGTGTATATGTACTTATCAGGAAGGAGCTCAAGGAGCTTTTCTATTCAGTCAAAGGGTTATTCTTTTTTCTGGCGGTATCTCTCATTCTTTCTCTTTTTTCGCTGCTTCTGATCACCAATACGGAGCTGAGCCTGCTCGACAATGCCCAGGCGCTCTATATGATAAGCGGAATCGTGTTGGCGCTGATGATGCTTATTTCCGTCGTCTACGGAAGCGATGCGATTGCTGGAGAACGGGAACGCTACACACTTGAAACACTTCTCATCACGCCACTTACGATGAAGGATATCGTAACGGCGAAACTCGGCTTTGGCGTATTTCTGTACATGCTGCTCTTTGCCATTGCTGCCCCTTATATCATAGCCGTCGGCAGCAGCGGACAAAATATGACAACGGGCCTGCTCTACCTCTTTGCCATAGGCTTGATGCTGAGTCTTCTCTATAGTGCCGTGGGTATCTTCGTCTCGCAGCGGATCCGCAGTTTCAAAAACAGTCTTCTCGTTAACCTCGCCATCGTATTGCTCTCGGCTTCACCCATTCTCATCTCCCCGGCCTTGCGTCAAAGCAGCATCGGGAAAATAGCGGACTACCTGAATCCCTTTGCCGATGCAATCAATACGCTCGACGCCGTTATCATCGACAGCGAACCGTTCTCGATGCAAACACTACGGTTGGCAATGATCGCCGGTGTCACACTCATCATTGTTGCGACCACAATCGCCGGTGCCAAAAAGGAGGCATTATGAAACGACTGATCCTCGCTCTTCTCGCTTCAACGATTGTATCGTGGGGACAACCGGTCTCCATCACACTCCATCAACCTTCCGGCACAATGAAAATGGGCGACAAACCGATATTTTTCTCTGAAATTGTCAATCATGGTCAAAAACCCCTCATGGGAATCGTGCTTTATCTGTCGCTCGTCAATCTCGACAAGGGAAAGGAACATCCCGTCGATCTCGAAGATTGGTCGGCCCAGAAAGCTGTTCATATCGATATGCTACAATCTTCCGAAACGTTCAGGACAACCTGGCCGATGCGGCTGATTCAGTCGGGGCGATACGGCCTTTTCGTGACGGCGGTCCTTCCCGAAAGGGATATGCCGGTTACCAGCAAAATTGTCCATTTCGATATCGCGCCCAAAAAAACGATCGTTCCCTCAAGAATCTGGCCTGTCGCACTCGGTATGCCGTTAATGATTCTTCTTATCATGCTTTTCATTCGAATAAAAAGAGGTCGACGCTATGATTAAACAACTCTTTCTGCTAGCTTTCCTTTCGGCCCTGCTGATGGGATCGGACACACTTGTCGATTATGTCAAATCGGCACAGAAGCATCTTCAGATGGACCGCCGGCAACTACTGATCAACCAGCAAGGCAGTTTCGCCATTGAGGCTAGAAAAAGGGAGCGGTTCGCCCACTTTTCCGGTGATCTGCAATATGCTGACACCAAAGCCGATCTTTTGCCAAACCGATACAGCACAACGGATCTTTCGCTTACCGATACGATCGACCTTTTCGACAAGAGTGGTATCGCCATCGAAAGAATTCGCCTTCAGACGATGCAAAACCGTATGTTGCTCAACAGTCAGAAAGAGCATCTTTTTCTTTCTCTTATAGATATGATCGCAGCCTACGAAAAGATATATAAACTTCTGGCGCTGCACCAACACCTCTATCGCGAACAGATGAAGATACTGAAACAGCTCGAAGAGGCCTCGCGCACCGGCGCCGTGCCGAAGATTGAGAGTGATCGTTTCGCTAATGCACTGGCGCTTTTCGAGGTACAAATTGCGCAGGAAAAGACCGATCTCGAGACGATGCAAGCGCAACTGAAACTCTACGTGCCTGACAGAGAGATTCCGGTACTGAATGATGAAGAGCTGAAAACGGATATGGCCGATTTCCTGGCCCATCGTCCGGACCTCAAAGCCAAAGAGTTCGAAAGCCGGTTGGCGGATAATGACGCCAGAGCCATACGAAAAAAATGGCTTCCCGATGCTTCTGTGGAGGTAGCCTATCAGCAAAACAGTGATCCCACCGCCAATGGAAATAACCATTCACTTTTGGCAGGCCTTCATTTCGATCTCAACGCAAACCTTTCCAAAGATGCGGAAGCGGCCAGAGTCCGTGCACTCCAAAGCCGTTGCGAAGCCATCGGTCTAAAAACCGCCGCGAAAACGCAATTTTTGCAATATCTCGGCACGATTCGGAGTGCAGAAAAAAGAGTGGAAATATTGAAAGTCGCAGAAAAAAGAGCCAAATCGACGCTCGAGAGCATCAAAACCGCCTATCTCAAACGCTATACAGATTTCAACAGCTATCTGCAGACACTGCAGGCACTTTTGTCTATCCGGGAAAAGATCATCGATGTGTCGATCATCAAACAAAAAAATATCGACATACTCAACATTCTGGGATCGGGAGCCATCTACGAGGTATCTCTAAAAATTCCTAGTCATGATATCCCGTAACATACTTCATGCTCTTTGTTCTACATGAAATCGTATTGTTTACAATCGTTTTCTCTGACATGGTAAGATACTTGTTATCAAGAGTACTTCTGAAGAGTTTTTAGAGGTGCCCTTAAATAAGAAGGAGTGTTTGTGCATATCATCTATTTTGTATGGATTCCGATATTTGGGCTTTCCGCGGTTTCGCTTTCAGCAGCGAATCTCAATTGTGAAGAGGCTATCAACGACTCGGCAACGATCGAAAGGTTTGACGATAAAGCGACTCTCTGGCCAGTTGCATCGAGCATCGCCGGCACATCGTGGTATATGAAAAACTACAACGCCGTTATCTCCTTCGGAAAAGAGGAGAGCTGGGGCAGTCTTGTCATGCAGCAGAAAAAGAGTGGCGGCACAATCAAAGGCAGCTATACGATCAAAGGTGACAGGCATATCGTAGGAGAGATAGGCATAAACAGAGGTGAGACTTTCGATTTCATTCTCAAAAATGTTAGAGTGACGCCCGAGAGGATCATCGGAAGCAAAAGCGACGGAACAGTCGTTTCGGCGATCCGTTGTATGAAAACAGACCAAGGGAGTGATGTATGAGACATGTATTGAAGGTAACGGCCATTATTGCCGTCATACTTTTTGGTGTCGGATGTGCCAACAGGGATATTGAAACAGTCAATCCCGAAGCGACCCAATATGTGATGCGGTACGAAACGGGGACGATTGAATCGATTCGTCCCGTGATTATAAAAGACAACGGTACAGGAGCGTTTCTCGGGACCATCACAGGCGGCGTACTGGGTTCTCTTGTCGGAGAAGGCAAAGGGAATACACTCGCGACGCTCGCGGGTGGACTGACCGGCATGTATGTGGGCAGCCAGGCTGGCGCGGCCAATGCGCAGGAGCTGACCGTCCGACTCGACAATGGACGCAGAGTCGTTGTCATCGCTAAAGGGACAAGATTCTATGCGGGAGAACGAATTCGGATTGTTTTGCATGATGGACGAATTTCAAGTGTCGAACCGTTCTAACATCCGGCTATAAACATTTGATATGAGCGATTTCATCCACCATTTACTGTTCCCACTCGTCGAGCATTTTAAAAGCTATGGCGCATGGATCGCCTTTTTCGCGGCGTTTGCGGAAACGCTCATCGGCCTGGGGCTGTTGATACCCGGATCGACACTCCTGCTTGTGTTGGGCATATTGGCTGGACAGGGCTATCTGGACATCAAAACAATCCTGCTTTTCGGTTTCGCGGGGGCCTACCTGGGAGACATCACCAACTACCACCTTGGAAGGCGATATGGAAACGCGCTCCTGCAAAAACCGTGGCTTCACCTCTCGCACGAGAGGATTTCGCAGGCGAATCGCTTTATCGAACACAATGGCGGGAAATCAATCTTTCTGGGCCGCTTCGTTCCCGGGCTCAAAGAGAGTCTCTCCTTTATCGCCGGATCGTTGAAGATGCGGCGCTCCACTTTTCTGGCATGGGATTTTCTGGGTGCGGCTGGCTGGAGCCTCGAATTTATTGGCATCGGTTATCTCTTTTCTGCATCGCTCGCCTTGGCTCAACTCTGGCTTTCGAGAACTTTGACTCTCGTTGTCCTGCTTCTGTTGTCGCTCTTTCTGATCCATCTTTTCAGACTTTTTCTCGTCTATAACCTCCCCGCCATTGAGTCGATCGGCCGATCTTTGTGGCACGCTTTTTTGCATAATGAAAAAGTCGTCGCTTTCGCTCGCAACCATCCAAAAACAGTTGCCTGGCTTCGACAAAGAGTTGACTCATCCACGTTCACAGGGCTTCCTCTGACCCTCTTTTCACTCGCGATGCTCTATATTTTCGCCCTATTGGGCGGGGTTGTCGAGGATCTTCTCACCAAAGACCCCATCGTCCACGCCGACCAGATTTTCGCCCATCTCGTCGTACAGTGGCGCAATCCGGAGATGACGACATTTTTCACATGGGTCACCTACCTTGGTAAATCCCAGATTCTGTTCGCAGCTTTGATGACTCTCACGCTCATTCTCTATCTCAACAGAAAAATGAATGAAATAGTGGCACTCTGGTTCTCTTTTGCAGGATCGATTCTTTTCGTCTATCTTGGAAAACTCGCCTTTCACAGACCGAGGCCCACGACCGCACTCTATCTCGAAACCACCTACTCCTTCCCAAGCGCCCATGCCCTCGTATCGATATCGTTTTATGGGTTTGCGGCCTATCTTCTGATGCGAGAATGCAAAAACGGCAAAACTAGGGTTTTTATTTTCATCTCCACCCTCATCCTGATCCTGCTGATAGGTTTGAGCCGTCTCTATCTCGCAGAGCATTACCTCAGTGATGTCTATGGAGGGTATCTTTTAGGGCTCCTGTGGGCGGTGGCCGCTGCGGCGCTACTCCTATGGCTCGAACAGAAAAGATTTTTCAAACCGACACATCCGCCGCGATTGGCCCGACCGGCAAGCCTCGCTCTCGTCGCATCCTTTATCGCATTTTTTATCTATTTCGGGACACACTTCTCCTATCCACCGTCTAGGAACCCCGCACCATCATCAGTTGAGATATCCGATCCAACCGCCTATTTTTCCAATCCGGAGAACTTTAGAACGAGAAATATTCTCGGGTTTCAAAGCCTCCCGGTGTCGTTGGTGATAGACAATGCCGTATCCATCGACCTGTGCGCCCTGCTTGAAAAGGAGGGATGGCGTCACCTTTCAAAAAAGAGGACGATCGACTTTCCTCTCTTTTGGCACTATCAGCAACCCGACTGCACCCTCTACAAAGAGGAAAACGGTACGATCCATCTATTCAAGCTGTGGCACACGAATCTGACATATAAAACAATGCCTCTCGAAGTTGGTGTCGTCGATGCTATCACGGGGTTTCGTTGGAGCGTGGTGCCGATCTTCACCGAAGACCTCCCTTCCGAAAGAGCCTACGTTGCCGAAACATTGAGCAAACTTCTTCCAAACGCATCTCTGCGAACCATCATCGTCTCCAAACCGTTGATCGAAAAGCGCTTTTTCGAAGAGCTCTGGTTTTTCGACGGCAAAATCACCGTCATCACTACCGGGCCGAAAAGACGATGCCAGGTTCCAGCTTCAGGACCGGCCTCACACTGATCGCCGCGGCGGTCAGGCTCACGATCAGGACGCCCAACATTCCTATGATCGGGGCAAACCACATGAGCCGAAACGGATAGTCTAGGCCTGAAGCCATGATTCCCTCACCCGTGAGTGCGCACATGCCGATCCCCAGGCCTGCGCCGAGCATGGCGCTCACTGCCGCCTGGACGAAAATCATCCCCAGGAGTGTCTTTGCAGAGGTGCCGATCGCCTTGAGAACAGCATACTGCTTGAGATTTTCATACGTGAACATATAGAGCATGATGCCCGTCACACCGAAACCCACCGTCATCGCGAGTATCAGCATCGCCGTCATGTCGCCGACATCTTCGGAGTTGACGAGATACCACTTCACCGTGTCGGCTTTGAATTCGTCGGCTGTTCGGGCACGTAACCCGGTCTTTTCCGAAATGGTTCGGGACAGTTCTTCGGTATTGACTCCCGGTTGGGCCGAAACCAGAACAAAGGTGAGGTAGCGGCTTTCGCTCGGAAGCAGACGTTTGAGGTTGGAATAGGTCGTAAACAGCAACGGCCGAGGCGGAAATCGCGGGATCGTTTTGGAAAGACCCGCCACGACGACACGACGATCGTTGATGAGCAGTTCGTCTCCCGGTTGCAGGCGGCGCATCGGTACATGCAGATGCGCCCCGTCGCGTGGCCACTGGTCCTGTCTGTATCTCGGAGTCTGCAGTTTGCCCTCCGTTCCGCCCGGATCGGCAATGACGGCCCCGGGAATATGCAGCAGTGTCACGGGATCGCCGTTGGTCAGTCTCGGCGTACCGGCGAGTGTCGCATCGTCCACGCCGATCATCTGAAATGTTTGAAAATGACCGTTGGGAAAACGGACATCGATATCTTTGATCGAAAGCGGCACCGCGTAACGTACCCCCTCGATACTCTTGATGCGCAAAGGCGCCGATTCGGAGATATCGACCGTCATTTCGGTCGAATGGACGGCCGGATCCATAACCCAAATGTCGGCACTCGGATTTTCGGAGACGAGCGCGAATCCACGTGTCATGAAACCGGCGAAATAGGCGAGTGCGAACGTGACGAGAAAGGCGGTGAAGGCGATACCGAAAAGCAATCCGAGAAATTTGGCACGATCGCCCCAGAGCATTTTGATTGCGATGCGGTACATCAGTGCCTCTTTGTCGTGTTCGCTTCGATGAAAACATCCATCGTCTGCCCCGTATAGAGGGGAAATTTTGGTGGTTCGAAACCGTAGATCACCTGCAGAACACGCGTATCGGTACGCTCCGTCGGAAGGCCGGTGAGCACCCTTTTGGGTACGATATGCGGCTCGGTGTAGAGATAGCGCAGCTTCACTTTCATCTGCGGATGACCGCGCACGAACGCCACCGCCGGTGCACCCGCCCTGACGCGCCACGCGTCATATTCGTCCACATCGACACGAAGATGCATTGTGTCGCTTCCGAGAAGAAGCTGCGGGGGAATCGCCGTGGCCGCTTCCATATAGGATCCTGGGCGCATCACACATCGGAGGATCTTCCCATCGATGGGAGCGCGAACTGTATATCTCGAGAGGAGTTTATGGAGTGTATCGAGTGCGGCTTTTGCATGCCAAAGGCGCTTTTTGGCCCGAAGATAGTCGTCTCTGGAGGTCAGATAGCGTTTTTTGCTGATGACACCCGGATCTTTTTGATAGAGTTCATGGTCGATATCGAAAATATCTTTGAATTTTCGCAGATCGCTTTCGGCCCGGGCGATATTCGCCTTGATCGTGGGAATTTTGGCCCTGAGCTCACTGTCGTCGATCTTGAAAAGCGGATCACCCCTTTTCACATGGCTGCCCACTTGGACGAAGAGCTTTTCGATAATACCCGAAACCGGCGTGCCGATCGGAATTTCGGTCGAGCCGGATTCGACGATGCCCGTCCCGGCGACGAATGAAGCGAAAGGTGAATGCCATTTCGGAATGGGCTCTGTATCGCCCTTGACGGGAGCCGATTGTTGAGCCACAAGCATTGCAGCAAGTGTGATTCCCAGAATGGAGAGGCCGAAGATGAGATAGAACTTTTTCATGGATTTCTCTTTTTTGGATGTATGATTTCTACATTCAGGATACGTCCGTCGTCCATATGGGCGATCCTGTCGGCGAAGTCGAAAATGCGGTTGTCATGCGTCACGACAATCAGCGTAGTGCCGGACTTTTCGGTTAGATTTTTCAGCAGCTCCATCACCATATGTCCTGTCGCATGGTCCAGATTGCTCGTCGGTTCGTCACATATAATCAGTTTCGGCCGATGGACCATGGCGCGGGCAATGGCGACACGCTGTTTCTGCCCGCCGCTGAGCTGGGAAGGTAATGCGCCGTGCCGGTCACTCTGCCCGACCGACACGAGCGCTTCGGCCGCCCTTTTCATCGCCTCTTTTCTGGCGATTCCCTGGACCAGTAATGGAACGGCGACATTCTCCTGCGCCGTCAATGCCGGCAGCAGGTTGAAAGCCTGAAAGACGAAACCGATATCGTAGCGGCGAAAGAGTGTTTTTGCCTTTTCGGACAGATGCGGCACATCGTGCCCGAACACTTCACAGACGCCGCCGTCGGGTTCCATTAGCGCCGAGACGATCGAAACGAACGTCGTCTTCCCGCATCCGGAGGGACCGACGATCATCATCAGTTCTGCTCTGTAGACATCGAGATCGACCCCGCGAAGCGCATGCACCTGCGCGGCTCCTTCGCCATACGTTTTCGTAATGTTTCGGCAATGAACGGCGATATTACCGCTTTTATTCGATCCAGTCATAAAGTGAGTATATAAGAGAATGGTTAAATGAAAATGAATTACAGATGAAAAATATTTCATATTCTCTTCATATTGCTTTAATGATCAATCTATACAATGGAGGAATGAGAATTCTGCTGATAGAAGATGACAAAAAGATTTCCGCCTTTATCAAAAAAGGGCTCAAAGAGGATCTAATGAATGTCGATCAGGCATACGACGGCGAAGAGGGGCTCTACCTTGCCGAAACGAACCGGTATGATGTAATGATCGTCGACTGGATGCTGCCTGGACTCAGCGGTCCGGAAATCATTGAAAAGATACGCAAACATGGCGATACAACACCCGTTTTGATGCTTACAGCTCGTGGAGATATCGAGGACCGCGTCGCCGGGCTGGAGGCGGGTGCGGACGATTACCTTGCCAAACCGTTCGCATTCAGCGAACTCGTTGCCCGCATCCGTGCGCTGCACCGGCGAAGCGGTTACGATGAACGGACAGTGCTCGAAGCTGGCGATCTGACGCTCGATCCGCTTCGACGTGAAGTGAAACGCGGCGGCAGTGTGATCGATCTGAGCGCCAAAGAGTTTGAATTGCTGGAGTATCTTCTTCGAAACAAAGGAAAAGTCGTCACCCATACGATGATCGGCGAAAATATCTGGGATATGCAAACCACAACCCTGAGCAATGTTATCAATGTCACGATCTACCATCTGCGGAACAAAATCGACAAAAATTTCAGCAAAAAGCTGATACAGACGGTTCGGGGATCGGGCTACAGGATCGTCGATGCATAGTGCCGTCGGCAGACTTCTGGCTGGCTATGCCGCCGTTCTCGCCGTGGTGATGGTGCTTTTCGGAGGCGCGCTGATTCTCGGACTGAACTACAGTTTCGACACATCGCTGAAAAGTTCGCTCGAAAACATCGCCGCCGATATCAGAAACGACGAACTCCGCAAAACTATCCGGTACCCTGCCATCATCGATGCCAAGGAGGAGTTCCCGCTCTCGCCCGTCTATATCGAAGTCTATGAAAACGGAACTTCCGAAAAGAAGCGGATTCTTTGGACGAAAAATATGGAAGGACACCGGCTTCCGATACTGGAGAAAAGCGGATTCGATGAGATTAAAATCCCTTTTATCAGCCATAACGACGAAACGGCGATACTGACGCAGAATCTTCGAATCGATGGGAAAGAATACATGCTCGAAATCGCCACACCCATCGAGAAAATCGACGATACGATCGAAACGTTCATCGGATGGTTGATCGCTCTGGGCCTGCTGGCCTATATCGCGGCACTTTTTATCGGATACAAAACAATAGATGGTATTCTCGCCCCTATGAAGAGCATCATCCGCACTGCCGACACCATCTCGCGTGGTTCTCTTTCGCAGAGGGTGCCGCTGCCGAAGCAGTATGACGAATTCTATACGCTGGCGAGGACATTCAACGCGATGCTGGCCCGTCTTGAAGAGGCTTTTTCAAAAATCGACCGTTTCAACGCCAATGTTTCTCATGAACTGAAAACACCGCTCACCATCATTCGCGGAGAGATCGAAGTGGCATTGATGAAAGAACGATCAACGCAAAAATACACCGAAACATTGCGAAGCATTCTCGAAGAGACGGAAGCGATGCAGTCGATCGTCGAGGCGATGTTGACGCTGAGCAGATCCGACAGTCAAGCTCGTGGGAAATGTATGACACCGATTCGACTCGATGAGATCATCAAGAGTGCGATAGAAGAGAAAAAAGAAGCATGTCGGGAAAAAAGAGTCAAAGTAACGATGAATCAGACCGAACCGGTATCGATTTTGGGTGAGCCGACACTTTTGAAGCAGGCGGTCATCAATCTGATCGACAATGCGATCAAATACTCTCCATCCGATGCGACGGTGACCGTGGATCTGCACCGAAAAGGCGATGCAGTCCAGTTGCGCATCGAGGATAGAGGGTGTGGCATCCGAGCCGACCAGATCGAAAAAATTTTCGATCCCTTCTACCGAGCCGACCTCTCTCATGCCAAATCGATACCTGGACAGGGGCTCGGGCTCTCCATTGTGCAGCGGATCGTCTCTTTGCACAATGGAGAGATCGATGTGCGCAGTGTTGAGGGAAAAGGGACGGCTATGACTTTGTTGTTCCCGATTGGAATCATGCAAGATAGTGTAACCGGTACCACCGGCCAATCGGGAAATCGATTATGAACCGACCATCTTTTTCAGTTCGCTTCCTTCGATCACTTCCTCTTTGAGCAGTCTTTTGGCGATCTTTTCGATCTTCTGCCACTCTTTTTCGATGATGTTTTCGGCCCGTTTTCGGCCCATTTCGATCCAATGAAGAACTCTCGCTTCGATCTTCTCTTTAAAGAGGTTGTTGTTGATGTTCTCTATCAGTATTTCGG
Organism: Hydrogenimonas sp.; assembly: GCA_030826715.1. Taxonomy (GTDB): domain Bacteria; phylum Campylobacterota; class Campylobacteria; order Campylobacterales; family Hydrogenimonadaceae; genus Hydrogenimonas. The sequence continues at coordinate 12,198 of JAUUDL010000134.1, read as the reverse complement.
CGCTTACATCGGGCATCTCTTCATCCATACCGAACTGCGCCACGGCGCTGTAGGCGTAGAGCGACGCCTCCTGCAGGTCGCTGTAGGCACCCGTTTCGATCCCTTTTTCGGGACCGAACTTTTTTGTCGTGGCCATGCGTCCGGCCAGAAGGACACCGATATTGCCGATGACCTCCTCTTTCGACATATTCGCCTCGATCGCATCCTGGGTGTAGGAGACCAGTCCCAGCGCTTCGCTGCGCGGAATGACCGTCACCTGCTCGATCTCGACATCGGGCAGCAGGTGCAGCGACGTCACGGCGTGGGCCGCTTCGTGCCACGCACTCTTTTTTAGGTCCTCCTCGAAGTTCTTGAACCGTTTCTTTTCGAGTTTGTGGCCGTATTTGATGGTATTGATACGGTCGATGATGATCGCTTCGGTCAGCTTCTGCTTCCCTTGCCGCAAGGCGTCCAGCGCCGCCTCTTTGGCGATCCGTCCCAGTTCGTAGCCGTTCATGCCGCTCATGTAACGTGTAATGCGTTCGATATCGATATGCTCTTCGTGCGGTTTTTCGAGAATCTTTTTGGCGAAGAAGCGGCGTGCCTCTTTGTCGAGTTCGGGTACCTCCACACTCAGGTCGATCCGCCCCGGATGGGTCAACTCTTCGGGCACTTCGTTCATATCCCTGGCGGTGGCGACGGTGAAGATGTAGTCGTCGGGCTCGGCGGGAGCGTGGTCGATCATCTCGCATAGCGTACCTGTGGGAATGGAGGTGTAGTTGCCTTCGATCATCCCTTTGGTGTCGACCCCTTCAAGGACTACCAATATGGGGGCCGCGATGCGGGCACGTGCATAGACTTCCTGAATCAGCATTTCATCGAAAAGATCGCTGTTTCTCAAATAGATATAGGGCAAGCCAGCCTCTTTGGCGAACGCTTTGACGAGCATCGTCTTGCCGACCCCTTCTGGACCATAGAGCAAAAGCCCTTTGGGAAGCGTGATACCGAAATATTTGAGCCCTTTTTCGTTCTGAAGTACGTTGATGATCGACTTGAGCTCTTTTTTCACCCGCAGCTGGCCCGCGACATCACCGAAGCCGATATGCGACGCCCGAATGGCCAGGCGGTCGGCATACGGTGTTCGGTGTTCGGGCTTGACGGGTTCGATCTCTTGGATGGAATCGAGGATTAGATGCAGGTGACTGCCCCTTTTGCGCACTTTCCATGTCAATTCGAAATGGCGCTCGAATTTGACGAAATATTTCAGATCGAACGAGGGATCGAAAAACTCGGCAAGCCACGACTGCGCTTTGTCGGAGAGAGTCAGGGTGCAGCGCTCGGCCTCGCCGCAGTGGGCGGCCAGAAGATCCGACAGGCGTGCCGGAAGTTTGTGGGCGATGCGTTTGGCATTGAGATAGGGGGAAAATTCGAGCAACAGCCCCATCGAAAGGGCGTCGACCTCTTCCACGATGATCTGCGTCAAAGAGAGGCCGCCAAGCTCCTTAATGGTTCTTTCCAGCACGCGCTGGCTGATGTGCCAGAGCGCTTTAAGATCGAGGGCGTAAAAGAGGGCCAGATCCCCTTCGCTCATCACCGCCAGAAGCTGCGGGTCGAAAAGAGTGACCAGATTGCCTTCGATGTCGGGAGCGGCTACTTTGGAAATCTCTTCGTAGAATTTACCCTGGCGAAGAAGCGGGTTTTCATAGTAGCTTTCGATAAAACGCTTTTCGTACCAGGTCGGATCGCTGACGGAAAATGTGAAGATGAAGATCGCCTGTTGATAACGGCGGATATCATCAGGGGCACCGTCGGCGACGATCGCGGCAAGTGTTCTTTGAATGGCGTGGTCGGCCTTATCGATATCTTCGCAGATAACTATACCATCCGGATGGGCCGAAATCCAGCGTTCGAGTACGCCCTTTTCACCTATGAGCCGTTCGATGTCGTCGGCATAGCCGAATTCGTCCATGTGCAGCACCAGCATCTGACGCTCCATAAAACGGGCGATCACTTTCGCCGCAAAATTCTTTCCGCATGCCGGTGGGCCTGCGAGGGTGAGCATACCGGCCACCCCCTCGAAAAGTTTGAGGCGTCCCAGCCTTTTGAGTGATAGATCGAGAAATTCGATCACCTTATCCTGCCCCACGACCTCTTTGAGAGCGTACTCTTTGAAATTTTGCATCGTTTTCACCTTTACCTTATCTCTCTGTTGGCGATCATTTCAAGCATGACGGTGGCATAGCTTCCTTTGGGTAGCGTGAAGTGAAGCTCATAGTGCCACTCCTCCTTTTTGTACGCGCCTTCGATATCTTCGGGCCAGATCCAGGCATATCGCCGGGCACCTTTGGCCGGAACCTCTTCGACGAAATCCTTTTCGATCTCCCACGCGAGTCCCGTGGCGTGCGTTGTCTTCTCGCCGCAGAGCAGCCCGGTGGGGCTTGTGTCGCGTGACTGAAACCGCTTTGCCTCTTCGTGCACGTCGTCGACGGTGAAGAGTCTGCCATGGGGGTAGTGCTGCACCACGTCGCCCGGAAGAAGTTTGAAAAAGTGCGGCTCCCTGTGGACCGCTTTGATCGTTTCGTCGTTCCAGACGAAAACCTGCCCCAACTCTTTGGGGGCAAGCCCTTCGAAAAGGCGGGATATCTCGATCCGTTTGCTCAGCCACAGGTTGAAAAGATGCGACTGATAGGCGCTGATCAGAAAATCGCGCTTTTTTCGGTTGCGCATTGTGAATTTGCCTTCGATAATCTCTCTGGCCGTTTCGAAATTATTCCCCTCCCTGCCGAACCGCTGCCATCCGAAATAGTTGGGCATACCCTGTTGGCCGATCCACGCCAGAAGCGAATCGATCTTTTTGGCATCGGTGGGGCTCACTTTTTTGAGTCGGATGAAGAAGCGGTTGCCCTTGAGATGGCCGATACGAAGTTTGTTGTCGTGGTAGGTGGTCTCCAAAATCTTGATCTGTTCATGCGAGAAATTTTCGAGCGCCTTTTCATATTTTTTATGGACCGAGAGGTGCTGGATCGTCATCGCGTCCTTGTCTTTGAGGCCGGCGTATCCGATGTCGCGTACCTTGATACCCAGGTGGGCGCTGAGGATTTCGAGCATCTGCCATGTAGTGAGCGCTTTTTTGCGCACTTTGAGTATCAGATGCTCACCCTCGCCGCTGAAGGGATAGAGCGGTATCTCGGTGACGACAAAATCGGCCGGAGATTGTCTGAAATGGAATTGGATCGGAGCATGTGAGAGGGGATAGAGTCTGTCGAGTTTCATCATTTTAATTTTATCCTTAAAAATGGTTGGGCGGGCATGGATTTTTGTAGGGTTTGCGAACCGCTTTGGCAAAGATCGTCAGCGGTGTACGGCTTTTTTTGGCGATATTTTCGATGACTGCACGGTGGCGCGGATCGAAGGCGAAGAGAATTTCGAACTCTTCGCCGCTGCAACCGATGCGTCTGGGAATCGGTTGGAAAAATTCAAAACCGAGCCGGTTGGCGCGGTGGAGCTTCTCGAGGTCATGGAAGAGGCCGTCGGAGATATCCATCGCGCTTCGGATAAAAGGGGCCGCTTCGAAAAAGAAGCGGTCTCTGAGCAGCGGATCGATGAATCGCGACTTCGGCGAGACGGAATGGCCGCGCAGCAGCCTTTTCAAATCCCGAAGGCTCGTACCGAGGCGTCCCGTATAGGCGAGCAGGTCGCCCTCCTTCATCCCGCTTCTGAGAATCGGCTTGTCGCAGTCGGCCAGAATCGTGACGGAGATGTCGAGTTTGACATTGGCGATCGTATCGCCTCCGATAATCGTGACACCGTACGCTTCAGCCGTCTCCCGAAAGCCGCGGGCGAGCTCTTCGAGATCGTGCCGTGTGAAACTCTTCGGAATGGCTACCGTCAGCAGTGCGTATCTGGCTCTGGCATTCATCACGATCGCATCGGAAATGTTGATGAGCATCGCCTTTCTGGCTATCTGATAGAGACTCATCCACGATCTTTTGTAATGGACGTTTTCGAAAAAGGCGTCCTGGCTGATGCACATATCGTCCAGTATGGCCGCGTCGTCACCGATGAATGGGCTTTTTGAAAATTGGGAAATAAAATAGTCTTCTTTGTTCATAGTGGCGATTATACCGAATGAAACAGGGTTAGGTGAAAGAAATCGAATGGATACAACTGTAACATTTTCTTCGAGCATTTCCCTTTTCATGGGCACAATTAAACTTTTTTATAGAGTAACTATGTATAATTGGTTGATATTCCTATCGCCATAACAAAGGATGTGTCCAACATGAGTGTACAGATACATAAATACGATGTAGTGATTGTCGGCGCCGGGCTCGCCGGTCTGGCAGCCGCACGCGAGCTTCAGCGTGCCGGCAAGAAGGTGGCCGTACTGACCAAACTCCATCCGCTCCGAAGCCATTCGGGTGCCGCACAGGGCGGTGTCAACGCCGCGTTGAGTGAAGATGACGATATCGAACTTCATATGTTCGATACCATCAAGGGCAGCGACTACCTCGCCGATCAGGATGCGGTGGAACTGATGTGCTCCAAAGCCCCCGAAACGATTCGCTGGATTGCCAATGCAGGTGCGGCATTCAGCCGGAAACCCGACGGCAGAATCGCCCAGCGTCCTTTCGGTGGCCAGAGTAAACCGCGTGCGTGCTACGCCAAAGACCGTACTGGATTGACCCTTCTGCAGACAATCTATGAACAGGCCGACCGTGAAAACGTCACCTTCTTCGACGAATGGTATGTCGCCGATATCGTCTATGAAGATGGGCTCGTCAAAGGGGTTGTCGCCTACAATATCCGCGATCTCGAACCCGCGATCTTCAATGCCAAAGCCGTCATGTTCGCCACCGGCGGGTATGCGCGTGCCTTCAAAATCAGCTCGAACGCCCACGCCAACACGGGTGACGGCCTCTCGATCGTCGCGCGTCATGGGCTTCCATTGGAAGATATGGAATTCGTGCAGTTCCACCCGACCGGACTCGCCGGAAGCGGGATTCTCATCTCCGAAGCGGCCCGCGGCGAAGGTGGACGTCTCTACAACAGTCTCGGTGAGCGATTCATGGAGAAATATGCGCCCGAAAAGATGGAGCTCGCCCCACGCGACGTCGTCAGCCGCGCCATCACCAAAGAGATTCTCGAAGGGCGCGGCGTAGGACCCAACAAAGACGCCGTCGCCATCGACCTGACACATCTTGGCGAAAAGATCATCATGGAGCGCCTCCCCGAGCTTCGCGATCTCGCCATCACCTTCCTCGGGCAGGATATGATCAAAGAACCGATCCACATCGCCGCGACGGCCCACTACTCGATGGGCGGCATTCCGGTCGACATCGACGGCCACGTCAAGAAAAATCCCGACGAAATCGTGCGCGGTTTCTATGCCGCCGGCGAATGCGCGTGCGTCAGTGTCCACGGCGCCAACCGCCTGGGAGCCAACTCGCTACTGGAAGCGCTCTTCTTCGGCCGCCATGTAGGCCAACATATCGTCGAAGATCTCGAGAGCGACAAACTCGAATGTCACAGTGTCCGTGAAGAGGATGCGCAGACGATGCTCGACGAGATCGCCTTCTGCCTCAACAACAACGGTACCGAATCGGTTCCGAAGCTGCGAAGCGAACTGCAGCAGAGCATGATGGAGAACGCCGGCGTATTCCGAACCGAAGAGACGATGCTCAAACAGCGTGAAATTCTCAAAGAGCTTCGCGCGCGATACAGAAACATCCGCATCGACGACAAGAGCAAAATATTCAACACCGACCTTCAGGAGGCGATCGAATTCGGGCATATGCTCGACTATGCGACCTTTATCGTCGAAGGGGCGATCGCGCGGAAAGAGAGCCGCGGTGCGCACTATCGCGAAGACTATCCCAAACGCGACGACGAAAATTTCCTCAAGCACACATTCGCTACGATGAACGCCGAAGGCGGCATCGATATGACCTACGCCGACGTCACACTTGGAAAATTCGAACCGCAAGAGCGGACATATTAAGGATTGGGTATGCAAACAGAAAGAGAAACGAAAAAACTGATTTTCAAAACCTTCCGCTTCAATGCGGAAACGGACTACCTGCCCTATTTCAAAACATACGAACTGGATGTGGGCAAAGATGAGCTGGTGCTCGATATTCTCAACCGCATCAAATGGGAACTGGATGGAAGTTTCAGCTACCGCCGAAGCTGCCGTCACGGTATCTGCGGAAGCTGCTCCATCAAAGTCAACGGCAAAGCGGTCCTTTCATGCAAGCAGAATGTCTGGGAGTTGGTCGACATATTCAAAACCGACACACTGCTGCTCGAACCATTAAGTAAAAAACGTGTCGTCAAAGATATGATCATCGATAAAAAAGATTTCTGGGAAAAGCACGAAAAGATCAAGCCGTGGCTCGAAGCGGAGATCGACGAACATCCCGCCGAAGAGATTCGCGTCTCTCCCGAAGAGGCTGAAGCGCTTCTGGAAGCGGACTACTGCATCCAGTGCGGAAACTGCTACTACTCCTGTCCGGCCGTCGAGGTCAACGAAGAGTTCTTCGGTCCGGCGCAGTTCGCCAAAGCCTACCGCTTCAACGCCGATGTCCGTGATACGGCCAAGCGTGAACGTCTTGAAACGGTACGCGAAATGGGACCGGGCGTCTGGGACTGTGTCAAATGTTTCGAATGCGCCGAAGCGTGCCCCAAAGATGTCGATCCGATCGGCAAGATCACGAAACTGCACAACCAGCTCTTCGAAGAGGGAATGGCACAAAACAATGTCGCGACACGCCACGCGGTAGGCTTCAAGCACTCCATCAAAAAACACGGCCTTCTCGACGAGGGCGAGCTGGTACGCTATTCGGAGGGCAACATCGGTGTCATGAAACATATACCCGAAGCGATCGCCATGTTCAAGAAGGGCAAGATCGTCATGCCCTGGAACATGCCGAAATCCAAAAATCTCGATGAGATCAAAACGCTCATCAAATCATCATCGAAAGTCAAATTTTAAGGGGAACGACTATGGCACAACTGAAATACGCACTCTATACAGGATGTACGGCACGGGAGTCGACCCCCGAATTGCTGATGTCGACCATGGCGGTCGCGAAGAAACTGGGCATCGAATTGGTGCTCCTGGATGAAGCGAGCTGCTGTGGCGCGAGCCATCTGCAGGATTTCGACGACTTCCTCTCGCTCGTGCTCAACGCCCGCAACATCTGCTATGCCGAAAAGCAGGATCTGGATATGCTCACCATCTGCAACACCTGCCAGCTCAATACCGTCATGACCAAAGAGCGTCTCGATACGGACGAAGACCTCAAGTCGCAGGTGAACGAGAAACTGGCCGAAGTTGGCCTCGAGTACAAAGGGACCAGTTCGGTCCGCCACTTCCTCTACGCGATCATCGACGATTACGGCCTCGACAAACTTGCTGAGAAGGTGGAGAAACCGCTCAGCGAATTCAATGTCGCGGCTTTCTACGGCTGTCACAATATTCGTCCGAGCCATATCCACCACAAACACAACGCGAAAGTGGTCGAAGAGGATGTGGGCGAAGGCGGTGGTGAGCAGGCCTTCACGACCGAACCTTTGATGGCCAAATACAACGATAACGAAGATCCCTACAACCCGACATCGCTCGATCGCCTCATCGAAGCGTTGAAGGGCAAAAGCGTCGACTACGAGAGCAAGAACAAATGCTGCGGATTCCATGCCGACCTTCAATCGCCCAAAACGGCCAACCGCCTCACCGGTACGGCACTGCTGGACGCCATCGACAACGATGCGGACATGATGGTCACGCCCTGCCCGCTGTGTCACCTGAACATGGATGTCAAACAGCACGCCGTCGCCGAAGAGATGGGACGGGATATTTCGCTGCCGGTGCTGCATCTTCCGCAATTGATCGGCCTGGCGCTCGGCATCGATCCCAAAGAGCTCGGACTCCAGCACAATGTCGCGGAAGTCAACTTCGTCTAAATTTTTACTTAATGTAAAAAACAATTAGGACAAAATTTCTCTTCTTTAAACGGAGTGTGATAGAATAGTCCTGACAAACTAAAAAAGAAGGAGGCCAATATGCCTAAAATCAACCGATACGTCGACATCGACACCGTCGAAAGAGAAGCGAAAAAAGATTACATCGATCGCCACTCTCCTTTCATCTACTGCGACTCAACCGCAAAAAAAGAGGAGAAGTTCCCGGTCCGTGTCGTTATGGGCAAAGAGTACAGTCATCCGGACGATCCGGATCACTTCATCGAGAGCATTCGCCTCTTCAATGGTGAAACACTGCTCGGTGAAGCGACATTCACAGCCGGTATGCTTGGTGGCCAAGGCCACAAAGGTCATGCCGAAGTGACATTCAACATCGTACCGACTGGCAAGAAACTCAATCTCGTCGCGCAGGCCTACTGCACGAAGCACGGATTGTGGGAAAACGAACCCGTCGTCGTCGAAGTCGTCGAATAATTCATTTCTATCTCTTCTTAGAGAGTGCTTTACGTACTCTCTAACCTCTTTTTAACCCCTTTTCATCTAAACTCTCATACATGAACCGTCTTTACAATGCGCTGCAGCTCAAGCGTCTCTATCAGCTCAAACAGTTCGGCGTCGAATATGTCCCGATGATCGAAAAGCGTCAACCTGATCATCTCTCGTTGCCGAACGACCTCAAAACGTTGCAGCAAATCGTATCGCAGTGCCAGCTGTGCGATTTGAGCAAAACACGGACGAAAACGGTCTTTGGTGAAGGGAATCCCCATGCAAGGCTGATGTTCGTGGGTGAAGGACCGGGCGCCCAGGAAGATACGTCGGGCCGCCCTTTTGTGGGACGGGCGGGTGATCTTTTGACCAAAATGATCGAAAACGCCATCGAAATTCCAAGAAGCGAAACCTATATCACCAATATCGTCAAATGCCGTCCTCCCAGCAACCGGGTACCTACACCTGAAGAGGCCCTCACCTGCCTGCCCTATCTGATGAAACAGATCGAACTGATCAAGCCGGCGATCATCGTGGCATTGGGAGCGACCGCCTACCACTATCTGACCGGAGACAAGACAGGCATTACCAAGGTACGGGGTGAAGTGATCGAAATGGCCGGTTACAAACTGGTGCCGACCTACCATCCCAGTTATCTATTGAGAAATCCATCCGCCAAGAAAGAGGTCTATCAGGATCTTCTGAAAATAAAGAGGTTGTTATGCGAAAACTGATTGCCGCCGCACTGATCTATGCGACGCTTTTTGCCCAGAGCCAACTGCTCTCGCCGATTCCGGTCCCCACCAACGTCATTATCGATCTCGATCCGCAAACCTACGACGACGATGCACTCCACGAAGCGCTCGACAACGGAGAGATCTTCACCTTCCTAGCCAAATCGTCACACACGCAGGATGAGCAACTGCGGCAACTCAGACAAAACTATATGGCGCTCTTTTCGCTCAGAAGCAGAGTGTTCACAGGCCAGGCGATTCGGGTCGCTTTCATCGTGCCCTACAAAATCATTGGCAAATATGCTTCATCGACTACCGACAGTGCGCTCGCTTACCTTCTGGCCCGGGGGCTGCCTTTCCAGATGGATACCATCGCGGTAGAGGATGAGTCTCAAACATCGCTCGCTACCGCACTCGAACAGATAGAGAGCGGTCACTACGATCTGGTGGTCGCGCCGCTCACGCCCGCAGGGGCACAGTTTTATTGCGACCGAACGCTTACAACGCGTTTTTATATTCCCACACTGCATAAAAAGAGAGTCGCGTGCGAAAACACTATGGTCTATTTCGGCGGCATCGACTATGAAAAGCAGATCGAGACACTGGCACTTCTGACAGAAGAGAATGCGACGACAATCACCGTTTCGGACCACTCCTCGGTATCGCAGATGCTGACACGTCTGGTGAACGAGCATCTACAGGTCGATCGGCATATCGAACTGCCCCAAACAGGTTACTACAAGGATCTGATCGAACGATACGACGACCTGAACCAGTCGGATATATTTCTCAATACACCGGTAGTCAAAAGCAGCCTCTTCCTTTCACAGCTGACACTGGCCGATTTCAAACCGCAGCGAATTCTTAGCACACAGATCAACTACTCTCCCCTTCTTTTGACGCTCACACAGTATCATGACCGCGATGCGATGGTCGTATCGAGTTCCATCGGAACCGTCGATCCGGTATTGGCCGAAGAGATATCACTGATCAACAGAGATATCCGCTTCAACTGGATCAATTACGCGACGGTGGTGGGGCTGGATCAGATCTATTCGAGCCGGACGTCGGAGCCCCGTATGTCCAAAGAGAGTTTCGATAACAATTCACTCGCCTACGATATCTATCTGTACGACGTCGGGCTTTTCAGGTTCGTGCCAAGAGCGCTGCCCGAACCGGAATCTTCGATGATGAAGGAAGATACGATCGAAGAGAGCGTCTACCCCTCTTCGAGTATGGAATAGATCGAAGGAGGAATGCGGGCGGGCCGCCCATCGTGCAGATAGGCCAGTTTGATACGCATCTGAAAAAGCGACTCATCCTCAAGAAGAACGCGCTGCTCCAGAACGATTGATGCCCCTTTTCTTTCAATGAGAGCACTTTTCACCTCCAGCAGATCGCCGAGCTTCGCCGGCGCTCTGTAATCGGCTTCGAGATGCTTGACGACAAAGTACCCCTCTTCACTCTGCGGCAACATCCCGCGTGAAAAGAAGAGTTCGCTCCTGGCCCTTTCGCAAAACTTCAGATAATTGGCGTAATAGACGATGCCCGCCGCATCCGTATCTTCGTAATAGACTCTTATTTTCATGCCAGCTCGATCTCTTCGACGATATCGAGACCGAATCCTCCCAGCCCGACGAACTCTTTCCCTTTGGATGATACGAGCAGGCGGATATTTTTGATGCCGAGTTCGGCAAGAATTTGCGCCCCGATACCGAACTCTTTCATCTCGTCACCGGCCAATGCGCCTTCGGTATCGAGAAAAACGAGGACGCCACCGTTGTGTTTGAGGTAGTCGATCGAGCGGACCAGCTGGGTGTACTTGTTCTGATTGAGGAGCAGATCCACATCCCGACCGATATTGTGAAAGCGGACATTCTCCGTTTCATGGATTTTATAAAAGACGATGGCGTAATGCTCTTTGTTTTCATGATCGATGAATGTTTTCTTTGTCACTTTCGTATCGAAAAATTCGATCGTCTCTTCCTCTTTCAAATGAACGAGCCGTTCGTTTCTCAGGCGATATTCGACGATGTCCGAGATATAGACGATATTGAGACCATGTTTTTTCGAAAAGGTTTCAAGGTCGTCGCGGCGTGCCATCTGGCCATCTTCGCGCATGATTTCGCAAATCACCGCGGCGGGGGTAAGGCCGGCTAGTCTGCAAAGATCGACCGATCCTTCGGTATGTCCGGTGCGCACCAGCACCCCACCCTCCTTGGCTATGAGCGGAAAGATGTGTCCCGGACGCACAAGGTCCGATGGTGTGCTGATGGGGCTGGACAGAAGCTTGATCGTCATATCCCTCTCGAAAGCAGAAATACCTGTCGTGGCATCACGTGCATCGACAGAGACGGTGAAAGCTGTTTCGTGCTGGGAGTCATTGTGTTGGACCATCGGCTGAAGCTGGAGTCTGTCGGCGATCTCTTTGGAGATGGCCACGCAAATGAGCCCTTTGGCTTCAGTGGCCATGAAGTTGACTTTCTCGGGTGTCGAGAATGTGGCGGCATAGACCAGATCGCCTTCGTTTTCACGATCTTCGTCGTCGATCATGACGACCATTTTCCCCTGTTTGATATCTTCGATCGCCTGTTGTACTCGTTGAATCGGCATTATGAAATTTTCCTCTTTTGCAATTTTTGAAAATTATATCCAAAAACTCTTGACAACGTACGATTTTTGCATTATAATTCTGCCCACAAACAGGCAATAGCCTCTCCAAGATTGGGGTGTCGCCAAGTGGTAAGGCAACTGGTTTTGGTCCAGTCATTCGGGGGTTCGAATCCCTCCACCCCATCCACTTTCTTCTGTCGCGGGATAGAGCAGCTTGGTAGCTCGTCGGGCTCATAACCCGAAGGTCGGAGGTTCAAATCCTCCTCCCGCAACCAATTAAACCCCCATAAAATCGAACTTTCAGAGAATTTAAAATCTTAAGAACCATTTCGAGTGTCACCATGATTGTCACCACGCTTGGTGACACTGTTTTGAAAGGGATCAAACGCTCTATCGATACGAA
>JAUUDL010000147.1 GCA_030826715.1 Hydrogenimonas sp. | reverse complement strand
CTTTTCCGAGTCCATAATACCGACGATGGGAATGAGTATCGTGTTTTTGTCGAGTCTGAGCACCGGAATGTCGATCTTTTTGAAAGCCAGCTCCTGCTTTCGTATAATCTCCTCTTTCATCTGAACGACATTGTGATACATGCTCAAAGAGAGCGATGAGATGAAGTTTTCCAGAAACACCACATCGTCGATCTTGTTACACAGATCGCTCTCCTCTCTTTTGAGCGTTTCATAGATTATCGGCGCGATGGAAAGAAAATATATCGATATCTGCTCAGGCGTAACCTCCATTTTGTTCCAGTAGGCGGCCAGCTCCCGAATGAATTCCATCAGCTCCTCCGTTTTGGGAACTTCGGCATTGTCAAACATTGCCAGCGCATCGAATAGCCGCTCCAAAAAGGCCTCCGACTGCAGCCTGATCTCCTCTACCGATATGCCTCCCAAATCGATATTGCCGCTTTCGAGTTGGCGCAGCCATTCGACGAGTATCTCCTCTTTTTTCGCTTCGAGTATCTGTACAATTTCTTTCATCTTCATCCTTTGGCATCAAAGTGCGGTACTTTTGACAATATCAGCATTTTATAAATTTGTTAAATGTTTGAATGGGAGAAAAGTGAAGAGAGTCGATTCGGTGGCGGCGGCAGAAATTTTGCCGCCATTTGCGTCTCTTTTATGAAACGAAGAACGTAGGATCAGACGCCGGCGAGTTTGCCGCTGAGTTCGCCGATTGCCTGCTGAACTTTCATGATAGAACGGTTTTGGTGCTGCGCGATCTTGGCCGCCTTCTCTTCGAGTTTCATCGCCTTTTCGAGCGCTTTTTCCTCTTTGAGCACCAGATCCTGATACTGTTCGTGCAACGCCTGGTAGGTTTTTTCCAGTTCGTTCAGTTCACTGACGAGCTGATCGTACTCTTTTTCGTATGTTTCGAGCTTTCTTGGGTTGTCGGTCTCCAAAATCAATTTCTTGACCCGCACGATCTTATTCAGTTTCTTGTGAATCTTTCGCTCAAGTTTGCGAAGCTGGGTTGTAATTTCCAGGACATTCTCTTCAAGATCGGAGACCTTTTCGTGTGCTTTGTCGATCGATTTGTCCAGATCGCTGAGTTCCCCTTCGGTCTCACCCAACACCTTCAGCAGCTCCTCGATCGATTTTTTCGTGCTTTTGAGCGCTTTTTTCATGCAACTCTCCTTTTTTTGTTTTTGTTGGGAAAAGTATATCTATTTTTATACACCGTATCAGCGACCTGGGTCGCATTCACAGGTCGACGCCATCCCAGAACTCGTCGTAGCTGAGGTTGGTCTGGGCGTTTTCGTCCATCATGTTCTTCTCCAGCATCTGCTTCTGCATGGCATCGAAATAGCTCTCCAGCGCCTCTTCCACGATTTTCTCGGGCGGTTTTTTGAGCATTTCGCTAAACAGCTGAAGGTTTTCGACGATATCGGGTCTGAGCCGAAGCTCCCTTGGGCTATTCGATGAATCATTCATGAAAAAATTATACCAGATGCAAAGCCGTAGATTAAAGTACACCTCTTTTTGTATAATCGCGTCCAAAAAGCGAGAAGACTTTTGAAATTTTCCGACAAGCAATCAATCATTTTCGACCTCGACGGCACCCTCATCGACAGCGTCCCCGACCTCGCCGACGCGATCAACCGCATGCTCGAATCGCTGGGGCGCGAACCGTTTGACGAAGCGACGATACGCGGCTGGGTCGGCAACGGGGCCCCGACATTGGTCCGCCGCGCGCTATCCGGAGGCACGCAGATCGACGGCTCGATCGACGAAACCCTTTTCGAGCGCGCACTCGAAACTTTCCTGCAGGCATACCGCAACACGCTTTGCAGCCGCACCACTCTTTTTCCGGGCGCCGAGCCGATGCTTACCCACCTGGCCAAAACGGGGTACAGGCTCTCCATCGTCACCAACAAGCCCGAACCGTTCGTCGCGCCGATTCTTCGGCATCTGGGCATCGAACCCTATTTCGACCTCATCCTCGGGGCCGAAAGCGTGGCGTACAAAAAGCCCCATCCCACCCCCCTGCTGCATGTGTGCGAACAGTTTGGAACCGGGCCCGATCGGAGTCTGATGGTGGGCGACTCCAAAAACGACATCCTCGCCGCCAAAGCGGCCGGCATGCAGAGCGTAGGCGTCGCGTGGGGATACAACTACGATGAACCGGTCGAAGCGTATGGCCCTGACGCCGTCATCGGGAATTTCGAAGAGCTTCTGCAACTTTTGGGAGTGAACCATGGCTGAAAATAAAAAAGTTGACGTAACTATCGTCGGCGGTGGCGTGGCAGGGGTAACCGTGGCGATCCGTCTGGCGCAAAAGGGCGTGCATGTCACCCTCATCGAAAAAAACGAAAACCTCGTCAGCGGCCCGCCCTTTTGCCACCTGCACGCGGGAGGCAACCTCTATCGCGAAATATCCGACGAACAGTGCCTGACGCTGCTGGAGCAGTCGATCGACTTCGCCCGTTTCTACCCCTTCGCCGTCGATCCCCGCCCGACCGTCATCGCGGTGCCCAAAGAGGATGCAGGAAGCCCCGAGGCGCTGCTGCCGCGCCTTGAAAAGCTCAAAGCCGACTATGCCCGACTCGTCGAAGAAGATCCCGCCAACGCCATACTGGGCCACCCGGAAGCCTACTACACCCTCTACGACGAAGAGACGATGAGAAAACTCAAAAAACTCGAACCGGTCGAGCACCCCAAAACATCCGACGAGTGGATGATTCCGGTGGCGCGTACGCTCGACTTTTCAACCGTCAAATTCCCGCTCATTCTCGTGCAGGAGTACGGACTCAACCTCTTTCGCCTGGGCGCCGGAGCCACGCAGATACTCGAAAAACTGCCCAATGTCACGCTGATGACCCAAAGCGTCGTGACCAACATAAAAGAAGCGGAAAACGGATGGAAGATCGACGTGGAAAAAGAGGGTCAGCATGTAGAGATTGCCGCCGACTACCTCGTCAACGCCGCGGGTTTTCGCACCGGCACGATCGATGAGATGGCGGGCGTGACGGCGAGGCGGATGGTCGAATTCAAGGCCGCCTATGTCTGCCGTTGGGAGAGCGGGATGCAAAAGTGGCCCGAAATCATCTTCCACGGCGAGCGTGGCACCCCGCGCGGCATGGGGCAGTTCACCCCCTATCCGGGCGGCCATTTCCAGTTGCACGGCATGACGAAAAAGATCACGCTCTTTGAGGACGGGCTCGTGGCCAGTGCACCGGGCCTCGCCCAACCCCGCCTGCCGGATCGGCTTCTTGCTAAGATCGAAAAAGGGTGGTCATGGCAGACGGTCCAAAGCCGTACCGAAGCGGCTATCGGCCACCTCGCACGGTTTCTGCCCCCTTTCAAAGAGGCCAAAACCGCCGCCATTCCGCTCTACGGCGCCCAGCAGATCCCGGGCAGCGACCCCACCCTGCGCGTCGCCGAAGTCGATTTCCCCAAAAAACGCTACGCTCGCTGTGAAATCGTCAAAGTCTCATCGGCCCCCGATATGGCCGAAGCGATCGTCAAAGATATGCAAAAGGAGGGGCTCATCGAACTAAAAGAGCCTGAAAGCGGACGTTACGAGCATCTACAGCTTCTCGAAGAGAAAAAGCTCGACGAAGAGGCCAGAAAATTCGCCCAATCGCGCGGCTACCCCTCCGATATGGGCGGCCTGATCGCCTCTTAAAGCAAGAGCGCCTTGGCCAATCCAAGAAAGACGAAGAACCCCATCGCATCCGTCGTCGTGGTCAGCAGCAGGGGGGAGGCGATGGCGGGATCGACACCCATTTTTTTGAAAAGAATGGGCAAAAGTGAACCGACCAGCCCGGCCAGGGAGAGGTTGATGAGTATGGCCGCCCAGGCCACCAGCCCCAGCAAAGGTTTCCCGAACCAAAAATAGGCCAATATCCCCACGACAATCCCTACGATCAGACCGTTGAGCACCCCTATAGCCACCTCTCTGGTCAGGATACTCTTGGCCTTTCCGACATCGATCTCTCCAAGGGCCAGGCGCCGGACGGTCACCGTCACGGCCTGATTGCCCACGTTACCACCCAAAGCCGCCACGATTGGCATCAGCACCGCCAACGCGACGATCTTTTCGATGGCGTCCTGGAAATGGTAGACCACCGAAGAGGCCACCAAAATGGCTCCAAGATTAATGAATATCCACCGCAGACGCGCCCATTGCGCGCTAAAAAAATCCTCTTCCATCTCGTGATGGACACCAGAAAGCCTGAGGGCCATCGTCTCTTCCTGTTCTCGGATCAGGTCGTAAATGTCGTCGAACAGGATTCTTCCTACCAATTTCCCCTCTTTGTCCACGACCGCCAAGGTCGCCAGGTCCATCTCTTCGAAAAGACGCACCGCATCGTTGATGGGGGCATGGTCGTTGATGGAGAGGGGTTTGTGGGGATGAAGGACTTCGATGATCTTCTCCAGCGTCTGATCATCGGAGAAAAGCAGCAGATCGCTGAAATGCGGGGTGGCGACGAGATGGCCCTCTTCATCCGTTACAAAAACTTTGATCAGGGGAATCAACGGTTTCTGTTTTCGGAACTGTTCGATTTTCTTCTTGACATCTTCCAGTCGCTCTTTCGTCGTGGCCCGAAGCATTTCGACCTGCATATAGGCCCCCACCTCGTCTTCACGGTAGCGGGAGAGGTGGTCGATCTGTTGCCGCTGGTCCGCTTGAAGCTTCGAATAGATCAGCTCGTAAATTTTCGGATCGACTTTTTCAAGACGCTGCATGAAATCGGTCGCTTCATTACTTTCGAGATAAAAAAGAGATTGGGCCACTTTTTTATGAGGAAGCCTCTGGACCGCTTCCTTGAAAAGCCAAGGAGGCAGTTCCATCACCACCGAGGCAAGATACGGCAGAGGGATTTCGGAGAGTTTGGCGAAAAAGAGACCGAAATCCTCTTTCGCGATCTTCTCCAGCCTCTTGGCGAGTTTGGAAGGGTTGGGGCTGTTTTTCAGCAGTGCTTCGAACGATTCACCGGCGGGAGTTTTTGAGGGCATTGGGCTCACTTTACATTGTGACCGACGCATGGCTTTGGGCATGCATCGAGTCCTATTGGCACTTCCTGGACGAGATTGGTATAGACTGCATGGACATCTTCGAGCTTGTCGATCAATACGCTCACTTCCACCCTCTGCTCTTGGCTGAACTCAAGCAGTAGTGTAGATAGTCGAACGCGCTTCCCATGATTCAATTCATTGAATAATTCTGCAATTATATCACCGCCGACGAGACATATCGATAAAGGGTGGTATTGACGCGCGGTTCAAAGCCATACCGGAGTGGCCATCTGTCACCTCGCACGGTTTCTGCCTCCTTCAAAGAAGCCAAAACCACCACCATTTCGCTTTATGGCGCCAAGCAGATTCCGGACAGTGATTCTGCCCTGAAACTGTTCGAGAGTCAAAAACTCGAAGAAAAGGTCAGAAGTTCGCTCCAACGCGCGGTTACAACTATGAAATAGGTGGCCTTGTCTCATCCAATTTTTCAGATCGAAAGTGAGAGACGAGACCGGCATGCATGATTAGGGTTGTGTCGCCTCCGGCGGAAGAAATTTCGCTTCCTGAAGATTGAGCAGTTGTGATTCGGGGTCATTATAATCGGGCACCCATCGCTTCATAAAGTCGTAATCGTTGAGCCTTGGATCGGTGAGAGATTTCAAAAATTCCACCAACTGATCGACCTCTTCTTCACTCAGCTTCACTGCTTTGTGCGGGCTGATACCATGTTCGCGATTATATTCAAGTTGTGCGAGCGCTTTTTGTTGGCGTACTTCCACAGTATCGAGATTCTGCATTCCTTTTTGCTTGATCTGGCTTGAATCATAGGGTGTCGATGGATCGAGCATGTGTTTTACCATGGCTCGAAGCGATGTGAACGCGCCGTCATGTCCCCATGGGCCTGTTTTTTCGACATTCAGCAAAGACATGGTCCTCCATTTATATCGATCGGCCGGATCTTTGGTAATCTCTTCACGTCCATACGAGTCACCATCGGGTTGCGTACCTCGTCCTATCTGCGGCACTGCCATCACGTGCAAATCATTATCGGTGAAAAAATCGCCTTTGTGACATTGAACACAATTGGCGCCCCCTTCATCGTAGTTGCTAAAAAAGAGAATCGCCCCTTTTTTCGCATCCTCGCTCAATGCCGTCGTATCACCTTCCACATACCGTTTCCACGCGTTTTCGATAAACAGCTGTGTCCTTTCGTAATAGGAGATGAGATTATAGATATTCGCATCGGTGATCAAAGTAGTCGCATTGGCCTCCTTATCATCGTAGGCTTTCCGGAAAGCTTTCAGCCATGCATCCCTCTGCTCCGGTGTCAAAAAGGTATTGTTGTTTTCTCCCGTCAATCTATCCACCAGAATCTTACGGATGCCAAAACTATCAAGACCTTTAATCTCATTGCCATGGCCTGCCATCTCGATAGGATTTTGCACAGGAAATCGCGACTGGGCCGCTGGAATATTTTCGCCTGCGAACGGATCGATATTTCGTGTATTGTCGGGGTTATATGTCGAATCGGGATCGTAGATACCACCCTGACTTCCGTTGAAACCTGCATCCGGATCGGCTGCTTCGATAATACCGTGCCAAGCCATAAAGCGATCCTGCAATGCGGCATTGTATGTGGTCGGAGAGTTAACGGTCTGCGTCGGCCCCGTGCTTCCACCGTAATAAACCGCCTCACTGGCATTCAACTCGCGATCATAACCAAAAATATCGGTATCGACGGCACCGGTGCCTATCGCGATCGATACCCCATCACCGCCGCCGAGAAGCGGATGGTGGCAACTTACGCAAGCCGTATCGCCAGGAATGCTCATGGTTTTCGTAAAGAAGAGTTTCATTCCAAGCTGCGCTTTTTCATCCTCGATCGAGGGAATGATACGGCAGGCGGATGGATCGCCCGTCAAACCGTGTCTTTGTATAAGAGATATTAATTTTTGGTCAGTTGCGTCATTGTCGCCACATCCGGTTATCATGAAAATAACCACAGAAAAAACCGGCCATAACCATTTGTTCATATCATCTCCTTTTATATACTATAATTATTATGTTAGCAAAAATAATTTATAAATCGTAGTGATTTTATGATTTTTAATGTAAACGAAAATAAATGGCTCGGAACTTCTCCAGGTCAAAGCGCTATTGAGAATGAAAAAATGAACATGAACAATGACTCTCACCTTTCCATTAAAGCATCCACACAACTGCCGCAATATGCTCAATAGGGTGATTTCAAAGGTATTATTGCCCAAATAATAGACAAATAGATGGTGTACTCTTCATTATAATGGTCCAAAAAGAGAGCTGTATGAAGAAAACGGTATGCGGGTATTGCGGCGTTGGGTGTGGTCTGGTTATCGAGAGCGGCAAGCTCAAGGGCGACAAAAACTACCCGGTGAACCGAGGTCTGAGCTGCGCCAAAGGCACGACGAGTCTCGAAGCACTCGAAAAGGGACATAGGCTTCTGACGCCACAGATGCGTGGCCATCGTGAAGAGTTTTTTTCTCCAGCCACATGGGATGAGGCGCTCGAGAGGATCGCCGACGCCATACGCCGAAGCGACCCCCGACGTATCGGATTCTATCTTTCTGGGCAGATGTTGAGCGAGGACTATTATGTTGCCAACAAACTCGGAAAAGGTTTCATCGGCACCAACAATGTCGATACCAACTCGCGTACCTGCATGTCCAGCGCCGTTGTCGCCTACAAAAAATCGATCGGTATTGATTATGTTCCTCTTCGAATGGAAGAGATCGAC
Source organism: Hydrogenimonas sp. (assembly GCA_030826715.1). Taxonomy (GTDB): domain Bacteria; phylum Campylobacterota; class Campylobacteria; order Campylobacterales; family Hydrogenimonadaceae; genus Hydrogenimonas. The sequence goes on along the minus strand of JAUUDL010000147.1, from coordinate 16,171 downwards.
CAGTGCAATCTTCTGATAATCATCGGCGCCAATCCCGCCGAGGCCCATGTCGTACTCTCCACCAAAATGAAACGTGCGAGAAAGAGGGGCTGTAAAATCGTTGTGATCGATCCGCGGCGCACCGAATCGGCGGCCTTTGCGGATCTGCATCTTCCTCTTCGCGTCGGAAGTGACATCGATCTTCTCAATCTCGTGGCCCAGCGGCTCATACGCGAGGAACGCATCGACGAGAGCTTTATCGCCGAACATGTCAAAGGATTCGAGCGCTATAAAGCGGGGATTCTGGCACTCGACAGCGCAACGCTTCTGGCGGCGACCGGTTTGAGCTACACGCAGTTTGAGACTTTCATGCACCTTTTTTGCGAAAGTGAAAATGTCATATCGGCCTGGACGATGGGCCTCAACCAGAGTGTGCAGGGGGTGGACAAGAATCTCGCGCTGATCAATCTGCACCTGCTCACGGGCAAGATCAACAAACCGGGCAACGGCCCGCTCTCGCTGACCGGGCAGCCCAACGCCATGGGCGGCCGCGAAGTTGGAGGCCTGGCGACGACACTCGCCGTGCATCTGGATTTCGATGATGCGTCGACCGAGAAAGTGGGAACATTCTGGGGAAGTGACAACATTTCAAAAACGAAGGGCCTGACCGCTTTTGAGATGTTCGAAGCCGCGGAACGCCACGATCTGGATGTGCTGATCGTCTGCCACACCGATCCGGTCTATCATCTGCCCAACCGCCACCGCATCGAAAAGGCTATCGCCAATATCCCTCTTGTCGTGGAGATCAATGCCTACGAGAATAGCGAAACGGCCGCTTTCGCGCATATTCGGTTGCCCGCCGCACCATGGGGAGAGAAAAGCGGCACCCAGACCAATCTGGACAGAAGCGTCACGCTGCAAAGAGCCATCAGGCCTCCGTCGGACCAGGCCAGAGCGGACTGGGAGATCTTTGCGGCGCTCGGGAAAAAACTTGGATTTGACGAGGCTTTTGCCTATGAGAGCGTCGAATCGGTCTTCGACGAGTACAAAGAGATGACAAAACTGAGTGAAAAGGGGCATCTCGACCTCTACAAAACCCGTTACGAGCAGCTTGAAAAGGCTCCTTTCGTCTGGGGCGAAGGGCTGATGAAAGGGCATAAATTCATGACCGAGGATGGACGGGCCGTTTTGCATTTTGTGGTGAACAAAGCGTTGTCCGAACGACCTTCGGACGACTACCCATTTATTCTCTTGACGGGAAGGACACGTGATCAGTGGCACAGTGGGACCAAAACGGCCGCGGTCGAGAAACTCCTTCGCTACAAGCCGCTCGAATATGTCGAAATACACCCTCACGATGCCGAAAAACTTGGTATATCAGATGGGGATACCGTCGAAGTAGCGAGCAGGCGGGGCACGATATCAACCACCGCCCGAATCACCGATACGGTACAGGAGAAGACACTCTTTCTACCCGTCAGCGACCGCCGTCTCAACTACCTCACCAACGACCTTCTCGATCCCGAATCGAAAGAGCCCGACTACAACCACAGTGCCGCGACGGTGCGTCCTATCCCAACAAAAGAAACAGAAGCAAAAGATTGATCGCCACCGAGATCGTGAACAGCACACGATAGAGGCGCACCGGATCGCGTTCGAATAGAGAGAGATCTTTGGGATAGTAGGGTCTGACCTTCTCGGGATGGGTCAGTTCGTATTCCATTTCACTGTAGACTTCGTAGCGGCGATCCTTCTCTTTTTCGATCGCGCGCATAATCACCGACTCCAGCCACGCCGGCACTGTCTTGTTGTAGAATCTGACCGGTTTGGGTTTTCCGAAGTTTGGGTTTTGGAACGGTTCGATCTCGCCGTAGGGGAAATGTTTCGTCAACGCTTCGTAGAGGGTGACGCCGATGGCGAAAATCTCCGTCTGTTCGCTGATCGGCTCACCGACAAACCGCTCGGGTGCGAGATAGCTCGGGGTGCCGGCACGCGAAGCGATCGAGAATATCTCGACGATCGAGCCGAAGTCGACCAGTTTGAAGACCCTCTTTCCGTGACGCTCGAGCACGATGATATTCTCCGGCTTGATATCGCCGTGGACCAGGTCGAATTTAAGCAGATAGGCCGAGGCGTGCAGCAGGAATTTTCCCAGGACGATCGCCTCCTCGACCGGCAGCGGCCGCTTGGCGATAGAGGCTTTGAGTGTCGCGCCTTCGAGATACGCCATCACGTAATAGCGCTGACTCCGTTGTTTGGGTATGACGGCTTTCGGGAAGAAGCCCGCTTTCAACCTCGACGCGTTCCACGCCTCGCGTACGAAGAGGTCCAGACAATTTTCATCTTCGATCGCTTCGATCGGAGGGAATTTGAGCACGTACCGCACACCCTTCTTCTCCGCGAGCCATGTGCGTTCGTTTTGAACCAGCGGCTTGATCAGCCTGTAGCCGTCGATGATCTGCTCTTTGTGCAGCTTTCTTGGAATGGGAAGATCGAGCTGCTTGAGATTGTTTTTGGGACTCTCTCCAACCATTTCGATCACCACGGCGGTGGTATCGTCCGGCAGGTCGTCTTTCACCTTTTGACTCGCCTGCTTGATGAGCGATGCCGCACCCTTTTTGAGCCAAGGTTCAATCTCGGCGGGTTTCATCACCTTTTCAAGCCCGTCGCTGGCGAGCAGCACGATATCTTCCTTTTCGAGATTGTTTTCGAAAAGATAGGGATCGACCCTCTCTTCCATACCGATCGCCTGGGTGATGACATGCTCCATCCCCGATTCGTCGCTTACATGCGCGAACGAAATCTCCTGCATATGGTGGTCGCGATAGAGGTAAATGGGGGAATCACCGACGTTGGCGCCATAGAGCCGTGTACCGTCGATCACGACGATGGAGAGGGTGGTGAGGTATTCGGGTGTCTGGTATTCGTCTATGCCCGCCCTGTAGAGAATAGTATTGATGCCAGCGATGAAGTGGCGAAGCGACTTTTCGATGCTCCAGCTACGCGGACGCTGCCTGAAGTTGTTCATCAGATAGTTGACGGTGCGGCGGGAGGCTTTGGCTCCGGCACGCGCACTGCCCACACCGTCGCAGACGATGCCCACACAGAGTTCATCGATCACCTTGACAGCGGCGAAATCTTCGCTGACGAGTGCTTTGCCTTTGGCGAGCCCGAAAGTGGAGATTCTGAAAAGTTCGTTCGTCACTTTGATATCCTTTATACGCAAAGCATGAGCAGAAGCCCATGTTTTGGCGGGGACTGATCGTCCCCTGCACCCCCTAAAGCTACGAAATCAAAGATTTCGAGATGAGAGTGGCGTGAAGAGGAAGCGACGATCGTTGTATCAACGATTATGCAAGATTGGTATAGACCGCCTGGACATCTTCGTCATCTTCGAGCTTGTCGATCAGTTCGCTCACTTCGTCCATCTGCTCGTCGCTGAGTTCGAGCGGCACGGTGGGTATTCGCTGCAGCGAGGCCTTGGTGATTTCGATGCCCCGATCCTCGAGCGCTTTGCCGAGCTCTCCGAACGATGTGAAATCACCGTAGACGCGGACGATCTCTTTGTCTTCGCCGCTTTCCTGGGGAATTTTATCCTCTTCGAGCTCTTCGAGACCGTAGTCGATCAGCTCCAATTCCAGCTCTTCGAGATCGATCCCCTCTTTCTTGTCGAATTCGAAGACCGATTTTCGGTTGAACATGAAATCGAGAGATCCGCTGGTGAGCAGTTCGCCGTGGTTTCGCACCAAAATGGCGCGAAGGTTGGCCACCGTACGGGTACCGTTGTCCGTGGCCGTTTCGATATACATCAGTGTCCCGTGGGGCCCTTTGGCTTCGTAGGCGATCTCTTTCATGTCGGCCGCATCCTTGCCGCTTGCCCGCTTGATCGCCGCTTCGATATTGTCTTTGGGCATATTCTGCGCCTTGGCGTTGAGGATCGCCGTACGCAGCTTGGGATTCATCTCCGGGTCGGGTCCACCCTCCTTGGCGGCCATCGTGATGACACGTCCCAGTTTGGGGAAGATGCGCGACATCGCCCCCCATCGTTTCAGTTTCGCCGCTTTGCGGTATTCGAACGCGCGTCCCATGATACAATTCCTTCAATTTTTTGTGCAATTATATCACTGTCGACAGGTTATGTCGAAAATTGGACACTATATTCGTCCGCCGGCTGTTACACCCCAGGTCGTTCTCCAGCGTGTCTTGACCAGACTGATACCCATGATCGCCACCAAAACGACGGCCGCAAAGATGAAAAACCCGGCCCCGTAACCATCGAAAGCACTCTTGGACCATCCGAGCGTCTTGATCAGCGCTGTACCGCCCAATCCGCCGGCGCAGCCGATGATTCCCGTCATGATTCCCATATCTCTGCCGAATCGCTGCGGAACCAGCTGGAAGACCGCGCCGTTGGCCATACCCAGGTTGGCCATGATGAGAAAGAGTACAAAAATCGCAAACGAAAAGCTGTTGACCACAGTGGCGTTGAGGACCGCCAGGAACACGATGGCGCCAAAGAAAATATAGAGTGATTTGATGCCCCCGAGCCTGTCGGCGATGGCACCACCCACAGGCCGAAGCACGGCGCCCGCAAAGATACAGAGGGCACCGAAATAACCGGCGACGACTTTGACGTTTGGCTCACCCAGATATTCGGTTCCGAACTGACTCATGTCGATCTGGTAGGTATTCATCAGATAGACTTTCATATAGTTGGCGAAACCCACGAAACCGCCGAAGCTGACGGCATAAAAGAGGCTAAACCACCAGGTATCCCTGTCTTGCAGAAGCTTCAGATAGTCTGCGAGTTTTTTGGGATTGGGCTTGTAGACATCCGCCGGTGCGTCCTTGGCCATGAAAAGGTAGAGGATGAATATGAAGGTCGAGAGCACTCCGCCGACTAGAAAGACTGTCTGCCATCCCCATATCTCGGCGATTTTCGGCGCAAAGAGAAAGTCAATGACGACCCCGATATTGCCGGCACCGGCCAGACCGAGTACCAACCCCTGCAGCCTGGGCGGATACCACTGCCCCGCCTGCGGGAGAGCCACGGCGAAAGAGGCACCTGCAAAACCAAGACCGAAAGCGACGGCCAAGAGCTCGTTGTAGGTGATGTTTTCACCTCTGAAATAGGCGTAGAAGAGCGAGAGAATGACGATACCCTGCGCGATGAGAGCCGTCTTTTTCGCCCCGATCTTGTCGACACCGAAACCGAGCAGTATCCGAAGAATCGCACCCGATAGAATCGGAATCGCCAAAAGTGTCGCTTTCTGGTTGGGATCGAGATGGAAACCGTGGGCTGCCAGAGATTGACTGATCTCCGTCGCCAGCGGCCCGAGCATCGTCCAGACCATAAAGCTGAAGTCGAAATAGAGAAAGGCCGCCAACAGTGTCGGAAAGTGGCCGGCCGTCTTGAGTTCACCGAATTTCATTACCTACTCCTTAAAGATGTGATGCCCACATTGTAGTTCAAATAGTAGAACTCTTGATGATTAATTTTTAATCATAAAAGATGATCTATATCCATTATACTTGCAGACACAACAACGGCTTGCACTCGTGGATTGGAAACAAAAATCCAACACCTTGCAAGCGAATCAAAGGTTTTTCATGGGACTAGAAGAGATATCCGCCAAACACACCAAGCTCAACAAAATAGAGAAGCTCAAACAGACCCGCTCCTACAAGGAGGCATGGGAGGCACTGCAGACCTACGCCAAAGAGGGCTATGAAAGCATTGCCAAAGAGGACAGGGAGTACTTTTTGAAATGTTTCGGCATTTTCGACCGTCCGGCGACACCGGGAAGATTCATGATGCGCATCCGCATACCCGGCGGCAGAGTCACGAACGGACAAGCCGGTGTGCTCGGGCGCATGGCCAAAGAGTATGGCGAAGACTATATGGATCTGACAACCCGGGCGCAGGTGCAGCTTCGTTATCTTCGCATAGAAGATATCCCCTCTATTATAGAAGAGCTCGAAAGCGTCGGTATCACGAGCTGGCAGACGGGTGTGGACAATTTCCGAAACATCGTCACCGATCCCCTCAATGGCGTGGGCTTCGACTCGCTCATCGATACGGCCGATCTGATGATGAAAATGCAGGATCTGTGGCTCAAGAAAGAGGAGTGGGTCGCCGCACTGCCACGCAAATTCAATACCGCCATCAGCGGTTCGATGACCAATCGATGCAACCTCTTCGCCCACGACTGCTGTTTCGCCTTGGCCAATCGTGAGGGTGAATATGGATTCAATGTCTATCTGGGCGGGAAAGTCGGTGCGATCGCAGAATCGGCAGATGTTTTTCTCTACGAAGAGGAGGTGCTCCCTTTTTACGAGGCCCTGATCACGATGTACAGAAACTACGGTTTTAGAGACAGCCGAAACAAAAACCGCCTCCACTATCTGGTCAAAGAGGCGGGCATGCGCAAAGTGGTCGATGCGGTCAAGAAGATCTCGGCGCGTGATTTTCTCGATGCCGGGGAGACGCTGGTCAAACAGCCAAGAACCGAAGAGCGCGACGGCCGTATCCGTCTCAAAGACGGCAGCTACGCCATGCATATGGTGGTCCCTTCCGGGATCTTCGGCGGATCGGCGATGATAGAAGCGGGTGAACTCGCCTCCGAATACGGCAACGGCAGGCTCAACATCTCGACGACGCAGAATATCTTCGTGCTCGGCGTTCCGGGTGAAAAGATCCCCGAGGCGCTGAACCAAAAACCCTATGACCGCCACCACTGCATCTCGACCCCCTACTTCAACCAGCTCGTCGCCTGTGCCGGCAAGGATCTCTGCCCTTTCGGCGTCATCGCGAACAAATCTGACGCAGTGGAGATGGCCGAGTTTCTGGGTGACGAAGTACCGCTTCCCGCTGATGCTACGATACGCATGCACTGGTCGGCCTGCGTCAAAGGGTGCGGCGTTCACGAACTGGGCGATATCGGGTTCATCGGATGCAAAGCCAAAGAAAAAGGCGAAACGGTCCCGGGTGTCCATATTCAGATAGGCGGGAAATCCTCCATTACCCAGGAGGAAGCTTACACGGTCATGAAAACGGTCCCTTTGACAAAGGCCAAATACTACGTGGCCGAACTGGTGGAGGGGTATAGAAATCTGCGCCATCCGCGTGAGAGTTTCGAAAGATTCGAGAGCAGGGTCTTCCGTCGTTACTCCAAAGGGGCGATCGAATTCATTCTGCGCTGGAATGCCGATATCTGCCAGACCAAAGGGTGGGAACCGCTCGCCTTCGATACATCGTGGAGACCCAACATCGAACGGAACGAAATTTTCCTGCTAGGTATAGAGATCTACAAAAAACTGACCGGTACGCGCCCCTATCAGGGCATTCACCTCTACGACCCGATCGAAATGACACCGCCCAGGCACATCAGCAAAATCGATCCCGAAATTCCATACGAGATCGGGGATATCGTCATGAAAATGATCGCCCCCTCGTCGAAAAGATATGAAGTCTTTTCCGAAATATTGAAGGCGCTTTCAAGCCTTTAAGCTATTTTTCAAAGGAATATTTCATGAATGAACTTATAGAAATTTATAATAAAAGCGAAGAGAATATAAGATCATTTTTGAAAAACACTATCGAAAATTTCAATTCGTTAAAGACGTTCGAAAACAGTCATTTTCAAGCCTTGTTCGATATGTTCAAATCTTTGGAGTTGATCTATATCGTCGATGCAGATACCAAAACACAAATCTCTCCCAATTATTATAGAAACAGTGTTGACAACCATCAAATGAAGCTCAACAGAGCCTACCTTCTGGAAAAGTTCGAAAATTTGGATTTTGCTATCTCCAAACCCTATAAAAGTTCCGCAACCGGGAATTTATGCATCACACTGATCAAAAAAGAGCAAAATAAATTCGTTTTCCTGGATTTCAATCTCAAAACAGTGCTTGACAGATTCAAGCTTCTCGAAATTCACCCCTCTTTCGACAAGATTACCACTGCATTTTACGCGATAAGCGGTACCCTGATGGCGCTCTTTGCTTTTTTAATGTTGGGTTTTTCTCTATTTAAAGTACTGACCCACATACACCACCTTGAAGTTATGGATTTTTTCAAACCGATCATCTATATCACCATCGCGGTTGCCATTTTCGATTTGGCGAAAACGCTTCTTGAAGGCGTACTGTTTAAGAGTTATAAAAAAGAGGAATCGGAGTTCAAAACTTTCATCAAATTCATTCTATCCATTATGATAGCGCTGAGTATCGAAGTCTTGATGCTCGTATTCAAAATTTCACTCAACTCTCCCGATAAAATGATCAATGCGTTATATCTCTTTATCGGCATCTCATTGATGATGGGCAGTGTCGCATTTTTTGTAAAAAGAAAAGATGGAGTTTTAGCGTAGCGAATGCCCTATCATTCCTAAGATATCTGCGTCACCGCCCTGGCGAGTTCGGTGATCCTGTCGAGCTCCCCACGTGCGATCAAATCGTTCGGGGCGAGCCAGCTTCCGCCCACGCACAAGACATTTTCGAGTGCCAAAAAATCTCTGTAATTCTTTTGGTCGATGCCGCCTGTTGGGCAGAAGCGCACATGCGCGAAGGGGCCGCCGAAGGCTTTGAGCGCATCGATACCGCCAGCCACCATGGCGGGGAAGAGTTTGAAATGCGCGAGCCCGTACGACATCCCCAGCATGATCTCCGAGGCCGAAGCGACCCCCGGAAGCAGCGGGATCGACACATCTTTCATCCCTTCGAGCAGATCCGGCGTCACTCCCGGGCTGATGGCGAACTGCGCTCCCGCCGCTTCGACCTTTCGGAGGTCTTCTCTTTGCACGACGGTTCCCGCTCCCACAATCGCCTCGGGCAGGTGTACGGCGATCTTCTCGATCGAGGCCAGTGCCGCATCGGTACGCAGCGTAATCTCCAAAACCCGAATCCCCCCGGCCAGCAGCGCTTCGGCCAGCGGCAGGGCATCTTCGATCCGATCGAGCGCTATGACAGGAATGACCGGCCCGGCACACATCACATCTTCTGCCGTGTAACGTTTCATGCGCGCTCCTCTCCGGGCAGGTCGAATATCGTCGCGCCCTCTTCCGCCCCATTGACCAGGGCCCGGTTCGCGACGAATAACTGCCTTCCCATGCCGTGACGGTTGTTTTCGAGCGAGGGTTTCACTATTTCACGCGCTTCGACACCTTCGGTCGTCACCTCCAGCACCCCGCGTTTCACATCCAGCACGATACGGTCGCCGTTTCGTATTTTGCCGATCACACCGCCGGCCAGCGCTTCGGGTGTCACATGGATCGCGGCCGGAACTTTACCCGAAGCTCCCGACATCCGTCCGTCGGTCACGATCGCCACGCGGTACCCCTCGTCCTGCAGGGCGCCGAGCACGGGTGTGAGCCCGTGAAGTTCCGGCATGCCGTTGGCTCTGGGCCCCTGATATCGGACCACGGCGATGAAATCGCGGTTCAGCTCCCCGCACTTGTAGGCCTCTTTGAGCGCCTCCTGGCTTTCAAAGACCAGCGCATCGGCCTCGACGATCCACTGTTCGGGTTTCAAAGCCGAGCTCTTGATGACCGCCCTGCCGATATTGCCCTCGAGCACACGAAGCCCCCCTTCGCTGTCGAAGGGATGGTCCACGCTCGCCAAAACGGTGCTGTCGGCACTCTTTCGGGGCGCGTCCACGTAGGTCAGCGTGTGGTCGGGACCAAGCTCAGGGTGCTTTGTATAAGCTCGCATGCCCCGACCTACGACGGTGTCGATATCTTCGTGAAGCAACCCCGCATCGAGCAGTTCGCGGATCACGAAAGGCATCCCGCCGGCGGCATGGAAGGCGTTGACATCGGCGCTTCCGTTGGGATACATGCGCGTCAAGAGCGGCACTACTTTGGAGAGAGCACCAAAATCGTCCCAGTTGATGACGATGCCGGCAATGCGGGCCATCGCGATCAGATGGATCGTATGGTTGGTCGATCCGCCCGTCGCCAGAAGACCGACGATCGCATTGACGAAATTTTCTATATCGAGCATCTTGCCCACCGGCTGTTCGATCCGCATCGCCTGTTTGGCCGCCGCTTCGGTCAGCAGATCGCGCAGCGGGGTGTTGGTATTGACGAACGAGCTGCCTGGAAGGTGCAGTCCCATCACCTCCATCATCATCTGGTTGGAGTTGGCCGTGCCGTAGAAGGTGCAGGTGCCGGGGCTGTGGTAGGAGGCCGACTCGACTTTCAACATCGCCTCTTTGTCGATCTCCCCTTTGGCATAGGCCTGTCGTACGCTCGCCTTCTCGGCGTTGCTGATCCCCGAAGGCATCGGACCGGCAGGGACGAAGATCGCCGGAAGGTGCCCAAAAGCGAGCGCGCCCATCAGCAATCCAGGAACGATCTTGTCGCAAACACCCAGATAGAGGGCGCCGTCGAACATATTGTGGGCGAGTGCGACGGCCGTTCCCTGCGCAATATTGTCGCGGCTGAAAAGACTCAGCTCCATTCCGGGCTGAGACTGCGTCACCCCGTCGCACATGGCCGGAACGCCCCCGCCGACCTGCGCCGTGGCACCCGCATCCGCCAGTGCCCGTTTGATCAGCGCCGGGTAGAGTTTGAACGGCTCGTGCGCCGAGAGCATATCATTGTAGGCGGTGACGATGGCGAAGTTTTTGGACTCGCTGCCGAGCAGTGCCTCTTTTTCGGTTTTTCCGCATGCCGCCGCGCCGTGGGCGAGGTTGCCGCACAGCAGCTTCCCTCGCATGATGCTTCGACTGCGCTCCTCTTCGAGTCTTTGAAGATAGATGGCTCGGCTTTTGGCGCTGCGCGCTCTGATCGCAGCGGTGATTTCGGTTATGACCGGGTGCATTGGGGCTCCTTGTTTCTGGTCGCAAATATGTGGGTTGGCACTTTTTCCTGGCGCAAAAAGGCACGTATGGGCATCTGTTCGGCTTCAACATCCCCCAACGCTTTCTGCAGCACCGCGTACTTTTCATCCCCTTCGATATGGAGGATAATCTTTCGGCTTTGCAGGAGTGTTTTGAGTGTCAGCGTCATCCGTTCATACGGGGCATCGGCAGGCGTGATCGCCATACAGGCGGGCGCGTCGCCCGCGATGGCGGCCTGCAGCTCTTTCGTTTCTGGAAACAAAGAAGCGGTATGGCCATCGGTCCCCATACCCAAAAGCACGACATCGAAAGGCAGCTCGAGCGTCTCGATCCTCCCGCAGCAGGCGCGTTCGCCCGCTCTGGCCGTGCGCTCTTCTCCTTTGAGCGGCACGAAGTTCGCTGCAGAAGCGGGCCCCTGCAGAAGCGTTTCTCTGACCATCTTCTCGTTGCTCGCCTCGTGCGTGTTGTCGACCCAGCGTTCATCGGTGAGCGTCACCGTCACTTTCGACCACGCCAGGTCACGGGTGGAGAGTTCGCGCAACAGAGGTTTTGGCGTATTGCCGCCCGAAACGGCCAGCAGTGCCCGGCCACGCGATTCGATCGCCTCCTGCAACAGTCGGGTCAGCCAGTCGCAGAGCTGCTCGCGCAGGGCCTGGGGACTCTCGAAAAGATGCTCACTCCTCATGCCAGCTTCTTCCATCGCGCTCGATCAGCGCGATCGAACTGCTCGGGCCGTCGGTACCCGCGGCATAGGATCGGCATTTCACACCCAGCCGCTCCCAGTTGCGTAAAATTTCGTCGGCCCAGATCCACGCCGCCTCCACTTCGTCGCGTCGCATGAAGAGTGTCGGATTGGCGCGGATCACGTCCAAAAGCAACCGCTCGTAGGCCGTCGGGTTGCGCTGGGCATCTTCGGGGATGTTCAGCTCCAGCTCCACCGGTCGCAGCCGGATCGACTCATCGAGGCCGGGAATCTTGTTCATGATCACCAGCTTGATGCTCTCTTCCGGCTGGAGTTTGATGATCAGCTTGTTGGGCTCGATACAGTGGCCGCCGCGCGGAAAGATCATATGCGGGACATCCTTGAACTGGATCACGATCTCCGAATAGCGTTTGCGCATCCGCTTGCCGGTACGGACATAGAAAGGCACCTTGTTCCAGCGCCAGTTGTCGATATCGATTCGAAGCGCCGCGAAGGTTTCGGTGTTGCTTTCGCGTTTGACGTTCTCCTCGTTCAGATAACCCGGTACGCTTTTGCCCTGGCTCACCCCTTCGCCATACTGACCCCGGACGGTTTTGAGAGGGATATCTTCGGCCCCGATCTTTCTGAGCGAACGGAGAACTTTCACCTTTTCGTCACGCACACTGTTGCTGTCGATACTGCATGGCGGCTCCATCGCCACGAGGCAGAGCAGCTGCAGAAGGTGATTTTGGATCATGTCGCGCAGCGCACCGTAATCGTCGTAGTAGCCCCATCGCCCTTCGACACCCACCTCTTCGAAGACGGTGATCTGGACATGGTCGATGCTTCGACTGCTCCACAGCGGCATGAAGAGGCCGTTTGAAAAACGCAGGGCGAGGATGTTTTGGACCGTATCTTTACCCAGGTAGTGGTCGATCCGGTAGATGCACGATTCGTCGAAGACTTCGGCGACGGCGTCGTTGATCTTCCGCGAAGACTCCAGATCGCGGCCAATCGGCTTTTCGAGCACGACGCGGCTTTTGTCGTTGACCAGGTTCCACTCCTGGAGCATGTGGCAGATCGTACCAAACAGCGACGAAGAGGTCGAAAGATAGTAGACACGCTCGTTGTCGGGCATGCGGTTGAGCAATGCTTCGAGTTGGGCATATTCCTCTTTTTGGGTGACGTCGACCTTGACGCAGGAGAGACGCTTGGAGAAGTTGGCCCAGACATTTTCGTCGAACTCTCCCTCGGCGAGAAATTCGTTCAGTTTCGTTTTGACCAGTTCGAGATGCTCTTCTTGGGTCATATCCGACAGCGTGGTGGAGATGATACGGCTTCCGGCATCCAGAAACCCGTTGTTGCAGAGGTGGTAGAGTGCGGGCATCAGCTTTCTCATGGCCAGGTCGCCATGGCCGCCGAAGATCACGACGTCACATACGTTATTATTATTGTTTGTACTCATTGTTTTGCTCTTTGGATCGAAAGGCCACTTCATGCGACCTTTCTTGTAAATGGCCTGGATTTTACCATGTATGCGCGACAAATAGGTTTATAAATTTTAATCAATTATATTTTCAAATCAATGCGTGCCCTTTCGGCATCGACGAATGCCCAGATTTGATCAGGTCGTCGGTTCATCCCTCTGTTGCATCTCGTCGATGATATCGCAAATCGGATCGTCGGGATCGTTGCACAACGGCAGCGCACCACTGATTTTGAGATGCTCTTTGTCCTCGAAGATTCTCGAAGCGTGGTCCCAATTGGCCACTTTCCAGAAATTCTGAAGGTATTTCCCCCGTTCGTTGCGCACGTCGATATAGTAGGCATGTTCCCATACATCGCATGTCAGCAGCGGTGTTTCGTGCGCTTCCAGCGGCGTATGGGCGTTGGAAGTGGCACGGATCTGCAGTTTCTCATGCTGATCGAGAACCAGCCAGCACCACCCAGACCCGAAGATGTTGACCGCCGTGTCGTCAAAAAGATCGAGAAACTTCTCGAACGATCCGAACCTCTCGTCGATCGCCCTGTGCAGCTCTTTGGAAGGATGTGTCGGTTCGGGAGAGAGGCTCAACCAGTAGAAATTGTGGTTGAACGTCTGCGCGGCGTTGTTGAAAATCGCCCCATCGCTTTGATGGATGATCTGTTCGAGGGACATCTCTTCAAACTCGGTCCCCTTGATGAGGGCGTTGAGTTTGTTGACGTATCCCGCATGGTGTTTGCCGTGATGATACTCCAGCGTTTCGGCCGAGATAAAAGGCTCGAGCGCATTTTTGTCATAGGGTAGATTCGGCAGCGCATATAGCATCTGATACTCCTTTTTATTATATTATTTAATCATAGACCTTTTCTCTTAAAGCCTGTTAAAAGGTTTTATCAAATAATTAAATTTTATATTATAAATCTTCACAAAGATGGAAATATGCATTGTCACATTCTTTTCGTGATGAGCCAATAGGTGATGCCCAGAGCGAATACGACCGCGGCGGTGGCGAATATATATGGCGGTGTCAGCTCCGAAAAATCGAAAATGATCACCTTTCGAGAGATCGCCATCAAGGCGGTCGCGACCACAAGGCGTACCGGGATCACATCCGTTTTCAGGTACATTGATATGTTGATAAAGATCTCTATCGCGATCAAGACAGCAAGAAATGCGCCGAAAGTCGCGAGAATGTCGTTGATACTCAGCAGCATGATCGGAGGGGTCATCAACCGTTTGAGCAGAACATAAAGCACATCGCCGATCCCCCATACGATGACGATCACCATTAGCGCCGCCAACACTTTGACGGCGATGCGGATCACATGATGTAGCGTGTTGACGAACGGATCTTCCTGACTCTCGCCCAGATCGTGTCCCGGTTCGACGAAGTTATGTTTTTCATTATCCATCTTTTTTCCTTTTTGTCGTAACAAATGAGACTCTCAACCCCTTCCTCACAACGTATTTTTCCAATTCCACGAGAAAAAAGATCGTTGAAGAGACCGCCACGATACGCAGCCATACCTGCGGTTCCAAGGGAACGGTGCCAAAGAGTGTGTTCATCGCCGGCACGTAGGTCAACGCCGCCTGAAGCAGCAGCAGGAGGCTGATGGCATAGAGCACATAGCGATTGCCCACGAGACCCTGCAGGCTGAAGGATGAAGCGTGAATATAACGGGCGCTGAATAGGTAGAAAATCTCGAACATCACCAGCGTATTGACGGCAACGGTTCGGGCATGTTCAATAGACGCGCCGTTTCGCTCCTCCCAGATGAAAAGGCCGAAAGTACCGGCCATGAGGATCAGCGAAACGAAAAAGATGCGCCACAGCAGATAACCGTCGACAATGGGCGCTTTGGCGTCTCTTGGTGGTCGGCACATCACATCGGCTTCAGGCGGTTCGAACGCCAGTGAAAGAGCCAGTGTAACGGCTGTGACCATATTGACCCAGAGTATCTGTACCGGCGTGAGCGGAAGCTGATGAAAACCGAAGAGGATCGCCCCCAGGATGATGAGCGCTTCACCGCCGTTGGTCGGCAGGATGAAAAGAATCGCCTTTTTGAGATTGTCGTAGACCGTGCGCCCCTCTTCGACCGCGTGTTTGATCGAGGCGAAGTTGTCGTCCGCCAATACGATTTCTGCCGCTTCCTTCGCCACTTCGGTACCGTTTCGTCCCATCGCTATGCCTACGTCGGCTCGCTTGAGCGCGGGTGCGTCATTGACGCCGTCTCCGGTCATAGAGACGATCTGATCGAGTTCTTGAAGAAGTTCGACCAGTATCAGTTTGTGTTCCGGGCTGACACGCGCATAGACATCGACCACACCGACATTCGCTTTGAGATCGTCTATCCCCATCGCGTCGATATGTTCACCGGTGATCGCCTCTTTGGTATTTTCAAGGCCCAGTTTCGATGCGATGGCGAGTGCGGTTGTCGCATGGTCGCCGGTGATCATCTTGACCCTTATACCTGCCCTTTTGCACGCCTCGACGGCTTCGATGGCTTCGACGCGCGGCGGATCGATCATGCCCATCATTCCGAGCATGATAAAACCATCATTCAGATCGTCGAAGAGAAGAGCGTTTTTGGAAAAATCGGTCTGTTTCATAGCCAGCGCGATGATCCTCTGACCATGTCGCGCGAGCGCCTCTATCGTGTCGCTCCAGTAGCGTTCATCCAGTGGGACGAGTGTGTCGTCGTCAAGCATCTGCCTGTCACACATCCGCAGCAGACGCTCCGGCGCTCCCTTAATGACAATGAAAGCCTCTTTGACATGGGCATGGTGAAGAGAGGCCATAAACTTGTGCGACGACTCAAACGGTACGAGATCGACCCTCGGGTACGCTTTGCGCAATTCGTTGATGTCGACTCCAAGCTTCATGGCCGAGACGAGCAGCGCACCCTCCATCGGGTCACCGTGCACCTTCCAGCCTTCATCACCCCTTTCGAGCTCGGCATCACTGCAGAGTACGGCACATCGGGCCATCTCCTCCAAAACAGTGTACTTGGCGTGATCGGCACTTTTTTCATCGAGTAGAAGATCGCCATGCGGGTCGTAGCCGGTACCGGAGAGCATGAAGAGCTTTTGCGCTGCGGCGATATTTCTGACCGTCATCTCGTTTTTGGTGAGCGTCCCGGTCTTGTCGGAGCAGATCACGGTCACCGCGCCCAGCGTTTCG
>JAUUDL010000146.1 GCA_030826715.1 Hydrogenimonas sp. | reverse complement strand
GCGATCGTCGTTGTCGAACATTTCCGGGCGACGCTGACGCCGCATATCTACCGCGCCCGTTACACCGACTATCCACTCTCTTTTCACGATTTCGACAAGATCCGCGACGAAACACCCGATGTATTCGTCGCACGACTGAAGCGTGAATTTCCTGCACTCGAACGTATCGTGATCGGTGAGGATTTCCGTTTCGGGTCGGGACGAAGCGGCGATCCCGAAGCGATGAGGCGCCTCTTTGATGGGGAAGTGGAGGTGGTGCCGGAAGTGAGCCACGCCGGCCGCCCCGTCCATTCGAGATTCATCCGCGACGCGATACGGTCGGGCGACATCGAAACCGCCAACGATCTGCTTGGCCACGCCTACGAAATCTGGGGGTCTGTGGTGACGGGGCAGGGGATCGGCGCCAAAGAACTGGTGCCCACGATCAATCTGGAGGTGTCTCGATTTCTGCTGCCCAAAGAGGGGGTCTACGCTACGACGACGTGCATTGGGTCCGCTGAATACCCTTCGGTCACCTTTCTGGGCCATCGTGTTACGACCGACGGCGGCTGGGCGGTCGAAACCCATCTCGTCGACGCAAAGGTCGCCGATGTTCGGGGCAAAGTCTGCATCCGGTGGCACAGGTTTCTCAGAGAGAACCGAAAATTCGAGTCGTTCGAGTCGCTCAAATCGCAGATTCAAAGAGATATAAGGCAAGCGTATGGCGCGTGACGAAATTTTCAACGAGCCTTTGAAGAAGCAGTTCGTCTTCGACGAGAAGGTGGCGGCGGTCTTTGACGACATGATCGAACGTTCCGTCCCCTTCTATCGGCAGAATATCGACCTGATCGTCTCTCTGCTTCTTCGACGTGTGAAGCCCGGGATGCGTATCGTCGATCTTGGCTGCTCCACCGGCGCCTTTCTGATCGAGCTGGCGCGGCGTATCGGGTCCGATGCCACGCTTATCGGGATCGACAACGCGCCGGCGATGATCGAGCGTGCCAGACGAAAAGCCGAAGCGATGGAGAGCGGGGTCGAATTTGTCTGCGCCGACATCATGGAGTACGATCTATCCTCAGTGGATATCGTCGTCGCCAGCTATACCCTCCAGTTCATTCGGCCGCCGGTTCGTTCAAGTGCGGTGAAGAGAATCTTTTCGGCACTGAATGAAGAGGGGCTTTTTGTCTGCAGCGAAAAGGTGCTGATGCAAAGCCCGCTACTCAACCGCGATATGATCGAAATCTACTACGACTACAAGAAGATGCAGGGCTACAGCGACACCGAAATCGCCAGAAAGCGCGAAGCGCTCGAAAATGTCCTGATCCCCTATACGATCGAAGAGAATCTCGCTATGTTCAAAGAGGCGGGTTTCCGCTATACCGATACGATATTCCAGTGGGCCAATTTCGCGACGATGGTGGCGGAAAAGGGTTGAGCAGCCGCCCACACAGGGGCGGTGAGAAGATAATCAGGAGATGTGTGCTTCGGGGTTGGCTTCTTTGACCATATCGCGAAGCAGTGTAAAGAGCTGATCGCTGGCGTTCTCCATCTTTGAGAAGTTCTCGACGATTTTTGGGCGGTTTTCCGGGGTGAGGCAGGTGTGTGTTTTGGCGCATGGAACGGTCTCGAGCACCATCTGGTGGATGGTGGCGTGGGGCGTTTCGACCGCTTTGTAGGCGCTCGTGTGACCAAAGAGCTCCTTCCCTTTCCCTTTGTAGTACCACTTTCCGAAACGGCAGTGGTGCTCATCGGTGAAGTGGTTGGCTTTTTCGGCATCTTCGTTGAGGACCGTCGTGTAGGCGTTCGACTTGAAGATGATATGGTCGACCTTGACAAGCGTGGCGAAGAGTGAATCGTGGATATATTTGGCCTGCTTGGCCGCAAGATCGGCGGTATGGGCGAATTTGTCCAGTGTCTCTTCGAAACGGTTGACATCCTCCTGCGACGAGGTGGCTATCTGCGTCACCTCTTCGGAGTTGCCCTGGATATCGTTGGCCTCCTGCTGGAGCGTCTGGATCGTGATGGCGATCTCCTGCGTCGCCTTCTGGGTTCTCTCGGCCAGTTTGCGCACTTCGTCGGCGACGACGGCGAAACCCCTGCCGTGTTCGCCGGCCCTGGCCGCCTCGATCGCCGCATTGAGGGCGAGCAGGTTGGTCTGGTCGGCGATATCTTTGATCAGGTTGACCACGGCGGAGATTTCACCGGTCCGTTCGTTGAGCGAAACGATCGCCTCGTTGGTGTGGGCGATGAGCTGAATCAGATTGTCGAGGCTTCCGACGATGGCGCGGACCGTCTCCTGGCTCGCCATCGCTTCGTTGGCCGTCTCCTGGGTGTTTTCGGTGATCTTTTCGATAATGTCGGTATTGCGATTGATATCTTCCTGGATCACGTGCAGTCCCTTGCCGATGCCGCCGGTCCGTTTTTCGAACATATGGCCCAGTTCGCCGCGCATTTTCGTCTTGTAGGAGGCGGCGATGGAGCCGATGGCCTGGTTGAGCTCGGGCACGGCCGCCTGGAAGTCGCCCTTGTACCCCTCGATCAGAATCTTTCGATAACTCTTGCCTTCGTTGGCCGCGTCGATCGAGGCGCGAATATCGCGGAGCATCTGCTCGGTCTGGTCGAGCATATCGTTGATACCCCAGGCCACGCCCTGGAGGACATGGTCATCGGGGATATGGGTGATGCGGTCGGAGAGTTCGCCGCGTCCGGCTTTGATCAGGACGTCGCGGACCTGCCGAATGAGCGGATCGTTGAAGATCTTTTCACAGGCACTCTCGCCGCCGCCCGGGACGAAGAGGCCAAGCAACGTCAGCGCAAAGACGACACCGCCGGCGATGTAGGCGCCCGTGGCGAGCAGATAGACCGCGGCGCCGATCGCGGCAATCAGAAAGACGAGGCTCTGTTTATTGCTGAAGGCCGAGGACAAATTCGTCATAACCGACTCCTTTCTCTTTTAAAATCTCTTCGAGCAGGCGCCCGGAAGCCTCCATGCCGCCGCTGCGTTCGGCCGCAAGCAGCTTCGAATAGAGTGGCGGAATCATCTGCATCGCCTGGTCGCTCGGCTTTCTTCGGACCGAATGGTAGTCGCGCGTCGATCCGTCGGGGGCTATAGTCGCCGTGACGTTGGCGAGCACCCAGTAGTAACCGCCGTCCTTGCAGAGGTTCTTGACATAGGCGAAGATCTCTTTTTTGTTCTGGATGCGATCCCAGAGCAGTTTGAAGACGATTTTCGGCATATCGGGATGGCGCAGGATCGAATGGGGCGCGCCAAGGAGCTCGCTCTCGCTGTAGCCCGAAATTTTGATGAACATCTTGTTGCCGTAGATGATCCGGCCCTTGAGGTCGGTCTTCGAGACGATGAAGTCGTCGGCTTTCAGGAACCGTTCGGTTCCCGTCGGCGTTGGTCTTTGCATGGAAACTCCTATTTGTCGGCGTGTTTGGTCTTTTCGTCGATCAGCGTCTGGACGAATCTCTTGACATCCTGATAACTGTACATATCCTTGAAATTGCCGATGCGTCCGCCGCTGGCGTTGGGATGACCGCCGCCGCCGGCAAGGGTGGCGGCGATTTCACTCACATCGGCTTTGTTGTTGCTTCGTAGAGATATCGACCCATTTGGCGAAATGTTGAGAATGAAATCGATATCGGGATTTTTGACCAAAAAGGCGTTGCCGATGACGGAGATGTTGGGGATGCCGTAGGTGAGGACGCCCGTTTTGTCGCGGTAGTGGATTTTGAGCGCCTCTTTTTTGGCCGTGAGAAGATCGGTGAGATAGTCCGCGACCAGATTATCGAGCGTGTCGTCGTCCCTGTCGCCGGCGAAAAAAGCCTTTTTGATCGCGTGCATCTCGTTGTCGAGACGGATGTGGGCCCTCTCCTGGTCTATCATGTTGTGGGCCGATTCGATCAGATGGAATTTGTGGGCTCTGTCCTCCGCGTCGAAGAGGGCGCGTCCCACCTCTCTGGAGGAGGCGACGGCGCCCATCAGCACCTTGCCGAACTCGAACCCTTCCTGGTCGCTGAGCCATATGTCGATGGCGTTGATCGCATCGACGATCTTTTCATATTTTTTGATCTCTTCGCACCCATAGGTGTCGATGAGCCAGTCGTAGGTGATCTTCGTGGCACTTCTGGTCGTGACGAGATAGTACCAGTCATACTTATGCGCCGAATCCTTTCCGCTGCCGTGGTGGTCGAGCAGCTGGACTTGAAGCGTCACCCCTTTGCGGAACCCTTCGATCTTCTCCCGCTGTTTCTCTATGAACTCACACTGCTGAAGCGAAAGGTTCAAGTCGGTGACAAGAAGCAGGATGTCACTGGCCGGATCGGTCAGAATCTGTTCGAAAAAGAGTTTCAGACGCCCCGTGATCTCGTCGCCGTAATTGCTGTTTTGGAAATGGATATTCTCAAAACACTGCGAGGTGAGAAACTGGCAGGCATAGCCGTCGAGGTCGGTATGCGAGAGGTGGTAGATTGATTGGGGTTTTTTCATCGGTATCCTTATGCAACTAAAAGTTAAAAACTAAAAACTAAAAATTGAGGAAAATCGCTTCGCTCTTTTTTGAAAAATAGTTGGCTGTGAAGCAGCATACTTCAATTTTTAGTTGTTAACTTTTAGTTTTTAGTTGTAAAGTTTCATATTTCAATTTCCACGCTTCCGAGCACTTCGAATTTCGCGTTGGGGTCGATCTCGGCGTGGCTGAGTACGACGATATCGAGACCGAAACGCTCGAAGATTTCGGCAAGCGGTTTTCTCAGCAGCGGGTCGACGATCAGTATGACGGGGGCGATGCCCTTCTGGAGGACTTTTTGTGCCTCTTCGCTGAGAGTTTCGACCACTTTGTTGATCTGTCCGACGTTCAGGAGCAGCTGGCGTCCGCTTTCGTTCTCTTTGAGATGGTCGAGGAGCTTCTGCTCGGTGGGGGCGTTGAGCGTGAGCAGTTTGATGACACCGTCTGGATCCTTGTAGAGGCTGGTGATGACGCGGGCGAGCCGTGCGCGGACCTGTTCGACGATGATGTCGACATTTTTCGTATATTCGGCCACGTCGGCGATCGTTTCGAGGATCGTCACCATATCCTTGATCGGCACCTGTTCGTGCAGAAGCTGTTTGAGAACGCGCTGGATGAGGCCCAAAGAGGCCACTTTCATCGCATCCTCGACGACGACGGGGTAATCTTTCTTGACCTTTTCGAGCAGTGCCTGCACCTCCTGACGCGTCAGCAGATCTTCGGCATGTTTCTTGACCAGCTCGCTCATATGGGTGGTGATCACCGTGGCCGGGTCGATCACCGTGTAGCCCTTGATGATCGCCTCCTCTTTCTTGTCGGCGTCGATCCAAATCGCCTCGAGCCCGAAGGCCGGCTCTTTGGTATGGATGCCTTCGATCTCTTCGGTGGCCATACCACTGTTCATCGCCAGAAACTTGTCCGCATAGACCTCGCCGGTGCCGATTTCGACCCCCTTGAGGAGAATCTGGTAGGTATTGGGCGGTAGCTGCAGGTTGTCGCGTATACGCACCTGCGGCATCAAAAAACCGTAGTCGGAGGCGATCTTGCGGCGCATGCTCCGGATGCGTTCGAGCAGGTCGCCGCCGCGGGAGGTATCGGCCAGCTTGATCAGCTGATACCCGAGGTCGAGTTCGAGCATTTCGACTTTGAGGATATCCTCGAGGGCCGCCTCTTCCTCCTCCTTGGTGGGTGCGGCTCTGGTGGGTGCAGCCTCTTCGGCCGCGGCGGCCATCGTCTCTTCGGCAGGAAGCAGCGCCTCTTCGATGCCCTCTTTGCGTATCAGATAGCCCAGCCCCAGGAAGAGAAGCCCCACAAAGGTGAGCGGAAGGGTCGGCAGGCCCGGAACCAGGGCGAAAAGGAGCAGAATGAAACCGACGATGAAGAGTGTTTTGTACTCTTTGATGAGCTGGTTGATCGCCCCCTCGGCGAAATTCTTCTCCTCCTCCTTGTTGGCGCGTGTGATAATGATTCCCGTCGCGGTGGAGAGGATGAGGGCGGGAATCTGGGAGACCAGGCCGTCGCCGATGGTCAGCAGCGTGAAGGTCTGGGCCGCTTCGGCCATCGGCATGTCGTGCTGGAACATCCCTATCAGAAAGCCGCCGATGATGTTGATGATGGTAATGATGATACCCGCGACCGCATCGCCCTTGACGAATTTGCTCGAACCGTCCATCGCCCCGTAGAAACTCGCCTCCTGTAGAATCTCGGCGCGGCGCTTTTTGGCTTCGTTTTCGTCGATGAGGCCGGCGTTGAGGTCGGCGTCGATCGCCATCTGTTTGCCGGGCATCGCATCGAGCGTGAAGCGTGCGGCCACTTCGGCGACGCGGGTGGCGCCCTTGGTGACGACGATGAAGTTGATGATGACGATGATCGAAAAGACGACGATACCGATGACGTAGTTGCCCCCGACGACGAAATCGCCGAAGCTGGTGATGATCTCGCTGACCGATTCGGGCCCCTCGTGCCCTTTGCTCAAGATCATTCTCGTCGTGGCGATGTTGAGCGAAAGACGAAAGAGGGTGACCAGCAGGATCATCGTCGGGAATGTGGTGAAGTCGGTCGGTTTTTCGATGAAGACCGAAATGAGGATCATCAGTACCGAGAGTGCGATGGAGATGGTCAGAAAAAAGTCGAGTACGGGGCTGGGCAGCGGAACGATGATGATCGCCATGATGGCGACGATGAACGCGACGATCGTGAGATCTTTGGCACTCGTGATGGTTTCCAAAAACGGAATGGCCCGCTTCAGAAGTGTCGATCGTGTCGCTTTAGCCAATCATACTACCTTGTTGCCTTTAATTTTCACTTTTTTGCTTTTCGTGCTTCGTATGGCTGCAACGATTTTCGGGCGTGAGAATATCTTTGAGTGTCAGATTCTCCAAAAAGCCGTCGATCTTGCCCTGAAGGCAGTTGAGAAAGGGCCAGATGAGACACGATCCCGCCCGTTCGCTCGGGCACGACGACTGCGACGGAGAGCACTCGAAGACCGAAGGGGGTTTCCCCTCGGCCGCCTGGATCACCTCCATGATCGATATCTGATCGTATGGGCGGTTGAGCGCGAAGCCTCCCTTCGCGCCTTTGTAGGAGACGAGAATCCCCTCCCTCGCCAGTGCCTGCAATATTTTTGCAAGAAAACTTTTCGAAATATCGAGCTGCTTGGAGAGCGTATCGACATCCTTCGGTTCGCCGCTTTCGCCGATGAGCGCAAGTGACAACAGTGCATATTCGCTCGCGCGTGTTAACAACATAGTTCCCCCTATGTCCCCCTATGTATTGTTAGGGTGCCTCCAAAAACTCCTGACAGCCATAGCTTCATGAGCTTTTGCTTTAGACTTGGCGCTTAGACGCAGGACTGGCCACAGAGCCAATTCAAGGAGAAGCAACGACGTATGCGTAAAAGCTCATGAAGCCCGAAGGGAAGACAAAGAGAGCATCATCTTCCGCGAAATATCTCCTTGAGCTACCTCTTGGGGTAGCCCTGTGTCGATTTTTCACGAAATCTGACGCTCTCTTTGCCTTCTATGGCTACCAGGAGTTTTTGGAGGCACCCTAAAATTCTATTTTAATCTAATTAATGTAAATCTTTGCTTTTTTGTGTATAATTGCGAACTTCTTAAGGCCAAGGCTTTGGAAGAAATCAACCAATCAGGAGGTCAGCAATGGCTTTGGATTCGGCTAAAAAGCTTGAAATCATCAAACAATTCGGACGCGGTGAGGGCGATACGGGCTCTCCGGAAGTACAGGTCGCACTTTTGACAGAACGTATCAAATACCTGACAGACCATCTCAAAGAGAACAAAAAAGACCACTCGTCACGACTGGGACTTCTCAAACTCGTCGGACAGCGCAAAAGACTGCTTCGCTATCTCAAACGCAAAAACTACGACAGCTACACCAATCTGATCGCCGCCCTCGACATCCGAGACAAGTAACATTCGCCGGCTTCGTGCCGGCTTCTTGCAAATCTCCTCTTTTTCCTTGACAAACAATCGAAATATAGATCACCCTTTTATATAATCATCCATCATCCATCATCCATCATCCATCATCCATCACTTCTCACTTCTCACTTCTCACTTCTCACTTCTCACTTTCAAAAAACTTGACATAAAGCCACTCAATTCAGTATAATCCTCTTGGCATTTAAGAAAATAAGTGCTAAGATTGAAGCAATGAAACCGAAATACGAAGAGATTTTAGAAACCGTTGTCAAAACCTTCCTTCAGACGCATGAACCGATCGGATCGGCCGTGTTGAAAGAGAAACTGCCGTTTCAGATCGCGCCGGCAACGATCCGTTACTATTTCAACAAAATGGTCGAACGGGGCGAACTGACGCAGCTTCACAAAAGCAGCGGCCGCATTCCGACCGACAGTACTATGCGTCAGTACTGGAGGAAACATCTGCGGGATCTGGAACTGATATATCACGCGATGGACGAATTGGTGCAGATCAGCGAAAGAGAAGATTTCTTCATGCTGATCAAGCCTGTGCGCATCAACCGCCTGCGAAGTGTCGAGAGAGTCGGATCGAAATACCTGATTCTCGTCTTCGACACGGATGAATACGTGGTACGTAGATCGGAAGAGCGTCG
>JAUUDL010000089.1 GCA_030826715.1 Hydrogenimonas sp. | reverse complement strand
TGCATATGAGAATTGAATGAAGAGCTCCAAAAGTTTGTCATTGATCGCTTCGATCCGCTTTTTCTGCAAATTTTCAATCGCGTCGTTCAACTTTTGGGCTTCGGTTGTCCTGCCAAGAAGATTGAGCCGCTCTCTTTCGACTTCGTCACGCTGAATTTCTTTATCTATTTTCGAGATATCTTTTTCGATCGTTTCGAGGCGGCTTTTTGAGGCGTTGATGTCCAGATCGATCCGTTTGAGCCCCTTGGCGAATGCGTCGGGTGTTTTCTGTATCGCACCCTTTACGATACCGAGCTTTTGTTGGTAGAGGTTTTCTCCCTTTTTGTAAAAGGCATATTGAAGCTGAAGGGTCAGGAGCGAACTGGTGTTGGCATCGGCATTGGCAATCTGGTTTTCGATCACCTTCTTTTTGTTTTCGATCTCTTCGAGACTCTTTTGGATATCGAGTTTTTGCAGCGACCATTCACCGTAGGATTTGGCCAAATGTCTGTACTCTTTTTCATCTTTGGGTGATTTGATATTCGGCGGTTTTGGAGGTGGTGTTTTGGAGATATTAATGAGCTTATAGAGTAGGGCGCGCTGGAGAGCTATGGTGTCGTCTGTTGCATTTTTTTGTAAATTGGCAAGTATCGATTCATATGTTTTTGTCGTTCCATCCGCTATTGTGGAATTGATGTCAGCGCTATACAGATGTAGCGGGAGAAAAAGCAGCCATAGAAAAGATAGTAGTTTATACAAAGCATTCAAGTGTCGCTCTCCTCTTTTTTTGCTTTGAACAGCCATATCAATACGATAAGTATGAATAGCAGTGCCAGCATATTTTTTTGTATCAAAACGATAAATTGAATCGCGGTGTCACCGAAGTAGTATCCGATGGAAGTAAAGGTGACTGCCCAGAGAACCACGCCGATGATTTCATAGAAGTAGAATTTCAGATAGCTGTATCCTGTCAGGCCAAGCGTCAACAAAACCGGAATATGGGTGCCATAGATGAAACGTTCGAAAATGATAATAAACGGGCCATACCGTCTGATCCAGCGGTGGGCCAACTGCTTCTTATCAGGATGTGCATCGAGCCATGTCAGTGCTTTCTTTTCGAAAAACTTTCCTATTGAAAAGGTGATTGTATCACCGATCAGTGCACCGACGGTGGCGACCCAAATGACATCTTCATAGCTGAAAACTCTCCCTTGTTGGGCCAGCCAGCCTGCGAGCACCAACCCGATCTCTCCCTCCATGACACTCCAGATGAAAAGGGCAATATACCCATGTGCCAACAATAGGCGAACAGGATAGGCAAAAAGTTCTAAAATCATAAGTTATGTCCCTCTATGAAGATGTAATCCAATAGGCTTGCACGACGATGAAAGAGGCGATCACAAAAAGAAGCAGTACAACCGATTCATATGGCATATCAAAACGCTCCTATTGAAACCATTGGAAAATCATGACACCGCTGAGTATGAGTGTGAGCGCCATCGCCAGCGCCGCGAAACATTTTCAAACCGTGTCGTGAGATATTCGCCCATGATCGCTCTGTTTCGACCGATCATGATGGCGATGCCGATGAGCACGGGAATGAGCATACCGTCGAGAACCTGTGAATAATAGAGGGCGTCCGCGACCGATACCTGCGGCAACATATTGATAATATCGCCGGCGATGAGCGAGCCGATGAAAACGATGTAAAAGCCTTTTGCATCACTGACTTTGTAATCCATGCCTTCGCGCCATCCGAAAGTATCGGCTACGGCATAAGCGGTGGAGCCGGCCAGAACAGGGATAGAAAGAAACCCGGAAACCAAAATTCCGACTGAAAATAGAGCGAATGCATGCTCACCCGCGGCGGGTTTGAGCGCCAGCGCAAGGGTGGAGACATTCTGAATATTTTCATGGGTGCCGTAGAGCATCGCCGCTCCTGTGACGATCATGGCAAAGGCCAGGAGATTCGACCATACCATGCCAACGATCGTATCGAATCCCACTTCGTCCGCCTGGACGATACTCTTTTTCTCCTCTTTTTCCTCAGCAACGTGCCAAAAGAGCAGGTAAGGGGAAATAGTGGTGCCCATCAGCCCCAGTGCGGCAATGATAGATGCCGTACCTGTATCGAAATGAGGGATGAAAGTGTCTCGAAGGACGGTCCAGATTGGCGGTTTGGCCATGATGGCCGATATGAGATAGACACCCAGTACGACCGTCAGCCAGATAAGTATACGTTTGACGGTTTTGTATTTGCCGAAGGTGACAAGACCGGCGATGAGTGCCGTGACGGGGACGAGAAGGTAGATGGTTGGGTAGCCTGTGGTGATGTGAAGTATAGCCGCAATACCGTTGAGATCGGCGCCGATCGTTAGGATGTTGGCCGTCCCAAGGACCAGGATCATGAGAGCCGTCAACTTCCTCGAATAGAAGGCATTGGTAATCTCTGGCAGGCTCTTGCCGGTGACGATAGCGATTCGCGCTACAATATTGTGTATGGCGATCATCATCGGTGTACTGAGCAAAAGCAGCCAGAGTTGCGAATAACCAGTTGTGGCACCGACGATGGCATAGGTGGCGATATCGGCCGGATCGTCACCGGCGCCGCCCGTTATGAGCCCGGGGCCCAACTCTTTGACTTTTTTGCGTTTTTTTCTATATCGGCGCGGATACGCTCTTTCAGTGTCGCCATAAGGGTTTAACTCTTTTTTTTGGGAGGTACGAGTGCCTGTACGAGGCCGATCAGCAGGGGGGACCAGTAGGTGATGACGGAGGGATCCGTCGCGGCCTCCATCAACAACGACATGCCTGCCTTTTTCGGATCTCCCTGGTCGATGGCGCGGAGCATATCGGAGATGTCGAGGCCCGGATCGGTCTGGCGCAGCCGCTTTTTGGCCTCTTCGACGGAGATGCCGGAAGGGACATGTCGCCCCTGAGCCACGGCTTTGAAGCGCGCTTTGGCCGTTTCGACGTCGGGAATATTCGATCTTTCATTCTCCATTGCCGGAACTCTCTTTTTTCATGCTTTTGGCCGCTATCGATCCAAAGATGAGACTCACGACGAGCAAAAGTAGACCGATAACAAGCGGTGCGGCCCAGTCGGGCAGATAGATTTCGGCGATTTTATAGAGGCCGATACCGATGAAAACCAGAGCTCCTAGAAGCGTTACGATCGCCGCGGCGATCCATCCGAAGCGCCAGCCGCTTTCATAGAGGCTCTTTTCGAACGCCTCTCTTTGGCGTTGGAGGAAAAGTTCGGTCGACGCCTGCAATGCTCTGCTTTCGGCTTCGAAAAGATCGGCGACGGCGATGATGAAGTCGGAGATCGTCACCTTGCTCATATCAGCTCTTGGTACCGAAAAGTTTGCCGAGCAGAAAGCCGATGCCGGCGGCAACGGCGAGTGTGCCCATCGGATGCTGCGCCTGCTGGGCCTTGACCGTTTCGATGATCTCTTCGCCCTGGGCTTTGAGATTTTCTATCTGTTCGAGCTGATCTTCCGGGATTTGTGAAAGGATTTTCTCTGTCACCTCTTCGCTTTTCTCTTTGACACTTTTTTGGGCGATCTCCGAAAGCGTTTCGGTCAATGTCGAAAGATCCTTTTTCAACGCTTCGATTTCGGCTTTGAGCTCTTTGATCTCTTTGGATTCCTGCTGGGTCATGACGCACTCCTCTATGATTTCGTTTAAAGATGAATATATTATAACTCAATACCTTTCACGATATATAAAAATGAGATGAACATCTTTGCCGACTTGTTTTTTCAGATATCGTTTGATCATCACTTTCTCTTTTTTTCCGAGCGTCGATGTCGATGTCACCGAAACGATCGCATGGAGGCCGTCGTGCTTTTTCTCGATATTCTGCAGATGGATAAGAACACCCGGAAGCGGCGGAGGGGTCTCTTCGATCTGTCTGAAGGTGCTGTAGATTTTCTCTTCGACGACGAGCGTTCGTGTCGAGAGCCAGAGCGGTACGGCGATGACAGCGAGCATCAACAGTTTGACGAAAAAGGCGGTCGATGCGTATTTTCTCGAGGCAAAACCCATCAGGTAGAACATGATGCCGGAGGCGAAGACGATACCGACGATGTTGGCCAGAAAGAGCAAAAAGGCGTTGGAGAAAAGTGGCCACGATCCCCAGCCGATACCGATGCCTGCGACCGAAAGCGGCGGGACAAGCGCCACGGCGATCGCCACACCGGCGAGGCTCTCTCCGACTTTGGAGTTGGCGTAGCCGTAGGCCGCGGCGATGCCCGCGAGCACCGCCACCGCCAGGTCGAGCAGCGTGGGGTGGGTGCGCATCGAAATCTGCTCGGTGACGTGGGTGAAAGGAAGCATCCATGCCAAAAACGCCGAAGCGGTGAGGGCGATGAGTATGGAAAGGAGTATCGTTTTGACGCTTTGTGTGATGAGGTAGTCGTCGAAGCGGATCGCCCCCATGGCGAACGCGATGATCGGCGCCATCAGGGGAGCCAGGATCATCGCGCCGATGATCGTGGGCGAGGAGTTTTGGAAAAGGCCTGTCGTGGCCATCAGGACACTGACAATCAGAAGAATCAGATAGGCCGTCGTCATCACGGCGGACTCTTTCAGCTTTGTGAAGAGTTCGGCAAAGGCGCTCTCTGTCGCGATGGGAATGAACGGCAGCGTTCTTTTGGTGAAAAAAGCGATCGAATCGCTGTCGGTCGGGAGATTTTGCACCCGTACGCTCTCTTTTTCCTCGAAGGCGGCACAATCCCTCTCTCCTGTGACGATTTCAGCCTCCATCTTGAGACTCTCTATCTCGACCGTATCGGCTTTGATGTTTTTTCGGTTACAGGTGAGAAAAAGAGGCTTTCCGTCCGTGGCCGTGAGTGTGAACCCTTCTGATTTGATCGTTCCGATACCCTGAGGGAGCGAATCGGATAGGGTGTGCTTGATGCGGGCATGAAAAAGCCGAAGTTTGAGTGTCTCTATCACACTTTGCGGCGCATAGATGACCGCACTGCTTCTCCAGCACTGATTCTCTTCGGCTTTGAAAAAGTGGGGACGTCGGCGTGTCAGCACCGATTCGCGTCCCGCTTCGACGAGAAGCGCGGCGGTTTTGATGTTTTGTCCCTTGGCTGTCGTCATCTCGATAGGGCGAAGTCGCAGGGTGAAGAGCCGTTTGAAGAGTGTGAGGATTTTCTGTCGCCGGCCAGAGGTGAAACCCTCTTCAATCCATTCACTCTCGCCTACGCTCAGACATCCTATAGCGGGTTTGCCGTTGCAGAAAAGAAACCGATTGGAAAGATGGAGTTTCTCTTCCTGTAATGTCTGCAAAAGTTTCTCGGCCGTGGAAGGCAGATTGAACTCTTCTTGAAGTTCGGGGTTGCCCTCGTATGGGAGGATCACGATCGTGACGTGGGCGTTTTTAATATGGGGAATCCATGCGAGAAAATCTTCGTCGGGAACCATCGTGAAGAGCAGCGATCCATCCGGATAACTGCTTTTTCCTTTTTTGAAGATGTGGGTTTCTGTTTTTTCGCCGACCGACGCTTCGATCGTTTCGTTGACCGATCGTACCTTCTCTTTGTCGAGGGAGTGGTCGTGAAGAAAAAAAATATCGGAAATCGATTCTCTATTCAATGCCATATCTCGATTATAGGATAGTTTTCATGAAAAAGTGACCATTTGGTGTCTAAACTGTAATAAACAACGGAGAACAAACGAAAAGCGAACATTGTTTAGGATAAAATAAGTTTGATACACCTACAAGGAGTCCAGTATGGCAAACAGTACGATCAGCAACATCAGAGCGATCGAAATTCTCGATTCGCGCGGCAATCCGACGGTACGGGTCTTCGTGACACTCGAAGATGGTACGAAAGTGAGCGCTTCGGTTCCATCGGGTGCTAGCACCGGTGAATACGAGGCTGTCGAGCTTCGCGATGGAGACCAGGCGCGTTACGGGGGAAAAGGGGTGCTGAAGGCGTGTGCCAACGTCAACGACATCATCGCGCCCGATATCATCGGCCTGGATGCGTGTGAACAGGCGATGATCGACCGTTTGATGATCGAACTCGATGGAACGGAAAACAAGAGCCGGCTTGGCGCGAACGCGATTCTCGGCGTTTCGATGGCGGTCGCCAAAGCGGCGGCCCAGAGCCAGGGGACCGACCTGTACCGCTATCTGGGAGGTTCCGAGGCACGGCGCATTCCGGTACCGTGCATGAATATCCTCAACGGCGGCGAACATGCCGACAACAGTGTCGATTTCCAGGAGTTCATGGCGGTTCCCCTGGGCGCGGAGAGTTTTTCCGAGGGGTTGCGTTATGCGGCCGAAACCTTCCATGCGCTCAAAAAACTGCTCGAAGCCAAGGGGTACTCCACCGCGGTCGGAGACGAAGGAGGATTCGCCCCCAATCTTCAAAGCAACGAAGAGGCGATCGAACTCATCATCGAAGCGATCGAAAAAGCGGGATACGAACCGGGTACGGATATCGCTATCGCGATCGACAGTGCTGCCACTTCGTTTGTCGTGGGCAAAAAGGGAAAATATGACCTCAAGTGGTCCGGCGGCGGTGTGCTGACGACCGATGAAATGATCGAACTGGCCAAAAGGTGGGTCGAAAAGTATCCGATCGTTCTTTGGGAGGACCCGCTCGCCGAAGAGGATTGGGAAGGTTTTGCCAAATTCACCAAAGAGCTCGGTGACAAGATCGAAGTGGTCGGCGACGATATATTCGTTACCAACACCAAATTCATCCGACGGGGCATCCAGGAACATACTGCCAATGCGTCGCTGATCAAACTCAACCAGATCGGTACCGTTACCGAAACGGTTGATGCGGTACGATTGTGTCTCGAAAACGGATGGCGGGCCTTTCTTTCACATCGATCCGGCGAAACGTCCGATACCTTCCTGGCCGATTTCGCCGTCGCGATGGGAAGCGGCCATCTCAAGAGCGGTTCGGCTTCCAGAAGTGAACGGCTTGCCAAATACAACCGCCTGCTCGAAATCGAAGATGAGCTTGGGTCCAATGCCCTCTATTACTGGAAATAGCGATGCCAAATATTGATCCTTCAACCAACATCGCCATTCCCGCACTTCCCGACGAGATCGCAGGGCTTGGCGAGATTGCTCTCAATCTATGGTGGACATGGAATCCGCACGGCAAGAATCTCTTTAAACAGATCAATCCCTATCTGTGGAAAGAGAGCGGACACAATCCCATCGCCTTGCTCAAATCTCTTTCGGAAGGAGAGATACGCGAACTGGCCAGGACAGAGACCTTCATGCGGGAATACCGTTATGTCTATGCCAGGTTCAAAGAGTATATGCAAGATTCCACTGTCCATCATGAAGAAGAGCCGCTGCCGATCGCCTACTTCTGTGCCGAATACGGCCTGCACCATTCGGTTCCCATCTATTCGGGCGGCCTCGGCTTCCTTGCCGGTGATATTCTCAAAGAAGCCAGCGACATGGGGCTCCCGATGGTGGGCGTTGGATTCATGTATCCCGAAGGGTATGTACGTCAGGTCATCGGTAGCGACGGATGGCAAAACGGTGCCAATGAAACGATTGAAAAGGATGTCGCCCCCATCGAGCGTGTGCTCGACAAGGATGGCAATCAACTCATCGTGCAGGTACCCTTTATCGATCCTCCAGTATTCACCGCCGTCTGGAAGATCAACGTGGGGCGTGTGACACTCTATCTGCTCGATACCGATATCGACCGGAACGATCCGTGGGATCGGCAGATCTCTTCACATCTGTATACGCCGGATATGAATCAGAGGTTGCGCCAGGAGATCGTGCTGGGCATCGGCGGGTATCGGGTGCTCGAACTTCTGGGTATCGAATACTCGATTCTGCATCTGAACGAAGGGCATCCGGCGTTCGCGCTCTTCGAGCGGGTCCGCAGTGCCGTGGAAAACGAGGGGATGCCGCTTGAGGAGGCGATCGCGCATGTCAAAGCGACCTCGATCTTTACGACCCACACCCCTCTTCAGGCGGCGACGGATGTCTACGGCTTCGATATGATGAGCCACTATTTCGGCGATTACTGGAAACGGCTGGGCATGGACAAAGAGCGCTTCATGGGGTTTGGCGTCAATCCGGACAAACCGACGGAGGGCTTCAATATGACCGTTTTCGGATTGAAGATGTGCAACCACCGCAACGCCGTCAGCCGAAAGCACCGTGATGTGACGCAAAAAATTTGGAAAAACGTTTTCGATACCGATGGCCCCTCGCAGGTGCCCATCGACTATGTGACCAATGGCGTGCATCTGCCGACATGGCTCGGGGACGAACTGACGAGTGAACTCGACAGAACATTGGGAGAGGGATGGCTCGACCTTCAGCACGACCCCGATATCTGGCTGCGGCTTGATGAACTGGAAGATAGAACGATATGGGATCTGCACTATACCTACAAAGTCCGGATGGTCAATTTCATTCGTGAGCGCGTCAGGAGAAAATGGGCGGATGAAGGGATTGACCCTGTTATAGCGATGGCCGAAGGGGTAATGCTCGACCCTGATGTATTGACGATCGGATTCGCCCGGCGCATGACGGCCTACAAGCGGCCGGATCTGATTCTCCACGATCTGGAGAGACTCGAAAAGATCGTCAACAATTTCGCCCATCCTCTGCAGATCATCTTTGCCGGAAAAGCGCATCCGGCCGACATGGAAGGGAAAAAGATCCTTCAGCGTATCTTCAAAACGGCGCAGGATCCCCGATTCAGGGGGCGCATCGCCTTCGTCGAGGATTATGGCGAAGCGGTGGCCAAATATCTGGTGCGTGGTGTGGATGTATGGCTCAACACCCCGCTTATCCCGATGGAGGCGTGCGGCACCAGCGGTATGAAAGCGAGCATCAACGGGACGATCCACTGTTCGACGCTCGATGGGTGGTGGCCTGAAGGGTACAACGGCAAAAACGGCTGGGCGTTCGGCGGCGACATCTCCAGCGACGAAGCCGATGCGGCTGCACTCTACGAGACGATCGAAAACAGAATCGTTCCGCTCTTTTACGAACTCGACGATCACAATACCCCTTCGGGATGGATCGAGTTGATGAAAGAGGCGATGAAAAGCGTTTCACCCAATTTCAGTGCGCGGCGCATGATGCGGGAGTATATGGAAAAATTCTACCTCCCTATCTCAAAAGAGTGCGGGCAAACAAAGGAGAAGAGCTCATCATGAAAGAGTCGAAACTGATACTGCTGCGGCACGGGGAGAGCCTCTACAACAAAGAGAACCTTTTTACCGGCTGGACCGACATCGATTTGAGTGAAAAAGGTGTCGAAGAGGCGAAAGAGGCGGGTCAAATACTGCAAAGAAACGATCTGCTCCCTGATATCTGTTTCACTTCATGGCTCAAGCGGGCCATCCATACCGCACAGATCGCATTGCGTGAAATGGAGTGGGAGCATATCGACGCGATCCGGCACTGGAAGCTCAACGAGCGCCACTATGGTGCATGGCAGCGCCACAACAAAGATGCGATCAAAAAAGAGGTGGGAGAGGAGATGTTTCTGGCCGTCCGGCGAGGGTATGATACGCCGCCCCCACCGCTGCCCGACGGAGATCCGAGATTGCCGTACAACGATCCAAAATACAGATCCGTCGATTCCTCACAGTTGCCGCGAAGCGAATCGCTCAAAGATACGAGACGTCGTACGCTCAATTACTTCGCCGAAGCGATCGCCCCTCAACTTGCGCGTGGAAACAGGGTTCTCGTCAGCGCCCACGGCAACTCCCTTCGTGCATTGACGATGGCGATCGAACATTTGACGCCTGCCGAAATCGTGAAGGTCGAGATACCCACAGGGGCTCCCATAGTCTATACATTCGACGAGACGCTCCACCTTCTGAAAAAGGATCTTCCGGCTTGAAAAAGAATATGGTGAGCTGGCTGACAGAAAAAAACGATATTTTACGCTATAATATATAGATTTGATGAAAAAATCTTTTTCATCAAGCCGGGCTGCAAGGATGCTACAAAGCGATACCTATTTCGTTACGGTCTTTTTCAATGAGGAGAAGACGAATGGAAATCACTGGTTATGAATGTTTTTCGAACGGAACGATCAAAGCGAAAAAGATGAATGTTAAAGATCGTCGTCTGATCGACGAGATCAAAAAAGTGTGCGGAAGTTATCGTATGCGGTCGAAACTTCGATATTTCAAAATGAAAAATCGGAAAAACGACCGTTGAATGATTGAAGATCGTAGCGCATCACAGGTACCGCTTTCCCCTTTTTATCACTTTCAAAATTTGTATCCATTACATCGCAAACGCATTACCAACCCCTTGATAAAGGGGTGGTGAAGTGACGTTTCAGTGCATTTTCACTTCCATATTGGTATGAGCATGGGTGATCGTCTCCGCCTTTTTGACGGTCTCTTCATCACCATGGACGATAACGAGAAATTTTCCCTCTTTGACCAGATTTTGATAGCGAAGCGCCTCGGCTTCGGTAAGGCCCCAGTCCATCAACACAGCCACAA
This sequence comes from Hydrogenimonas sp., assembly GCA_030826715.1. GTDB lineage: Bacteria > Campylobacterota > Campylobacteria > Campylobacterales > Hydrogenimonadaceae > Hydrogenimonas. The sequence continues at coordinate 565 of JAUUDL010000089.1, read as the reverse complement.
GGGCCGAAAGTGATCCGCCGAGCACTGCGCCGGCAGCGAGCCCGGCCAGTGAGTTCATCAAAGGCCCTGCCGCAATGACTGGGCCGACACCCGGCAGCCACGTGAGAAACCCGCCGATCAAAAATCCCATAATCGCACCCCAAAAAGCACCCTGTGTGCCCCAAAATGCCGCATCTTGCGAGTGTTTGTAATATTCGAAGCGGTTGGGCTGGTTTTCGTTTCCTTTTCCGATGACCGAAATCATCTCTTTGGGAATACCCGCATTATCGAGTGCTTCGATCGTTTCGATCACATCCTCGTATTTGTCATAGACGCCGACCAGCGTTTTCTTCATCACATCCTCCTTTTGAAAGCGGAACTGTCGCTTATAATTTCGATATATTTGTATTATACAACCAATTTCTGAAATTTGAAAATATGGCTGGATTTGTGCTATTGTTAAATAGATTTCAAATATAGAGGAATGGCATTTGCAAAAGAAGATATTCGAGCAGGTCAAACGGCTTCCGGCCGGTACCAAACGAAAATTTTATGAACGATTGCGTAAAAAGGCGTTGATCCGAAC
>JAUUDL010000052.1 GCA_030826715.1 Hydrogenimonas sp. | reverse complement strand
TGCTGATAAATGTATCCTGCGCCGCATCCATCACGTCGGATTTTCCAATGATTGCACCCATCGGGAAACCGTTACTGATGGCTTTCCCAAATACCGCTATATCGGGCTCAAGGTCCAAAAGCAGATGGGCACCCCCGACATTCAGTCGCCACCCTGCCGTAATCTCGTCAACAATCAGCACCACACCATGCTCGGAAGTTGTGCGACGAATCGTATCGACAAAAGAGGGATCGGGAAAATGGTTTCTGAGTGGTTCCATAACCACAGCCGCGATACTGTTTTGATACTTTTTGAAAAGTGACAGAAAGCCTTCCGTATCGTTGTATCTAAATGGATAGGCGCTGCCTTTCAGCCCACGCGGTACGCCACCCGGATTGAGTCCGGACAGCAGATGGCCGTCAAGGGCCGCATCATCGGCGAGATTGGCTGCCAGATACCAATCATGCCAACCATGATAGCCACAAAAAAGGACAACATCTTTTCCGGTTTTCGCTCGGGCGATACGTACGGCGATACTCATGGATTCGCCGCCGCTTCGTGCGTAACGAACTTTCGATGCCCATGGATGCATTTCGCACAGTTTTTCCGCCAGTTCCACCTCTTCTGGTGCATTGAGCGTTGTCATATTCCCTTTTTGGACAGCTTCGATCACGGCGGCATCGACATCGTCGTCGGCATAACCCAAAATGGCGCTTCCTATACCCATATAGCTCATGTCGGTATATTCATTTTCATCAAGATCCCATATATGGCATCCTTTGGCGCGGCTGTAGTAAGCCGGCCACAGTTCGGGCAGAAACATTTCCGGGCGCTTGCTCAGAAGCTGCGTCCCTCCGGGAATGAGTTTTTTCGCTTTTTTGTAAAGTTCCTGTGACTTACCCAAGGTTTTGATCCTTCAATAGAGATTTTGCATACCCTTCGTTTCTCGCATAATGCATGTTTTGACGAAGAAGTTCCGGATTTTTTTCGAGATATTCCACGATCTCCCCGAAACTGAAAATGGTGCGCCCGAAATGTTCATATATGGCACGTACCACATCGAAATCCTCTTCTTCATCGACAGTCAATCTCCATTCGGGATGAAGTGGCTCTTTTTGAAGATGCGTGACGCGGAAATGTCCACTCTCCCTGATGTAGGGTGTGGCATGCTCTCTTTCGGAGACCTTTCGAGCCTCTTGGTGGGCGCGCTTCAGCGATGCAAATGTAAAGACCTCAACATCGAATCCGTCGGGATAGAGGGGGGATTGACACAGTTGGCCAGATAGTCTGCTTCATATTGGAGAAAAGATTCGATCGCTTCGTCGATAATGGAAGCATCGTGCAAAGGGCAATCTCCTGTGAGTCTGACGATGATATCGTTCTCTTGAAGTGACTGCTGCATGGCGGCTTGGTAAAATCGATCGAGGACATCATCCACAGAACCTCTGAAAATATCGAAACCACTCTTTTGGACAATTTCAGCGAGCGTATCGTCGCTGTGATCAACGGTCGTCAAGAGCGTCAGATCGGTTATGTGACGCGAATGTCGTATCCGCTCGAGTTGATGGAGGATCATCGGTTTTTCAAGAATGGGTTTGAGCACTTTCCCCGGTAGCCGGGAAGAGTCGCTCCTTGCCTGCAAAAATGCGACCACTTTTCTCATGATATTCTCCAAAGTGCAGGATTGATATAAATTTCGGGAATTTTATCGAATGTTCGATGAATCTCTTCAATGATTTCGTATGGAAGGGGCGAGAGGCGATTGAAAGTCTCGACATTCTCTTTCGCCTGTGAGACATTTTCCGCTCCAAAGAGGATGACGGCGTTTTGTGCCACGCTTTCGACATAAGAGAGGGAAAATTCGGTCACCGACAAACCGGTTTTCCGGCGTATGGCATGAAATTTCTCGAGATAGGGTTGGCAACCGGAAAGGTTCCCTTTTAACCTCTTCTTTTCCATAAAAAGAAGTCCTTGAAGAAAAATCGAACGAATGAATAGAAGTTTTCCTCTCTCCTGGGCCATTTCGAACCACTTGTGTGTGACGGCTCGCTGATCCAAAGGGTTGAACGGAATTTGAATGATTCGTATGAAAGGATTTTCAATGGCAAGTCTGAATTCTTCATCATTATATATCGAAATACCGAAGTAATCAGTTAACCCGCTCTGCAACACGCTTTTGACGATATCGGAATCTTTTGAATTCCAGTTGTAGAGCGGGGAGCTGTCGTGCAGCAGCAAACCGAAAAGTTTGGGTAGATGAAGTCTCTTCAGCGACTCTTTTATCGTAAAGGTGAGGTTTTCATCAAAGAGCTCCGACTTGACTTTGGAAATCACTTTCAAATCATTGGCGGGCCGAAGGTTTTGAAACGAAGTTCCAAGGACCGATTCGCTCTCTCCATAGGCCACAGCCGTATCGAAACAGTCGATGCCTTCACTCAAAAGATAGGAGATGATGGCGTCTGCTTTTTCCTGGGCCGGCTTCCCTTCGGTGTTCGCGATACCGTAATCGAGTCCCAATTGAACTGTTCCGAAACTGAGTTTGGAAATGCTTCTATTTTCGAAATAAAGTTTTTTCATGCTTTATCATCCATCGTGCGTTTCAGCGGAGGTGTTTTGGGCATATTCTTGGTATGAAGCTTGAAAATGAATCCTGGAAGCGTGTCGCCGAATGAGATTGCTTTTCTCGGCAGTGCCAGAAGGTCGAAATCGGGAGTGGCGGCGGCTCTTTGGCATGTGACAGCGGTCGTATAGCCCGCTTGTTGAACGGCTTTGAGTGAATCGATATTATGACTTCCATAGGGGTAGCAAAAGTGCCGAACTTCATCATCGATGATCTTCTCGAGCGCTTTTTTGCTCTCGAGCGCTTCGTGGAACTGTTGCTCATAGGGTTTTTCGGCCATCCGTTCGTGCACGAGGTTGTGTGAACCTATATCAAATCCCATGGATCGAAGCTGTACTATCTCGTCTGCGGTGAGCATTGCGGGTGTAGGGTGCCCATCGAGAGCGAGCCATTCGGCCTTTTTGCCGATGAGGCTTGGGACCACATAGACGATGGCCGGGAAGTTGTACCGTTTGAGAACGGGGGCCGCGTGTGTGAGAAAGTTTTGATACCCATCGTCGAACGTGAGTACGACCGATCTGGGAGGTATGGGAAGATGCTTCGTGAAAATTTCGACCAGTCGGTCGAGTGAAAGCACATTGTAGCCGAATGTATGAAGATACCACATCTGGCGTGCGAATCGGCCCACATCACAATAGGTGGCGCGGTGTTCTTCCATCGGCGGGAATTTTCCCACCTGGTGGTACATTAAAATCGTCACGCCGTTCATTGACTCTTCTCCTTTGTTAATCTATGAAAAACCTTTTCCGTCGCTTCGCCCATCGCTTCGGCGGTGAATCTGTGTAGAAACTCCTGGCGGGCGCTTCGACCAAGCCGAACTCTTTCGTCTTTGTCGGCGGCAAGGCGATCGATCGCCTCAGCCAGGGTCCCGCTCTCTTCTGCTGGCACAAGAAGGCCGTTTTCACCATGTCTGATCACTTCCGGAATGCCTCCGACCGATGCTGCGATGACCGCTTTTTGCATACTGCACGCTTCAAGAAGAGCAAGCGAGATCGCTTCTCTCCTTGAAGGGACCAACGCGATATCCATCGCCGAGAGAAATGCCGCGACATTCTTGACCTCCCCCATGAAAACGACCCTCTTTTCGAGATCGAAATTTTCAGCCATGGCCCGTATCTCTTTTCCCCACGGCGTATCGGCATTGCCTGCGAAAAAGAGGCGAAGATTGCCGTTTCGACACTTGCTGAGCGCCTCAATCGCCAAATCCTGCCCTTTGTCTTTGAGGAATCGCCCCACAAAACAGAGGGCGATATTTTCATCATCCAGGCCAAGACTCTTTCGCATTGTTTGTCGATTGATGTTTTCATCTTCGTATCGATCCTTGATGCCATTGTAAACGTGGGTGATGATACGGGGTGGGTACCCTTTTTCAATCAGAAACTGTTTCACCGCTTCACTGACGGCGATGATGTGATCCACGCCGCCGAAGTGTTTGCCCGCATTGGTCGAATGGGCGGTGGCGATCGAAGGTATCGAACTCAGTTTCCCGGCAATCCCCGCATAGAAGGCACCGCGCGTCAGGTGGCCGTGAATCAGGTCGACACACTCTTTTTTGGCGATGAATGCCAGTTTCGCCATCGACACCGCATCGTAGAATCCGTGCATGCCTACATGATAGAAAGGGTAGCCGCGTTTTTGGACTTCGCGGGTCAGCCAGCTTCCTCTCTGGCCCGCGTAGATGGGCGTATGCCCGAGGCGCGACATCTGATCCATCAAGGCCAGCGCATGCTTTTCGGCACCGCCAAGATGCATACTGTGCAGAACCGTCAAAATTTTCAAGAGATTACCTTTTCGTAGATCGCGAGATTGCCTTCGACCATTGCGTCGATACTGAAATTTTTTTCGACCAATGCCCGCCCCTTCTCTCCCATCGCTCGTCGCAGGGAGGCGTCTTCAAGAAGTCTTTCGATCGCTTCGGTGAGTTTTTTTTCATCACGGGGATCGACCAGAAAACCGTTGACACCGTCATGGACTATTTCGGGCATGCCGCCGAAGGGGGCCGCGACGATCGGTACGCCGGCGGCCGCCGCTTGCAGAAGCGAAACGCCAAGCCCTTCCATCAGTGCCGGATGCACGACCAGATCGAGGCATCCGATCCAGCGGTGCAGATCCTCCCTGAACCCTGCGAGTGTGACATGCTTTTGCAGATGCCTGGCTTCGATCGTCTCCTTGAGTCTCTCTTTCAGCGGCCCTTTGCCGAAAAATATAACCCGAAGGTTCGGGTGCTTTTCGATTAGTGAAGGGAGAATGTCCAGCAGAAAACGGTGTCCTTTGCGATCGATCAACTGGGCGATGACGCCGATGGTCAATGAATTCTCATCGAGACCGAACAATGCCCGGAAAGCGGCTTTGTCGCAAGGGGCCTGATAGGCAGAGGTGTCGACGGCACTGTGGACACAGGTGGCGCGGCTTTCCTCGACACCCTCGCTCAGCAGAACGCGGCGTATCCCTTCCGAGATCGTGATGATGTGGTCGTAGAGGCGGTATTTGAGACGCACCCATAATGGGGACTCGGGATTGTCGACGCGGCGTGAGAGAATGACGGGTGTACCAGTCGATCTGGCGGCGAGCGCTCCCATGATATCGGCGCCCCTTCGGCTGTGAAGATGGACGATGTCGGGGCGGTGCTCCAAAATGGCGCGGCGGATCCGAAAGATCATACCGATATCCAGATCGCCACCCATCTTCGTCTCGACCACGCGGCAAAAGGGGGCGCACGCCTTGGCGATATCGCTGCCGGGCGGGCACAGAAGCGTGTTTTCGACGCCTCTTTTCTTCAATCCTTCGATGAGGTATGAGACCTGTTTCGCGCCGCCGTAGAGATGTCGGCCCGATTCGATGTGCATCACTTTCAAGGTCTTTTCTCCAACAGCGTTTCAGCTTTTCCCAGCACCTCTTCCGGGGTGATGGCTCGCATGCAGTCGAAGGTGTCGCCACAGGTAGGGCGGCGCCGGCAGGGTGAGCATTCGAGCTTGTGGTAGAGGACCACGGCATGGGGATTGGGCGTGTTTTGATACGGAACCGTCGCACCGAAAAGTGCGATCGTAGGGCGCATCTGTGCGACGGCCATATGGGTGAGCCCCGTATCGACGCCGATCAGTAACGAAGATTTTCCGACCAGCGCGGCCGCTTCGCCAATGCCCGTTTGGCCGGCGAGATTGATGGCGCCTGACTTTCGGGCGATGCGTTCGGCGCTCTCTCTGTCCGCAGGCGAGCCGAGGATAACGACCGGAAGGCTGAACCGTTTTGCAAGCATGGGGATCAGCTTTTCCCACGAGCTTTCGAACCAGTGTTTCTGGGGCCTTGTCGTGAAGGGGGTGAGGGCGATGAACCCTCTTTGCAGTCCCCTTTCTTCTATCAGCGCTTTGGCTTTATCTTCCGCTTCCGGGCAGAGTTTAAGCTGCAGGGGGGCATTTTCATCCAAACCCATGAAGCGGATGAGATGGTAGTATTCGGAGCTGATGTCGCGGCTGTCACCCCCCTTGTCGGTGGTGTCGGTCAAAAGCAGGTGGCCATACTCCCTGGAGCGGAAGCCGAACCGTTTTTTCGCACCCGAGAGCCACGCCATTGAAGCGCTTTTGAGCAGTCCCTGCGCGTCGATCGCCGTATCGAAACGATGGGATCGCAACACTTTCACGAACGTGGCGAACTCTTTGAACAGCGCAAAGATTCGCCTCTCTTTCAGGAGTTTTCTGAAACGGGATTTGGGAAATTCGATCACTCCGTCAATATCTGGATTGCATATCAATAATTCTTTCACCATCGGTTCGGCGAGCCAGTAGATTTCGGCATCGGGATGGGTGGACTTGATCGCACCGATCAGAGGCGAGGCGAAAACGACATCCCCGATGGCGCTCATGCGGACGATGAGGATTTTTTTCAACGAAGCCATCCCAGTTTTTCTATTTCCGAAAGGACCTGCCTGGGGGATATCGAAGTCATTCCGTCGGCTTTGATGGCATGGAGGATAGGATCGTGATCAAGTGGAGGCGTGGCTCCGAAAAGGCCGAGCGCGGGGGTGTCGACAGCGGCGGCGACATTGAGCATGCTCGTATCGTTTCCTACGGCATAGTCGCAGTTTTTCAAAAGAGCGGCCGAATGCATGACGGAACTGTTGCTGATGAAAAGTATGGAGCTTTTCAAAGAGTCATCGATCCGCTTTTTTGATTTTTCGAGCATCCCGGCTTCAGCAGGGCCACCCAGAAAAATGACGGAAGCACCTCTTTTGGCCAAAGCGGTGGCAAGCTCGAGATAGTTCTCTATCCCCCAATCCTTTTTTCCTGCCGATGCCCCGACAATCAGTGCGAATATAGGATGGGAAAGAGATGAGGTCACCACTTTTTCCTCATCGATGAAACGTTCCGGGATATGCATTTTGGGCGGAATCGGATGATCGGCAAACCCTTGTGCAATAGCGAAAGCGATGATCTCGTGGTTGACGCTGTTGCCCTCTCCCTTATAGGGCCGGATATAGCCGCGACGATTGAATAGAAGCCTGGACAGCGGAGAAAATCCGTAACCGGCCCGCTCTTTGATGTTGGCGAGCATAGCGATGACACCGTATCGGAGACGATCGGAAAAGATGATGGCCCGATCGAACTCTTTTCTTTTTAGAAGGGAAGCGAAACGCAACGCGCCGGAAATTCCTCCATGCTCCCCCCGTCTATTTTCCGTTTTTCTGGGTTTCCGATCATAGAGAATCACTTCCTCCACGTAGGGTTCGTCGCGAAGAATCTCATCCGCCTTGGTAGAGGGTCTGGCCACGACCGATATCTTGCCATCCCGGCTCTCTTTGGCGATTTTTTCGAAATAGGGAAGGTGCCATATCAGGTCTCCAATACCGAGATGGTGATGGAAGACGACAGTTTTGGGTCTGTTTGCTTCATTGAGCTTATCCATATATATATTATACTTGAACTACGATACGAAATGCTATAATCGTCGGCATGAAATCAATCAAACGGGCCTTGAGACATATAATCTATCGACCGCTTGTGGGCAACAGCGACAAAAAGCGTGTGGCAAGAGATTCGATGAAAAAGATCTTGATCGTCCCCTACAGTTTTCTGGGCGACATGATCGTGACCTCTCCGTTGATTCGTGAGATGAGAAAAGTATTTCCCGATGCGACCATCGATATCTGGGCGCACGAAAGAAATGTATCGATTTTAAAATACAACCCTTATATCGATCATATCTATCTCCGTCATGAATCGATGGTGAAAAATCTGGGCACGATTCGTGCGCTTCGGAACGTAGGTTACGATCTCGTACTCGACATGAACGGCGCGCGGATATATATGGCATGGTTGTTCGCGATTTCAATGATTTCCGCCCGCATGACTATCGGGCTTCGTCGTGAAGAGCGTCATGAAAGCAAAGTCGGATATACGACGGACAGATTCAAAGTATACGATCATATTGTCGGCAACGATCTTCATAAAAGGCTCAAAGACCGGATGCTCGAGGCAGTGACGATATTTTCGGATGAAGAACCGGATGGTTCCATCGATTTTTATTTGAGTGATGCCGAGCGGAAAAAAGCGGACCTTTGCTTGTCGGAAATTGGAGAAAATCTCCCCGAAATCGGTGTCACCTATGTCGGGAGCCGAAAGGACAATTCGATGACGGCCAAACAGGCAACCGATCTGCTTAAGAGGCTGGCAGATAGGATAGATCGGGCGAATATCGTTCTCTTCCATCCTCCCCAGAAGCGTGACGAAGCGTCGCGTATTATCGAAGATGTTGGATGTGACCGGGTCAAGCTCTCTTGCAGGACAGAATCGATTCAGGAGCTTGGCGCGTTGATCGAAAAATGCACATTGATCGTGACCACCGGTACGTCGACAATGCATATCGCTTCGGCTTTCGACAAGAAAATGGTGGTGGTGCATCCGGACGACTGGTCCTACAAGGCTTTCGAACCCGAAACGAAAGGCGGTTACCGAACGGTTTTCTCCCACTCTACGAAAAACATCGAATCGTTCGATATCGGGAAAGTGGTCGATTATGCAGTCGAACTGCTCGAGAAACCTTCCGAAGAAGCCGATCGACCGTAAAAGAGCAATACGCCTGCCATAAAATAGAAAAAAGCGGCGGAGACGTTGACATAGAGAAAGCCTTCCGGAAACGAAGCGACAAGTGCGATCGTGACCAATGCGATTTTCAGATAGTGGGCTTCCGGATTTTTCATCGGTTCACGGGCGAATCTGTAGAAGAATAACAGCAGCAGGAAAAGTGCCGGCAGACCCCCTTGTACAAGGGTTTGCAGATATTGATTGTGAACGTGGTCATGTTCCGGACCGTGTGCGGGATGGATATGCATGGCATAGGCGTATTTTTGAAAAGGTTTCTCTTTCGTCAGTTTCAGATAGGCATGTCTGACATTGCCGACGCCATATCCACTAAGCGGTGCCCGCCGAATGAGCTCGAAAGAGACGACGGCCATGCTGGCCCGTGCCCCGAGCGATCCTTTGAAATCTCCTTTGGATATGTCATGCAACTCTTTGAATCCCTGGTTTATCTTGTGATGAAAATTTGGAGAAAAGGACCATGCGGTCAAAAGGATAAGCACGAGAAAACCGACTGAGGCCGTAAAACTTTTTGCATTCATCTTGAAGTAAAGAAACATCAGCACCAAAAAACCGATTAAGAATGCGAGCTGTCCGGTACGCCCTCCGTTGATGAAGAGATTGCCGGTAGCTGTCAAAAAAAAGAGGGACATGAGTACTCTTTTCCAGGGTGCATCGTTGTGCAGAAGAATGCGAATGGCAAGAAGCAGAATCGTAAATGCGAGCAGAATCGAATAGGCGATATGGTGGATGAACGGCGAAGGGTTTTGCGGCGAGACATCTCTGAAGTGCCAGAGATGGAAATAGATGCCGTAAGAGATGAGTTCACTCACAGCCATACTGCTGATGAATGCCATGAAAATCTTTTCTACGAAAGCGGGTTTCAAAGAGGTGTATAGAATGAAAGGTATGACGAAAATCGTCCAGAGGAGTTTGAGACGATGTATGCCCTCGTAAAGATCTTCCGCCCACAGAAGAGAGAAACTCATGTAAAGAAGATAGTACAAGAGGGCCATTAGGGTTTTACATTTGGAAATTTTCTTCCATTTTTCACGAAAACCACCCTCCAGAATCCATAAAAATATGAACAGTATAGGAGCGGTATGCGCGCTGAAAGCGACGGAAATGGGAAGGAGAAATGCATAGAGAATGGCGAGATAGTTGATACCCAATGATGCCAACCATCGAATATCTCTATTGATATTTATTGAGGAGATCATCTCTTGTATATTTCCGGATAGTATATTTTCCAGCGCCTGTGCTGCCAGAACCACTCGTCCGGTTTTTTTCTTATCACCTCTTCGGTCACTTTCGCCTGTGCCTCGACACTTTGGCGTATATCGGCGTCCATATCTTCGGTTTTGGGTGTATTGATGATCGGATGGAAGGTGAGGGTGTAGTGACGATGATCTTTGGTCGTGATGAAGATCGGCAGGATCGGCAGGTCGAATTTTCTGGCCAAAATGGCGGCAGTGGGAACATGGGTCGCTTTGTGCCCGAAAAATTCGATGTCGATCCCTTCGTGGGGTTTGACGCTCTGATCGACGAGCAGGCCGATGTTGCGGCCCTCTTTGATCGCCTGCATCAGCGGGCGGAGCGCACCGTACTTGCTGATGATCCTGATGTTGAACTGCTCCCTGTTCTTTTTGAGAATTTCGTCCATCACTTTCGATTCGAGCGGGCGGCCGACGATGCTGACGCCGTTATCGAGCCGGGCGGCAGCGGCCAGGGAGGTCAGTTCCCAGTTGCCATAGTGGGCGGCGATGAAAATAATGGGTTTACCCATCGCTTTGGCCTCCTGAAGGTGCTCTTCCCCTTCGAAACGGACCTTTTTCAGCAGGCTCTCCCGGTCGATTCCCTGGTTTTTCACGAAATCGGCAAGGTTGAAGAGCATATTTTTGTAGGTTTGCCTGAGGATCCTCTTTTTCTCTTCTTCAGGCATCGTATCGCCAAAAGCGAGGTCGAGATTGGCTTTTGCATACGCAGCGTGACGTCTATCGAAAAGATAGATCAACCATGCCAAAAAATGGATGATGGGACGCATGATCCAGTCGGGTGTATGCAGTACGAACCATCTGAAAATATTGAACAAAAAGAGGTAGATCGCATCGGTCATAGGTATAAAACTTTAAAAGAATATTGGTGTGATTATAGCGAATTTCGTAGCGGTGATTGGAAGATTGCACCCTTTGCAAAGGGTGCAGTTGATTTTATCAATCTTTTTTGGTTGTCGAGCTTTTTTTCATCTTTTTCTCGTGCTTTTTCTTGTGGTGAAGGGCGGCGCGTTTTTTGGAGACCTTTCTCAGTGGATAGGTGCGTTCGCACGTTCTGATCTCTTTCATCGATGTCGCTTTTTCGATACAGGCTTTTCGTCGCTGGATTCGATCGAGTGATCTGCTCAATGCCTGCAGTTTCGTTTTTTTGACCTTCGCGAAATTTCTTTGGTGACGGTCGGATCTTTTCTTTTGCTTGATGCCTTTATGGTCGGCACGCTCTATCGTATGGCTCGCTTGCGTCCTCTTGGGTTGATGGTCGTTTGTCGCGGCGTTGGCGAAGAGATAGGAGAGGGCGAGGAATCCGGCCGCCACCATCATTTTGGGACTCTTGGAAGGAATCAGCATATGTATGCTCCTTTTGTGAATGTTACATAAAAATTATAGCATCAAATCGTGAATCGATTGTAGATGTTTATAATCGTTAACGACATCGAATCGGCGAGAGAGTCAGGTGGCTGATCTTTTTGTTTTTGAGCCCCATGCGAAACGCGATGGCTCCGCTGCATTCGTGGTTGGTGGAGAAATCGACGTCAACGGCGAGGGTATCGCTTTTGAGTGTGGGCATGATGCCAAAATGGGGTATCAGCAGTTTGGAGCGGCTCGTTTCGTCGATCGCGATATCGTCGGGTTTGGTGTAGTGGGTTTCATGGGATGCGAGCTTTTCGATCACTACGGATGGAAAATCGGGGTAGAGCAGCCGAAGCTGCTCGCTGGTGGCGTAGTTGAGGTCGAATTTAGGATCGTCGTATCCGAACGTTGCTTCGATTGTGTCGCGGGTGAGGTTGTTGTC
>JAUUDL010000110.1 GCA_030826715.1 Hydrogenimonas sp. | reverse complement strand
TTCCACGCGGAGCCGGCGATCCTTCGGGGACAAAAATGCCCAAAGGCGCGCTGCAGTGTCTGAACGATTACGGTGAGATGGGATACGGCGGCGCCTGCCCGCCGCGCGGTGACAAGCCCCATCGTTACATTCTCACCGTCTATGCCCTCGATGTTGAAAAACTGCCTGTCGATCCTCATACACCACCGGCGAAAGTGCGTTTCATGATCGAGAGCCATGCAGTTGCGAAATCGTCGCTGATGGCGTGGTACGGACGGTGACGAGATGATCTATGCACTGGCCTCACTCGTTTTGATCGCCTATGGTGTGCTTCTGTATCGCGGGTATAGAAACGACGGGGACCTGAAGCGGCTGGCTATCGGTATCGGACTGGTGGCGATGGCGCTCTTCTATACCGGTTTTTCACGAACGATGCTGGTCTACAAGCCGATCATGATCGGCCATATCGCATTGACGATCCTCTGCTGGTATGCGACGGCCCGCTACATTCTCTTTCGCGTTTTCAACCCATGGCAGCTCTTTTCGCCGCTTGTGACGATCGGGCTTTTCTTTTTCATCGCATGGTTTTTCAAGGAGTCGTGAGTGAGCAAAAAAGGTGAGGCGATCGCCGCTCTGGATGTTGGGCTCAAGCGTATCGGTGTGGCGATCACTCTCGACGGGCGCACGGTTCTTCCACAACCGGCCATAGAACGGAAAAACCGCGAACAGGCAGCACGCGAAGTCGATGCATTTTTGAAAACGTGGCACATCGAGCGCCTCGTCGTCGGGCTTCCCAAAGGCGGCAGCAGTGAAGAGGAGATGAAGCGGCGAATCTCTCATTTTGTCAATCTTCTGTCGTTTACAGGGCCTGTGGTTTTCGTCGATGAGTATGGCAGCAGCATCGAGGCGGCGGAGAGGATGCGCGGCGTCACGAAACAGCGCAGAGACGGCAGGCTCGATTCGATCGCCGCCCAACTGATTCTTGAACGCTATCTCGGAGTTTAGAACGCCTTGGATTCGAACATCGAAGGATCGAAAATGACGACACGGTTCCGACCGCTCTCTTTGGCCCTGTAGAGCGCGATATCGGCAAACTTGATCGCTTCGCGCATCGTTTTGGCCTGCCCGGGCATAAATGCCAGACCGATCGAAACCGTCTTTTTGACATCGAGACCGCCGAGGTGGACCTTTTTGTTGGAAAACTCACTTCTGATTCTTTCGGCCACCTTCGCCGCACCCTCTTCGGTGGCGTTGGGAAGAAGGACGACGAACTCTTCACCGCCGTAACGGGCCGCGATATCCCCTTTTCGGATATTGTCGCAGATGGTCCGGGATAGAAGCTTGATGAATTGGTCTCCCACGTCGTGCCCATAGGTGTCGTTGACCTTTTTGAAAAGGTCGATATCGAGCATCAACACGGCATAACGAAGATCGCTCCGGTCGGCCTGGAGATTGATCGTTTCGATGAACTCTTCGAGAAACTTCCGGTTGTAGAGCCCGGTCAGCCCGTCTCTGAGCGATTTTTCACGCAGCCTTTCCATCAGCAGTTTTCCCTGAATGACCGGTTTGGCATTTTTGAGATAGTACTGCAGCGACGCAGCGTGGCGCTGGAAGCGTGCAATGTCGCCTGCATCGTTCGTCAAAAGCATGATCACGAGTGTGAGATCGTCACTGATGGCATAGGGGATACAGAAATAGTGGCTAAAATGGCCACGATAGGCGCCGCAGAGGTTGGGGAACTGATCCGATTGTACGATGTTCATCGTGCGAAAGGCACGGCACTCCATCGCATCGGCCAATGAAGATGCGGCACAGGGGAGTGTCTCGACGGTTTTGAATACCGCCTCCCTGCTGTTGTCGCTTCTTTTGACGGCATAGATGACATAGTGCGATGCGCCTGTGACATTTTCGACGACACTGGCAATACGCGTATAGATCAGTGCAAGGGAATCGTCGAGTTCGATCGTCTTCTTGAAATGGTGGACATCCGCGAGCAACCGAATCGTTTCGGCCGACTTTTCGAGAGGGTCGGCGGTGTCGGAATCGACGTTTTTGAGCAGTGCAGACAATTTCCTGTCGATGACACCAACGGTCTTTTCGAATTTTTCGATCAACTGGTTGTAGTGCCGCGCAATCGAAAGGATATCCGTAGCACGGACTTTCGCATCGATTCTGTGTGAAAAGTCTCCACGCCTTGCATGTTCGAGCGAATCGCGAAGATCGTTGAAAAATGCAAGATAGGGTTTGAGTCCCATCCGAATCGCGAACATCGCGATCAGTATGAACACGATGGTGATGGCGGCGATTTTCAAAATCGTCTCAATCCCGTGGCGACGAACATCGCTGATGTCGAGTTCGAGGCTGATGGCACCGAGCGTCTCGCCTTCGTCGACATGGTGGCATGCCAGGCAGTTGGGATCGCTGTAGGCGGAGGCTTTGTAGGGGATGGTGATGCGCAACAGCGCCTCTTTCGTATTTTCATGAAGTTGGCTATAGGGTTTTCCGCTTCCCAATACTTTTTTGTCTATCTCATCACGCGGCAGTTCGTTGGCCAATCCCTTTCCGAACTGCTTGACGACACTCTGTGCACGTATGACCCATAGCCGTTTGACACCCTTCGTTTCGGAAATTTTCCGCAGAAAGAAGGCGCGTTTGTCCATGATACCGTTGACCATGTGCGCGGTCAGTCCATCGCGGACGATCTGCGCGATCTCCTGTGATCGCTGGATCGAGCTTTGGTAGGAGTAGGTTCTGAAGTTGTAGGCGGCGTTGATCATGATGGCTGCGGCAAAGAGGATCAGAAGGGAAACGACAAAGAGAAAGAGTCTTTTATAGGTGGTCATTTTGTCACCTCCCTGTTGATGTTGCGATCGAGCATCGAAAGTTCGAAAAAAGCGATTTGGTCACGACCGGCCTCTTTGGCTTTATAGAGGGCGATGTCGGCGTGTTTGATTGCCTCTCTCAAAGAGGAGGTATAGGTATCGGGGAAGAGGCTGATACCGATCGACAACGTTTTTCGGACCGCTTTCCCCTTGACGTAGACGGCCGTTTTCGCGAAACTCTTTCTGATCGTTTCGGCAACCTTGATGGCACCCTCGCGACTGCTCTCGTGCAGCAGAATCAAAAACTCCTCGCCGCCGTATCTGACCGCGATGTCGGAGCTTCGTATATGATTTTTGATGATGTGGCCCAACATCTTGATGAACTGGTCGCCAACGTCGTGCCCGTAGGTGTCGTTGACCTGCTTGAAAAAATCGATGTCGAGCATCAAGACGGCGTAGTGGGTGCGACTGCGTTTGGCCTGATTGTCGATCTTGTCGATGAACTCTTCGAGAAACTTCCGGTTGTAAAGTCCGGTCAAGCCATCGAGCAGCGACTGTTCTCTCAATTTTTGGGCCAGCAGTTTGCTCTCGATGACGGGTTTGGCGTTTTCGAGGTAGTATTTCAAAGAGAGTACCGATGCGCGATAACTCTCCATATCTTTTCTGTTTTGCGCGAAGAGTGCGATGACGATCGTCTGGTTCTCGTCGATGTCGATGGGAATGCAGTAGTAGAAGGCGATATTTCCCTTGCCTTCGGCCATCAGCGATGGGAATTCGTAGACGATATCGTCGAAGAGGGCGATCTCTTCATCCATTTCGCTGTGATGCGTGCCACTTTCATCGTTTTGCATCGCTTCGGCGACGGTGGAGTAGACGAGGCTCTTGGTCTGCTCTTTTCTGTCGATACTGTAGATGCTGAAGTGTTCGGCATGGGTGACGTTGCGCACCAGCGCCACTAGGTCGCTGTAGACGTCGA
>JAUUDL010000140.1 GCA_030826715.1 Hydrogenimonas sp. | reverse complement strand
AGTTTTTCGAGATAGGCTGCCGCGACATTCTCATCGGTGCCATGCTTCATATAGGTGTTGTAATCGACAAGAAGATCGGCCACGCCCCCATGGCCGACATTCAGAGCCGCCCCTTTGATGCCGTGTGTGATATGTTCGATCGCGACAAGATCGTGTGACGAGGCCGCCGACTCGATCTGCGGTATGGCCGCTTCGAGCTGGTGGATGAGTTCGACGACGAACTCTTCGGCTTCGCTTTGTGAGAGCCCCATGTCCAAAAGGCGCTGATAATCGAACGTGCCGTAGGATTTGTTCTTGATTTCGGCAATCTCTGCTTCGTTTTCGGGTGCCGGCGAGGCTTCCCTTGCGCTCTTGGGTTCCATTGGGGTGACAAGAGAGATGGAAGGTTCCAGTTTGGGTTGGCTCGGCTCGCTTTTTGGCTTCTCTTCTGTGACGGCTGTTTGGGCCGTTTGGTGCGCCGTGTCGGCGATGACGGTCGGTTCGATTGGCTGCGGACCGGCAGTCTGGGTTGAGGCCTGAGATGTGGATGATTCGCTCGCAGGCGTCGGCTCATTGTGCGATTTCGATTCCTGGACGCCATGTGCCTCAAGTCTCTCTTCGGTGGGCTGCTCTCTTCTTTTTGAATCCTCTCGTTTCATATCCGAGATTTCCCGCTGGGATTGCTGCATATAGAGTTCGAACTGCTTTTTACCATGATTGTGATCTTTTAAAATCACGATGAGCAGTCCGATCAGTACGAGTAAAATCATGCCTATGGCGCCGAAAAGTATCATATCCATCATCACAGGTCCTTCGTGGCAAAAACCTTTTCGATTCGGTTTTGCGGGTAATGTCGCAAATTATTGCTTTTATAATAGATCGGACATTGTGGAAAAATCTTAAGTACCCGTTGCCCATTCCGCTGTGACGCTGATCGACTTGAGAAATTTTATGCGACTCTAACCGCATCTTCGATAGACTAAATTATTATAGAGCGCCAAGGAAGAAAATGAAACCTCGATTTACCCATCTGCATCTGCATACCGAATACTCTCTGCTTGACGGAGCCAACAAGATTTCGAAATTGGCGGGCCGCCTGAAGGAGCTTGGGATGGATTCCGTGGCGATTACCGATCACGGCAACATGTTCGGTGCGATCGATTTCTACCAGCAGATGCAAAAAGAGGGGATCAAGCCTATTATCGGGATGGAGGCCTACCTGCACAACCAGGAGGATCTGGGCGACAAAAGTACGCGCCAGCGATACCACCTCTGCCTCTACGCCAAAAACGAGACCGGATACAAGAACCTGATGTACCTGAGCTCGCAGGCCTATATCAACGGCTTCTACTACTACCCACGCATCAACAAAAAACTGCTGCGCGAACACAGTGAAGGGCTCATCTGCTCATCGGCCTGTCTGCAGGGCGAAGTGAACTGGCACCTGAACCTGAGCGAACGCAACGTGAAGTTCGGTGCGCAGGGGTACGAACGGGCCAAAGAGGTGGCGTTGGAGTACAAAGAGATTTTCGGCGACGACTTCTATCTGGAACTGATGCGCCACGGTATCGGCGATCAGCACAGCATCGACGATCAGATCATCAGGCTCAGTCTCGAGACGGGCATCAAGATCGTCGCCACCAACGACACCCACTACCTCTATCCCGACGACGCCGAAGCGCACGAAGCCTTCATGTGCATCGCGATGAACAAACTCTACGACGATCCCAACCGTCTTCGCCATTCGGTCCACGAGTTCTACCTCAAATCGCCCGAAGAGATGGCGGCGCTCTATGCCGATATACCCGAAGCGCTGGAACATACCCAGGAGATCGCCGACAAGTGCGATCTGGAGCTTCATCTGGGCAACCCTACGCCTCCCAATTTCAAATTCGCCAGGGAGTATGCCCAGAGTGTGGGGCTGCAAGTCCCCGAACCCGACGTGGAAAACAGCTTCGCCAACGACGAGGTGCTCTTCGTGCACGAATGCCGCAAAGGGCTCGAGGCGCGTCTCAAATTCGTCGACCCCTCACGCCACGATGAGTATCGGCAGCGGCTCGAGACCGAGATTGAAATCATCAACCAGATGAAATTTCCCGGCTACATGCTGATCGTCTGGGACTTCGTACGCGAAGCGAAAGAGCGAGGCATCCCAGTCGGGCCCGGGCGTGGTTCGGCGGCCGGCAGCCTGGTCGCCTTTTCGCTGGGCATCACCAATATCGACCCGATGAAGTACGACTTGCTCTTCGAGAGGTTTTTGAACCCTGAACGCGTGAGCATGCCCGATATCGATATGGACTTCTGCCAGGCCAGACGGGGCGAGATCATCGACTATGTCGTCAACAAATATGGACGCTACAATGTGGCGCAGGTGATCACCTTCGGTTCGCTTCTGGCCAAAGGGGTGATCCGGGATGTCGCGCGGGTGCTCGGTGTCAGCTACGCCGAAGCGGACAAGATGGCCAAGCTCATTCCGGACGAACTGGGCATCACCCTCAACGGCAAAGGAAAAGAGGGGACCGAAGGGTTCAAGCCCGGAGCCTACCAGAAAGAGCCGAAACTCAGAGAATTGATCGAAACCAACCCGACGGCCGCACGGGTCTGGAAATTCGCCCTTGCGCTCGAAGGGCTCAAACGCAACGCCGGCATGCACGCGGCGGGGGTGGTCATCTCCAACGAAGAGTTGTGGCACAAGACACCGCTCTACAAACCCTCCGGCGAAGAGACGCTGGTGACGCAGTATTCACTCAACTTTCTTGAAGATGTCGACCTGATCAAGTTCGACTTCCTGGGCCTCAAAACGCTCACCGTGATCGACAATGCCGTCAAACTGGTCAAAAAACGCCATGACGTCGATGTGGATCTGGACAATATGGCGATGGACGACCCGAAAGTCTTCGAAACGATCGAGAGCGGCGAGACGGTTGGGATGTTCCAGATCGAATCGGGCGGAATGCAGCAGCTCAACTCCAAACTGAAGCCGAGCAACTTCGAAGACCTCGTCGCGGTGCTCGCACTCTACAGACCCGGTCCGATGGAGTCGGGGATGCTCGACGATTTCATCGAAAGGAAGCATGGTCGGCAGGAAATCACCTACGTGTTCCCGCAGCTCGAGGAGATTCTCAAGCCCACCTACGGTGTCATCGTCTATCAGGAACAGGTTATGCAGATCGTCCAGACGATCGGAGGCTTCAGCCTCGGCAAAGCGGATATCGTCCGGCGCGCGATGGGTAAGAAGAAGTTCGACCTGATGAAAAAATACAAAGAGGAGTTCGCGCAGGGCGCCAAATCCCAGGGGCTCGATTACGACAAGGCGGCCGAACTTTTCGACCTGATCGAGAAATTCGCCGGCTACGGCTTCAACAAATCGCACTCGGCAGCCTACGCGATGGTCACCTACCAGACAGCGTGGCTGAAGGTGCACTACCCGGCCGAATTCATGGCCGCGCTTCTGACGAGCGAAAAGGACAACACCGACAAGGTGGTCAAATATATCGATGAAGTGAAGCGCCTTGGGATCAAACTGCTCGCGCCCGATATCAACCGTTCCGCACTGGAGTTTACGCCGGATGCCGACGAGGAGGGGGAGATCATCCTCTTTGGGCTCGGTGCCATCAAAGGGGTCGGCGACGCGGCGGTCCATGCGATCCTTTCGGCCAGAGAGGAGGGCGCTTTCGAATCGCTGGATGACTTCGTCGCGCGGATCGACACGCAGAAGGTGAACAAGAAGGTGATCGAATCGATGATCAAAGCGGGCGCGCTGGACGGGTTCGGATACAGCCGACGTGCACTGCTGGAGAGCATCGACGCGATCATTGATGCGATGCACGAATCGGCCAGGGCGCAGCAGATGGCGGTGGGCTCGCTTTTCGGCGACGACGAAGAGTTGACGAGCGTCAAGGTCGATATCGTGCCGATGGAGGAGTATCCGCAAAAGAGTATCCTCGAACTCGAAAAGGAGTCGCTGGGCTTCTACGTTTCGGGTCATCCGCTCGACCCCTTCCGTGAAGAACTCTCGAAGATTGACTATACACTCTCGAGCGACATGGACCAGATCGCCGAAGGTTCGAGCGCGCTTCTGATCGGGAAGGTCGAAGAGGTGACGACGAAGATTTCAAAAAAAGGGAACAAGTTCGACATCGCCAACGTGATGGACTTGCACGGCAACATCGAAATCACGCTCTTTGAAAGACAGCTCGAACAGCTCGAGAAGATGAACCTCGAAGAGCCGATCGGATTCAAAGTGTCGATCACGCGTGACGGCGACTTTGTGAGGATGCGTGTCCACAAGATCATGGAACTCAAGGCGTGCAAGAAGGAGAAGGTCGAGACACGGATGGTCGAAAAGCCCGAAGAGCCGATGGTCATCCGACTCAATCTCGATCACGAAAAGCTGCGGATTCTCGAAGAGATCTACCGGCTGGCGCAGAGCCATCCGGGCAGAAAGCCGCTTCGTCTGCTGCTGAGCTCAAAGCTTCAGGAGGTGGAGATCGAATCTTCGATTTTCGTCAATGAGCAGATGGCCGCCCAGTTGAGGCAAATGGATGAGGTGGAGATCCTCGCGTCGGCTTAAGAGTTGGCTTGACGCTCGAGCGTGATAATGAATCTCTTGGGATCGGTTTCTATGTCGATCCTCCCGTGATGGGCCTGGACGATTTGACGCGCCAGTGCCAGGCCCAGCCCGTTTCCTTTGGTTTTGGTGGTATGAAACGCTTCGAAGAGTCTGTCGGGGTCGGGCACGGCGATACCGCTGTCTTCGATGACGAAGCGAATGGACTTTTTGTCGATTTCGGTACGCAGATAGACATCGCCGCTTTCATCGTCGGACTCTTCGATCGCATCGATGGCATTGAAGATGAAATTCTGCAGGGCCAGCGAAAGCAAACCGAGATCGCCTTCGATAGTCGCATCCTCAAAGGCGTAGTGGAAATGTATCTCTTTGGTGTAGCTGTAACTCTCCACGGCCGCCTGGGACTCCATTTCGAGTTTTTTCAGCGGAATCTTCGTGAAATGGGGCTGGACGCCTTTGGAATACAATAGCGTCGTTTTGATGATTCTTTCTACACGAAAGAGCGAACGTTTGATCTCGTCGACGATCGGCTGGTTCTTGGGTACGACACGACGACTCAGCGAGGAGATGAGCAGGGCGATCGATCCGATGGGGTTGCGGATTTCGTGAGCCAGGTGGGCGGCCATCTGCCCCATCGAAGCCAGCCGCTCCTTTCGCTTCTGCTCCGTGATGTCGGTGGCACTGACGATTCTTTTTTCATCGCTGTGTGAAATTTTTATCAGAAAGTGGCGGTCGTGATAGGACACTTCGGCCTCTTGATCCCCAAGATCGATATGTTCGAGCATGCCGCCGAGTGCCTGGGCGGCGGAGTTTTGCAAAAAGACGCTTCCGTCACTGTTGAGCACCCACAGGGCATTGGGGAGCGCTTCGATGATCTCTCCGACGAGTCCCTGGAGTTGATTGTACGACGATCTCAGCGCCACATACTCCTTCTCGACGCTGTAGGTCTGTTCGATCAGGCTCTGAAGCTGCTGCAGGAGTGTGGCCTTTTCGTCGGCCTTCATCGATTCGGGAAGCTTGAAGTCTTTCATTTCAATACGATTCCGCCGTCACGGCTTTTTCGAAATCGTGAAGGTCGAAGCAGAGAATCGACGGGTCGCGCGAATTTTTGAGCTCTTTGCTGAAACCGCTTTTGGAAAAGAGGGCGTAGTAGTCGGGGTTCAGACCTGATTTTTCGCATTTGGACTTCATCTTGCTGACCAGGCTCTTACAGACCTTATGGCCTTTCCATTTGCATTCACCGATGATGACACGATTGGATTTGGTGCGTGCGAGCAGGTCGAATTCGTTGTATCTGTCCCAGTAGTTGCCCTGTTCCGATATTGGATCTTTGCGTTTGAAAAGCTCCTTGATCAGTTCGTTGGAGAGCTCTTCGAAGGTGAAGCTGACATAGCGGTCGAAATTGAGCCGGAGCTCTTCGAAGAAGTTGTCGTATACCCCTTTTTCGATCTCCTTGCCGAACGGCTCGACGAAGGTGTACCAGAAACGCTGAAACGGCATCGTGAATTTTATTTTGGATTGTACGGTGTAGCCGCGTTCGGACCTCTTTTTGCGGACACCCGGCTCGGGCACCGCTTCTCGTGAAAGCTCCTTGCAGAGCATGCCCGCTTGTTGCAGGGCGTTATAGGTGCCGTGCCCCTGGGTACGCGAGAGCGAAGCTCGCCTGAATACATTGATCGTCTTGCCGTCGGAGACCGCCACGGCCCGCAGCATGCGGCGACTTTCACTGTGCCGGCTCAACGGCGGAAGGATTTTGTTTTTTAAAAAATCGTAACGGTCGAGAATGTTGTTCTGTATGGAGCTTTCGAGCGTATCGTTGAACTGAAGGGTGATATCTTTTTCGAGTCCTCCGAAAACCGCGTAATATTCGATCAGGTGCTCGATATCCAGATGGGGGAAATGGATATGAAAATATCTGAATTGTTCTATTTTTCTTTTTCCTGCCTCTTTTTTTGCCGTTATTGTAACATAAACCGTGATATGATTGTGACCATAAAAGAATCACTGATGATACGAACCATCCATCGTCAACCCCCACACGGTAGATCGGTTAACAAGGAAAATGTATGCACGCACGGTCTATATTTGTCACATCCAAAGAGCCCAGGGCAGGGACCTTTTTCATCTCGTTGGGATTGATGGAGATACTCAAAAGGGAGTTCAAGCGTGTCGCGTTTTTCAAGCCGATCGTAGACCTGAAGGAGCAGGAGAAAGGAAAAGAGAGCGACATCGAAACGATGCTTTCGGTCTTTTCGATGGAGCAGCCATATGAAACAGCCGCCGGTATCACGCTCGAAGAGGCGGAGGAGTTGCTTTCATCGGGCCGTGAAAACGAACTTTACGAAATGGTTATCGACCGTTTTGAAACGCTCTGCAAGACGTATGACTTCGTGCTGTGTGCAGGTTTGACCGACATGCGGGTCAAGGAGATCGTCGATTTCGACTTGAATGTGCATATCGCCAAAAATCTCTCCTCCCCCATCGCGGGTGTTCTGAACGGTCGTGACAAAAGTGTCGAGATCATCGATGAAGAGATCGCGCTGTGGGGACAGTCGCTCGAAGAAGAGGGGGTTCGACCGCTCGCGTTTTTCATCAACAATGTCCACGC
Source organism: Hydrogenimonas sp. (assembly GCA_030826715.1). Taxonomy (GTDB): domain Bacteria; phylum Campylobacterota; class Campylobacteria; order Campylobacterales; family Hydrogenimonadaceae; genus Hydrogenimonas. The sequence continues at coordinate 16,112 of JAUUDL010000140.1, read as the reverse complement.
CAATCCCGCCTGTACGATCCCCACGTTCAAGCGGCATGACCAAGGTGTCCCCTGCTTCCCGATCCCTTACAACGAGAAGCTCGATCGTCCGACGGTTCTCGATTTTCTGGCTGTGACGGGGGGCACCATTCTTCATATGAAAGATGAGCGTCATCTTGAAAGAACCATTCACCAGCCTCTGATCGCCGCGATGCATCCTGAGCATTTTCTTGAATATTTCCAAGAGAAGGATCTCGTGATCGTCCCCGCGGACCGAAGCGATATTTTCATGACGATTCTTTCATCCAACCATGTGCCCGGTTTTCCGACGGCCTCGGCGCTGGTCGTGGGGGGAGAGACGGATATTCCAAAACCCATTCTGTCGATGATGGAGGCGGACGAGTCGTTTGGGGTGGTGCTGATCAGGGTTCCGCTCGATACGATGCAAATTGTCCGCAGAGCCGAACAGACCGAAGCGCGTATTACATCCAAACACACCAAAAAGGTACAGACGGCGCTGGGGCATTTCGCCAACTACGTCGATGCGACACTCCTGGAAGAGTGTCTCGAAAAGAGTGGGCAGGAGATTCTGACGCCGGCGATGTTTCTCTATCGTATTTTCGCGAAAGCCTCTTCGGCGAATAGACGCATTGTGCTGCCAGAAAGCGGAGACGACCGCGTATTGCGTGCAGCCGAAACGATCATTCGTCGCCATATCGCCGATATCACGCTGCTGGGCGATCCGCAGAAAGTGCTGAACCGGGCCGGCATGATCGGGGTGGATCTGGAGGGTGTGCAGATCGAAGATCATCTCAACAGTCCGCACAAGGAACGATTCGCCCAACTCTTCTACGAGTTGCGCCGATCCAAAGGGGTCAATATGGAGATGGCCAGGGATATGATGCAAAACGCCACCTATTTCGCCACGATGATGGTCTCTACCGGCCTGGCCGACGGCATGGTCTCCGGCGCGACCCATACTACGCGCGAGACCGTCTTGCCCGCCCTGCAGATCATCAAGACCAAACCGGGTGTCGATATCGTTTCGAGCGTCTTTTTCATGTGTCTGGATACACGTGTTCTCGTCTATGGCGACTGCGCGATCGTGCCCGATCCAACCCCCGAAGAGTTGGCGCAGATCGCGGTGGAGTCGGCGCAGACTGCCAAAGCTTTCGGGATAGACCCTATCGTGGCGATGCTCTCCTATTCGACGGGAAGCAGCGGCGTCGGGGAGGATGTGGAGAAGGTGCGCGAAGCGACTGAGCTCGCACAGAGGATGCTCCCTGACGTTCCGATAGAGGGGCCGATGCAGTACGATGCCGCGATTGATCCGGAGGTGGCGAAGAAGAAGATGCCCGAAAGCCAGGTCGCGGGCCATGCCACCGTTTTCATCTTTCCGGATCTCAATACGGGCAACACGACCTACAAAGCGGTGCAGCGATCGACGGGGGCCATCGCCGTCGGCCCCGTGCTGCAGGGTTTGAAAAAGGCGGTCAACGACCTGAGCCGCGGCTGCAGCGTGGACGATATCGTGAGCACGGTGGCGATCACGGCGATTCAGGCACAGCAGCTCGAAGGGGAGGGCCGATGAAAATTTTGGTACTCAATGCAGGAAGTTCGTCGTTGAAGTATAAACTCTTTGAGGATTTACAGAGCATCACCGAAGGTGTCGTGGAACGTATCGGCGAAGCGGGCGGCGTCAAAGACCATGCCGAAGCGTTGGGGAAAATCGAAGTCTTGTTGGCCGAAAACGGGGCGCTGCGCTCGTTCGATGCGCTCGATGGCGTGGGACACCGGGTGGTTCACGGTGGAGAGAGATTCGTCGAACCGGTGAGGATCGACGATGAGGTGATCGATGCGATCAGGGCGCTGATTCCGCTGGCCCCCCTGCACAATCCGGCCAACCTTGCGGGTATCGAAATGATGCGCCAACGGGCACCGCATCTGCCGCAGGTGGCCGTGTTCGATACGGCGTTTCACCAGACGATGAAAAAAGAGGCTTATCTCTATGCCATTCCGATCGAGTTTTATGAAAAAGAGGGAATCAGGCGGTATGGATTTCACGGGACTTCTCACGCCTATGTGGCCAAAGAGGCGGCCCGCATGCTGGGACAGGATATGTCCGAAACGAATCTGATCACGCTGCATCTTGGTAACGGGGCGAGCGTGTGCGCCATAAAGCGAGGCAAAAGCGCGGAGACGTCGATGGGTTTCACGCCGCTTCAGGGGCTGGTGATGGGGACGAGGTGTGGCGATATCGATCCCGAAATACCACTGTGGATGGTAAAAAAAGGGCTCGATGCCGAAGTGATACTCAACAAAAAGAGCGGCTTGAAGGGATTGTGCGGCGAAAACGATATGCGTCTGGTGGAAGAGCGGGCGGCGGGAGGCGATGAGGCCGCGAAGATGGCGCTCGAGGTGTTCGTTCACCGAATCCGCCACTACATCGGGGCCTATTATGCGCTTCTTGGCGAAGTCGATGCGCTGGTTTTCACTGGCGGCATCGGCGAACACAGTGCCCTTGTGCGACAATTGGCATGCCGCTCGCTCGAGAATCTCGGCATATGTCTTGATACGCAAAAGAATCTCGAAGGCGAATGCGACATCTCTGTGAACGAATCTTTGGTGAAAATCTTTGTCATCCCGACGAATGAAGAGCTGGAGATCGCCAGGCAGGCCGAAGCGGTTTTAGAGAAGTTGTAGGGAATAACGGGCTAAAATCATAAATATTACAAAATTATCACAAAGTGACATTATGGTGTAACATTGATGAAGTACAAATGTTGTATACTATGTCATAAAGTATTTAGTGAAAATAGAAGGAGATCTATATGGCAATCAAAGTAGCAGTCAACGGAACGGGAAGAATCGGTCTGTGTGTCATTAAAATCGTGATGGAACGCGACGATATGGAGTTGGTAGCGCTCAACACGACAGCGACGCCGGAGATGCTTGAATACCTGCTCAAATACGATACAGTGCACAGAGGTATCGACGCCAAAGTGATCGACGACGAGACGATAGAGATTGCCGGTAAACCGGTCAGGATGTTCAGCGAGCGCGACATCACCAAACTCGATTTCGGTTCCGTCGGGGCCGAAGTGGTCGCCGAATGTACCGGCGTTTTCCTCACGACCGAGACGGCAAAAAACTATTTGAAAGGGAGTGTCAAAAAAGTCGTGATGAGCGCGCCGGCCAAAGACGACACACCCACCTTCGTACTCGGCATCAATACCGATGATTATGCAGGTGAGTCGATCGTCTCCAACGCCAGCTGCACAACCAACTGCCTGGCCCCGGTCTGCAAGGTGCTCGACGATGCGTTCGGCATAGAAAACGGCCTGATGACGACGATACACTCCTATACCAACGACCAGAAGCTCCTCGATGTCAAGCACAAAAAGGATTTCCGGCGTGCACGTGCGGCTGCGGAAAACATGATTCCGACATCAACGGGTGCGGCGAAGGCGATCGGATTGGTCATGCCGCATCTCAAAGGGCAACTCAACGGTTTCGCTATCCGCGTCCCGACACCCGATGTCTCGATCGTGGATCTGACGGTCAATCTCAAAAAAGAGATCACTGCCGAGAGTATCAACGCCGCCTTCGACGAAGCGGCCGCAAAGCTTGGAAAACTGATCCTCGTCGACCATGACAAGCGGGTATCCCGTGACTTCATCGGATGTGAATACAGTGCCATCTTCGTCCCCGACCTCACGCGTGTCGTGGGTGACAAAACGGCCAAAGTGGTCGCATGGTACGACAATGAGTGGGGTTACAGCTGCCGTATGGTCGATATGATGCACTTCGTCGCCACCCACTGATTCTCTCCAATTTATCTCCAAACGGCCCGGTAACGGGCCGCCAGACCCTCCATTTGACCTTTGTCAAAATTCTCACAATATATTGCCGCTATAATGAAATAACGCTATTTCTGAAGGAGATTCATTATGGATATTACATTCGATATGTTCATCGAGACGGAGGTACCTGAAGACGAGGTGATCATTTCGCGGACCGACCTCAAAGGGGTCATTACCTATGTCAACGATACGTTCGCCGAAATTTCAGGCTACAGCGCCGACGAACTGATCGGGCAACCGCACAACATCCTTCGCCACCCCGATATGCCCAAAGCGGTCTTCAAAGATCTGTGGGAGACGATCCAAAAGGGTGAAAACTGGAGCGGTTATGTCAAAAATATGCGCAAAGACCGCGGCTACTACTGGGTTTTCGCCGAGATTTCCGGGGTCTACAAAAACGGCGAACTGGTGGAGTACAAATCGATCCGCTCCCCGATCCCCAAAGCGAAGCGAATCGAAATGCAGCAGGTCTATGACGATATGCGCTGGGCCGACGGTGAAGATATCCGCATGGTTACCTACCTGCCTTTTCAAACATTCGAAAAACTCGAACGCATTGCCGATGAGAAGAAGATGCCTGTGGAAAAACTGATCGATTCGCTTCTGTAGTTGTTTCCTTTTTGTTGTTCATACTTGTTGTATAATCAAAAAAAAGGAGTTTTTATGGCAACGATCAGATCCTACGGCGCGGCGGAGGTGGTGACGGGTTCGTGTCACGTGATGCAGATAGAACACGGTCCTACGATCATGGTCGATTGCGGGATGTTTCAGGGAGTCGTGGAGGAGCGTAATTACGATCCGTTCGGTTTCGATCCGCGTGAGATCGATATTTTGCTGATCACCCATGCGCATCTCGACCATGTCGGCCGTATCCCTAAACTGGTGAAGGAGGGGTTTCGCGGTCGCATCGTGACTCTTCGTTCGACGATGGATCTGGCCGAAGTGGTCCTTCTCGACAGTGCCCATCTGATGGAAGAAGATTACCGCACACGCTATAAAAAAGCTCAGCGGCGGGGGGCTGAAGCGAGTGTGAGAGAGCCTCTTTATACCGTAGACGACGTCAAAACTCTCTACGATATGCCGATGGAGTATGTCCACTACGACAAACCTGTGACACTGGGCAAAGAGGTCAAGGCGATATTTCGTGATGCCGGACACATCCTCGATTCGGCGACGATCGAAATCGATTTTGTCGAGGAAGGTAATGCCAAAAAGATCGTCTTCAGCGGTGATCTGGGCAATCACAACGATATGGTGATGCCCGATCCTGTCTATCTGAAAGAGGCGGATGCGCTCTATATCGAATCGACCTATGGCGATAGAAACCACAAAGGGATCGAAGAGAGTGTCGCTGAACTCAAAGAGGTGATTCAAAATACCCTGCTCAACCAAGGCAATGTATTGATTCCATCCTTTGCCGTCGAACGGACGCAGGAGATTATGTGCCTTTTGAAACAGATGTATGACAAACAGGAGCTCCCTCCCTGCAAAATCTTCATCGATTCACCGATGGCGATACGTGCCACACGACTTTATGACGCCTACTACGAGGAGTTGAGTGAAGAGTGCAATGCATTTTTACGCCGTGACGGCACCATCTTCGAATTTCCCTATATCCACTATACGCTCAAACCCGAAGAGTCCAAAAAGATCAACGAGATCGACAGCGGCTGTATTATTATCGCCGGAAGCGGCATGTGTACCGGCGGCAGAATCCTCCACCACTTCAAAAACCGTCTCTGGAATGAAAGAAATGCACTGATTTTCGTGGGTTACCAGGCCGAAGGGACGCTTGGGCGCCGTATCGTCGATGGCGAACGCCATATCAGAATTTATCACGAAGAGGTATTGATCCGGTCGAGTATTCATACGATTAACGGATTCTCGGCCCACGCCGATCAGCGCGATTTGATCGACTGGATGAAACACTTTGATCGACTGGGAAAAATCTTTCTGATTCACGGTGAATATGAAAAACAGAAGGTTTTCAGAAAGGCAATCGAAGCACAGATGGATAAAAAGGCCCATATCGTGGCTCCTGAAGAGAAAATATTCATTTGAAAGGATAGATGTTGGCACATCGACGACACGGTGGGAAAAAGAACCCTACAACTCCTGATAACGATGAGACGGTATCGAGAGAGAAAAGTGAAACAGTCACGCCTGAAAAGAAAAGTGAAAACCAAAACAGTGCGCTGAACGTGACGGGCTTGACCTCCGAAGAGGCGAATAAGCGTTTGGCTCAGTATGGCCCCAATGCGATAGAGGAGAGAGAGGAGAGCTGGTGGCATCGGCTTTTTCGCCGTTTCTGGGGGCCTATTCCGTGGATGATCGAAGTGGCGGCCGTGCTTTCGGCCCTGGCGAAGCGGTGGGAAGATTTTATCATTATTATGATTATGCTGCTCGTCAACGCGCTCGTCGATTTTTACCAAGAGTCCAAAGCGCTCAATGCGATCGCGGTACTCAAGAAGAAACTCGCTCGAAAGGCGCTTGTCCTTCGAGACGGAACATGGCAACAGATCGACGCCAAAGAGGTGGTGCCCGGCGATATCATCAAAGTGAAAATCGGCGATATCGTGCCGGCCGATGCCAAACTACTCGGAGGCGGCGATTTCTTATTGGTGGATCAATCTGCACTTACGGGAGAATCGCTTCCTGTGGATAAAAAGGCGGGGGACGAACTCTACGCCAACGCTATTATCAAACAGGGTGAAATGATTGCTGAAGTGACAGCGACGGGGAAAAATACTTATTTCGGGAAAACGGTCGGTCTTGTCGCCAAAGCCCAAAGAGAGGAGCGAAGCCACTTCCAGGCGATGGTCATCAAAGTTGGTAACTTTTTGATTGTCGTGACGATTTTCATGATCGGTATTATCATCTATCACGGCCTCAAAACCCATCAACCGGCGGTGGATCTACTCATTTTCGTCCTCGTTTTGACGATTTCGGCCATTCCGGTCGCGATGCCGGCGGTGCTGACGGTGACGATGGCACTGGGTGCGCAGGTGCTGGCAGCGAAAGAGGCGATCGTCAGCCGGCTCGCTTCGATCGAAGAGATGGCGGGAATGGATATTCTCTGCTCGGACAAAACAGGCACATTGACCAAAAATGAGATGACATTGGCCGACCCCTATGTGGCCGTCGGCCATACGAGTGAAGAGTTGATGCTCTATGCCGCGCTGGCGAGCAAGGAGGAGAACCACGACCCAATCGAAAAACCGATCTTCGAATATATCGATGCCCATCATATGCGGGATGCGCTCAAATCCTACAAACTGACCAAGTTCCTCCCATTTGATCCGGTTCATAAACGTACGGAAGGTCTCTATGAAGGTAGGGAGTGTCTGGTCGTCACAAAAGGGGCGCCGCAGGTGATTATCGAACAGTGTAAAGAGGGGGAATTCGATAAGAAAGCGGCCTATGACCAGGTGGAATCATTCGCAGAGAAAGGATTTCGGACACTCGGAGTGGCCTACCGTCAATGCGAGGAAGATTTCTACCATTTCTTGGGATTGATTCCGCTTTTCGATCCGCCGAGAGAGGACTCCAAAGATGCGATTGCCGAGGCGAAAGCCAAAGGGGTTGAAGTCAAAATGGTGACCGGCGACAATATCGCTGTCGCCAGATATATCGCCAAACTTCTCGATATTGGGGAGAATATTCAGGATGTCAGGGAACTCAAAGGCGAGACGATCGGCGAATATATCTACCTTTCTGAAGTGCTCTCACGTGCGATCGCCGAACAGATGCATCCCGATGCGACGGATGAAGAGATCGACCGTATCGTGCACGATATCATGAAGAAAGTGAAGCGGAAACTTTATAATATGCCGATCCCCAAGGGAACGGTCAAACGTCACGAAAGTGAAATTATCGCCGCGATCGAAGAGGCCAACGGTTTTGCCCAGGTCTTTCCGGAAGATAAATATTTCATCGTCGACGAGCTTCAGAAAGTCGATCATATCGTTGGTATGACAGGTGACGGTGTCAACGACGCACCCGCCCTCAAAAAAGCCGATTGCGGCATCGCCGTCAGCGGTGCGACCGATGCGGCCAGGGCTGCGGCCGATATCGTGCTGATGGCCCCGGGACTGCGGGTCATCATCGACGCCATCAAAGAGTCGCGCAAGATATTCGAACGGATGAAAAGTTATACGATTTTTCGAATCGCGGAAACGATTCGTATCATCATATTCATGACGCTCGCGATTGTCATTTACGACTTCTACCCGATTACGGCCATCATGATCATCGTATTGGCACTTTTGAACGATATTCCGATCATGACGATCGCCTACGACAATACGAAGATTCGAAAAAACCCGGTACGGTGGGATATGAAAGAGATTTTTGTTCTCTCCTCGTGGCTCGGTATCGCCGGCGTTCTCTCCTCGTTCATGCTCTTTTGGATTTTGATTACCGTGATGCACATGCCACTCGATTTCGTACAGTCGGTCTTTTTTGCCAAGCTCGTCATCGCGGGGCACGGTACGATCTACAACACCCGTATCGACGACTGGTTTTGGAAAAGGCCATGGCCATCATGGACTCTTTTTGGTGCTACCTTTTCGAGCCGGGTTGCCGGAACGATCATCGCCGTTTACGGGTTTGGTTTGATGGAACCGATCGGCTGGGCATGGGCTTTGTCCATGTGGGGCTACGCACTAACCTGGTTTGTCTTCAACGATACGGTGAAGATGGGTGTTCTTGGGTATTACAGAAGGAGATATCATGAAAACATCATGTAAATCTGACGATGGCTGCAACAGAAGAAAAGAGGCGGATATCGATAAAAATCGCAGAAATCTCCTGAAAACAGCGGCTGCGGGTGCTATCGGTGCGACGCTCTTGCCTTCAGGAAGTGAGGCGGCCGAAACGAAGCTTTCGATGCCTTCGAGCAAGAAACATGCCCGTATCGTGATTGTTGGGGGTGGAATGGGCGGAATCGATGCAGCGGCGCGTCTGAGGCGGTCGGCACCCAATGCTCAGATTGTCTTGATCGCTCCCAATGAGATGCATCTGTATCAAAGTGGGCAGATTTTCGAGGCCGTAGGGTTATCTCGGTCCGAAGAGAACCGTAAGGCGACACAAGAGCTTATTCCTGACGGTGTAACCTGGTTGCGAGAGAATGTAAACGCTTTTTTCCCAGATCAAAATAAACTTGAAGCAAGTCGTAGTGGAGAGATTCTTTATGACATTCTCGTTGTGGCGCTCGGATGTGTGGAAGATTACAGCCTCATTGAAGGGATTGAGCGGGATGACATAGGAAAAAACGGCATCACAAGTGTCTATTGTAACGATCCTGTCAAGGGAGAGTCAACAGGCGGCACAATGACACATTCATGGATGGAAGAGATCTATGAATACGCCGCTGTACATGATGTGACAATTCTCTTTGCCGATCCGGACACCCCTTTTAAAGCGATCAACGCGCCGTTGGATATGCTCTTTCTCTGTCACGACCGTCTCCGAGGTCGGGGAGAAAAAGAAGCAAGAGGAAGTAATCGCCTATCGCATGCGAAGATGACCTATGCTACACCGAAAAAGTCGTTGATCGGTGTAAGCCCTTACGATAAAGCACTTGGATCGATCATCAAACGATACAAACAAATTGATATGGCATATAGCTATCGACTCAAAGCGGTGGATACAGGTAACAAAAGCGTGACATTTGAGACATCTGATGGGACGATCGTGAAGTCATATGACTTTTTACATCTTACACCGCCTATGCGGGCGCCGGAAGTCCTCAGGCAGAGCGATCTGGCCGATGAGAGTGGTGATTGGATGGAGGTCGATCCACAGACGCTTCAGCATCCACGATATCACAATGTTTTCGGACTCGGTGACGTGGTAAATATCAAAAATGGTAAAAGCGGAGGTGCCACACGAGACCAAGCGATCGTTATTCAAGACAATGTCTCCGCTTTCCTCGAAGATATTCCACTTCCGGCGAAATATACCGGATATAGCGTGGCACCCGTCAAAACTGCCTTTGGCAGGGAGATGCTGATCGAATATGATCGAAAAGGGGTCGACACCACATTTCCTCTCGATCCCACAGAGGCGCGATGGCTATGGTGGGAGGTCGATCTGCATATGATGCGATGGGTCTATTTTAATCTTATTATACATGGGATGATGTAATGAAAAAGAGGGAGTATAAAAAAGAGCTTTACGAATTACAAGTGGAATTAGTGAAGTTTCAACGCCATGTCATCAATGAAGATTTGAAAGTCTGTATCCTGTTTGAAGGGCGCGATACGGCGGGAAAAGATGGAACGATCAAACGTTTCACCGAACATTTGAGCCCGCGTGAATCGAGGGTTTTTGCGCCGGGAAAACCGAGCGACAAGGAGAGGAAATCGTGGTATTTCCAGCGTTTCGTTCCTCCGCTGCCCTCCGGTGGGGAGATCGTCTTTTTTAACCGCAGCTGGTACAACCGTGCCGGTGTAGAGCGCGTGATGGGCTTTTGTACGAAAAAGGAGTATCGTGCCTTCATGGACGAGGTGCCAAGCTTCGAACATATGCTGACCCATTCGGGGATGATCTTTTTCAAATATTACCTCGATATCTCCAAAGAGGAGCAAAAGCGTCGTTTGGAAGCCCGCCGCAAGGATCCTTTGAAACAGTGGAAGATAAGCCCTGTAGACCAGAAGGCGCAGAAACTGTGGAAAGAGTACTCCAAAGCCAGAGATGAGATGTTCGCGAAAACCTCTTTCGTCTTTGCGCCCTGGTATATCGTACATGCCGACGACAAAAAAACCGCGCGTATCCATACGATGAAACATTTTCTCGCACATGTCGACTACCCGGACAAGAGAGAGGAGTTGCTGGTTTGCGATACCGACGTCGTTTGTGAATATGACCCGATCTGTTATGAAAAGGGATTGATCGCGCCATGACACTCAATGCCGATCTGGTCCATTTTATCCTCACGGCGGTTTTCAGTTTCCTCGTAGGATTGGAGGTGCGTACATACCGCTATCATTTTCATCCGGATAGTCAAAGTCAGCCCTTTTTCGGAACAGCCAGAACCTATACATTCGTGGGGATTTTGGGTTTTATCTTTTACCGAATCGATCCGGTCCATCTGACTGCATATGTGACGGTGCTTGGCGGATTGACACTGCTCTATGCCCTTTTTTATTATCAGAAACTTATCGATCACCGCCAGAGCATTTTGCTCTACCTGGTGATGCTCTGTGTTTACGCTTTCGGTCCATTGACACAGCTTTTCCCACTCTGGATGCCGGCTCTGCTATTCGTGATGATCGTCTTTATCCTCAACGCCCGCACTGCCATTCACCGCATTTCACTCGGTATTGATCCGTATGAGATCGAAACGCTTGGGAAGATGGTGCTTCTTTCAGCGGTTATCCTGCCGTTGTTGCCCGATGAAAAGGTAATTCCGATGGTACCGCTTTCACCGTTTAAAATATGGCTGGCGGTCGTGGTGATATCTGCGATAAGTTACGGTGGCTATATCGCACAGAAATATCTCTTTAAACAGAGAGGTTTCTTCCTTACCGGAATCATCGGCGGCACCTACTCTTCGACAGCCACGACTGTCGTTTTGGCAAGAAAAGCAAAAAGTATAGGATACGATCCGATGATCGATGCCGGCGTCATCGCGGCAACATCGGTGATGTACCTGCGTCTTCTCGTTATCGCCGCACTCTTCAATCTGCAGATCGCACAGAGGCTTTTTATGCCTTTTGTATTTTTTTCACTGCTCGGGTTTGCCATGGCGTGGTTTTTTGTATTGCGCTCCACCAAATCCACAAATATCACCGAATTCGTCGATAAAAACCCGCTAGAACTGGGAACCGCGTTGCTTTTTGCCCTGCTTTTTGTCATTATGATGATATTGACGCAGTATATCACGCACCATTACGGACTGGGAGGGCTGAAAATATTCTCATTTCTGGCGGGCGTGACCGATATCGACCCATTCGTATTATCGTTGTTGACCGGCAAATACAGCGTGACACCTGTCGAAATAGAATCGTGCGTGATGATAGCCGCCGGAAGCAATAATTTGGTCAAAGCATTGTATGCCCTTTGGTTCGGCGGTGTGAAAAATTGCCACAAATCCGCGCTGTCGATCTCCTTTTTGGGGATTTGTACCATCGGATGGGGATTGTGGATATGAGAAAAAGGAAAATAAAATAATGAAAAAAAAATACCCGATAGAGAACGTTGAAAGGCCATGGGAACATCCAAAGCCCAAAACCGAGGATCCGCACGCACTTGAACTCGTGAAAAAGATCATGGCCAGCCCGACCTACCGGCTGGCCGAAGAGGACCCGGAGTTTCTCAAAAGTTATGAAGCGCGCGGTATCCGATTGGATCTGGATTATCTCAAAGCCGAACTTGCCATGGCGAAATTCGGTATCGAGCATACGATCGTCGTTTTCGGCAGCGCGCGCGTTCACGAGCACAAGACGGCGATGGCGCAACTCAAGGCTATTCAGAAAAAGGTGGAGAAAGAGCCAAACAACAAATTATTCCTCAATGAGATGTACATGGCCGAGAGAATGGTTGAAAAGAGTATCTACTACGACGATGCGAGAATGTTTGGTCGCTATGTCGGGCGCAGCGGTAAGGGGCCGGAGGACAGCCGGATCGTCCTGATGACGGGAGGAGGCCCTGGCATCATGGAAGCGGCCAACCGGGGATCGCACGATGTGGGTGCGAGATCGATAGGGCTCAACATTCAACTTCCACACGAGCAGTACCCCAATCCCTACATTACGCCGGAACTCTGCTTCCAGTTTCACTATTTTGCGATCAGGAAGCTCCACTTCTTTCTTCGCTCCAAGGCATTGGTGGTCTATCCGGGAGGATTCGGCACACTGGACGAACTTTTCGAGATATTGACGCTGGTGCAGACGCGAAAAACCCACCCCATTCCTGTCGTGATGGTTGGAAGAAGTTACTGGAAAAAATTGATCGATTTCGATTTTTTGAAAGAAGAGGGTGTCATCGCCCCTGAGGATCTGGAGATTTTCACAATCGTCGATAACGCCGCCGAAGCGTGGGATCACATCATCGAATGGCACAAATCGTTCAATACGCCACTATTCAAAAAAGGAGAGAGTTTTGGAAAAGAGTGACGATCGGGTGACGATATCGGGATTGGATATTCCCTTTTGGGATCTGGTCTGGTTTATGGTGAAACTGGCGCTGGCTTCGATTCCGGCACTATTTATCATCTATTTTATATTCATGCTAATCGGTATGGTGTTCGGTGGATTTTTTCACATGTTCATGATGCCTCCGGCAATGTAAAAAACTTTACAGGAGGAAAAATGTCACGTTATATCAAATGGTTCAAAGAGATAGGTATCGAAGATGTGCCCGAAGTAGGGGGGAAGAACGCCTCACTCGGAGAGATGTACCGCAATCTTACTTACGAAGGGGTGAAAGTGCCCAACGGCTTCGCCGTAACGGCCGCAGCATACCGCTACATCCTCGACAGCAACGATCTGTGGCCGAAACTTCATGCGCTGTTGGATGATCTCGATCCTGACAATGTCGCCGAATTGCAAAAACGTGGTGCGGCGTGTCGAAAGCTCGTCTATGAAGCGAAACTGCCGGACGACCTCGTAAAAGAGATTCTCCAAGGGTACGAAGAACTCAAAAAAGAGTATGGCGAGCAGATGTCACTCGCGGTACGCTCTTCGGCCACGGCCGAAGATTCGCCCGACGCGTCGTTTGCAGGACAGAATGAAACCTATCTGAACATCAAAGGCGCCGATGCGCTTTTGGATGCCTATCGGCGCTGCCTCGCCTCCAACTTTACGGACCGTTCGATCCACTACAAGTACGACCACGGCTTCGATTGGGCCAAAGTCTATCTGAGTGTGGTCGTCATGAAGATGGTGCGGTCGGATATCGGGGCCAGCGGTGTGATGTTCAGCATCGACACCGAGACCGGTTTTCGTGATGTCGTATTTATCAACGCCGCCTACGGACTGGGTGAAAACGTGGTGCAGGGGACCATCGATCCCGACAGTTTCTATGTGCATAAACCCACCTACAACAAGGGCTTCCGCGCCGTCTTGAAGCGAAGGCTCGGGCGAAAAGAGCTCAAAATGGTCTTTTCCGAAAAGATGGAGCAGGCCAACCTTGCCGAAGAGTATACGAAAAACGTGCCGACGAGCGAAGAGGAGCGCCGCCATTTCTGCATCACCGATGCCGACGTGATGACGTTGGCATACTACGCGATTAAGGTAGAAAACCACTACTCCAAAAAGGCCGGCCACCACAAACCGATGGATATGGAGTGGGCCAAAGACGGCATAGATGGCGAACTCTATATGGTCCAGGCGCGCCCCGAAACCGTCCAGTCGCAAAAGAAGGTGAGCATTCTTGAAATCTACCATCTCGATGAAAAGGGTAAGGTGCTCGTGACGGGTCGGGCCGTGGGGACGAAGATCGGTGCGGGAAAAGTGCATTACATTCCGGATGTGGAGCATTTGAGCGAATTCAAACCCGGTGAAGTCCTCGTGGCCGATACCACCACCCCAGACTGGGAACCGGTGATGAGAACGGCTGCTGCGATCGTCACGAACCGCGGCGGTCGGACCTGCCATGCCGCCATCGTTTCGCGGGAACTCGGAATCCCTGCCATCGTCGGTGCCGTAGGGGCGACGGAAATTTTGAAAAACGGACAGGAGGTGACGGTCAGCTGTGCCGAAGGAGAAACGGGTTATGTCTACGAAGGATCGCTCAAATACCATGTCGAAAAGGTCGATCTGAGCCACCTTCCGCGTCCGAAGACCGAAATTATGATGAACCTCGGCAACCCCGATCAAGCTTTCAGCCTCTCGAGTCTGCCGGTGGACGGCATCGGCCTGGCGCGCATGGAGTTCATTATCAACGGTTATATCAAAGCCCACCCGGTCGCGCTCCAGCATCCCGAGAAGGTGGACGACGCGACGAGAGAAAAGCTCGAAGAGCTGGCAACCGCCTTCGAGAGTCTGACCGATTATTTCGTCAAGACTCTTTCAGAAGGGGTGGCGACGATTGCCGCGGCGGTCTATCCGAAACCCTGTGTCGTTCGGATGAGCGATTTCAAAACCAACGAATACGCCACGCTGCTCGGCGGAAAGTTTTTCGAGCCCCAAGAGGATAACCCGATGATAGGATTCCGTGGCGCGGCGCGCTATATCCATCCGATCTACGAAGAGGGTTTCGCACTCGAATGTGCGGCGATGAAGCGCGCCAGAGAGGTGATCGGCATGGAAAATATCATATTGATGATTCCCTTCTGCCGACGGGTCGATGAAGGGCGCAAAGTGGTCGATACGATGGCCAGACACGGTTTGAAAAAAGGCGAAAACGATCTAAAGATCTATGTGATGTGCGAGATTCCCAACAATGTCGTTCAGATCGACGCGTTCAGCGAGATTTTCGACGGTTTCAGTATCGGGAGCAACGATCTGACGCAACTGACACTCGGTGTCGACCGCGACAACGCGATCGTCGCATTCGACTATGACGAACGAGATCCCGGCGTCCTTACAATGATGGAACTCGCCGTAGAAGGGTGCCAGCGCAACCATCGCCACAGCGGTATATGTGGCCAGGCTCCCAGTGACTATCCTGAAGTGGCCGAATTTCTCGTCAAGGCCGGGATCGATTCGATCAGCCTCAATCCCGACAGCGTGCTCAAGACACTCCAAGATGTGATGGAGCTCGAGAAAAAAATGGGAGGCGAAAAATGAGATGTGGAACTTCGGTAGCGCACTAGACAGTGAGAAAAAGTTATAATTGAACCGTCAGTTAAAAAATGAAAAAGGAGTGACTATGTGGAGCCTATGGTTGGAAATGGATGAAGAGACGAAAAAAAAGGTGGCCAAAAACGCCAAAATCGCAGGTGTTATATTGATGCTCATCGGTCTAGCGGGCATACTATTTCCCGGTATGATGTCGTTGGCGACACTCTTTTTTATTGCATGGATGCTGCTGTTTGGCGGTCTGATGACAGGGTATTTCACTTGGATGAGTGACAAAAGCGACTGGATGGGATGGCTCAAGACATTCATTCTCGTGATGACGGCACTGCTTATGATATTCAAACCTCTGCCGGGTGTCGCCGCGATCGGATTGCTTCTTGCCATCTATTTTCTTCTCGATTCGTTCGGAAACATGGCGATCGCCTTTGCGATGAAGCCGGCAAAGGGATGGTGGATGTGGTTGCTCAACGGTATTCTTTCGATACTGCTCGCCGTGATTTTCCTGATCGGATGGCCGTTCAGT